>JAQAZP010000210.1:0-45325 GCA_032127265.1 Acidobacteriota bacterium
CGGCTTCAGGGGCTGGAACATTCCGGTGCCGGCAGGCGGGCGCCGTCGCCTCCTGGTGATCGGTGATTCGATGGTCGAGGGCCATGGATGCGCATTCGAACGGACTTTTCCGGAGGTCCTGAGCGGGCTCCTGCGCGACAAGGGCTGGGAAGCGCTGAATGTCGGCGTTCAGGGCGCGAGCCCGGTCTACTACGCGCTCAATCTCGACCGCTACCTGGCTCTTGCCCCGGATGCGGCTCTCGTGGTCCTCTATGAGAACGACCTCGGTGGGGACCGCAGGTACGAGCGGGATTCATCGGCCTTACCGCTGCTCGATTTCCCTGAGGAACTTGTTGCCGGGACGCGGGGCAGCGGGTGGAATGGATCGGCGGCCCTCCGGGTTCTCGGGCGCGTCCGGGACCGGGTGGTGGGTGACCGTGGCTGGCGGCTCCTCCGGAGATGCGGCCGGCGGGCGCGGTCACTGGGGCTCGAGCCCGGGGAGAGGTCCCTGGACACCCTGCCTCGCATGGACGAGCACTGGTCGGTCTCCACCGCGTACCTCGATTTCCTCGCAACGGAGTTCGAAGCGCGGGGCGTGCGCTTCTCTCTCGCTACCCTTTTCGTCCCCGTCATGCGCGGTGATCGTTTGCGGCTGCAGGAGCGGCTGGAAGCGCTCGCTTCCGGTTGGGCCGCGGCGCGGGGAACGGCGTTCATCCCGCTGAACCAGGCATTCTCCGACGCGCTGGCCGATTACGGCTACCACGATCTCGTCATCGAGGACGACGGCCACCTCACCGAACTCGGCCACGCCGTTGCGGCCAGGGCCATGGCGCGGTGGCTGGGGGAGAGGCCGGCCGGAGACTGGCCATGACCAGAGCGGCCTGTTGCTGATCTTCCGTTCACTCGTGCCAGCCCCGACCCGCAGAGCATCCTCCGCCTGACCAGCACCGGCCGATCGAAAATCGACGACTTTCCATTTATTTCTGCAGCGGCCCCGCGCGACCGGGCGCCGCGGAACATGAAGAACGCCGTTGTGACCGGCGCAGGTCGGGTTCTCCTCGTGCTTGCGCCGGGCCTGGTCGGCCAGCGGACCGTGCCGGTCAAGAAACCGCTCGTCGCAGGTGTCGACAAGCAGCATCGGGATCTTTTGACGATGCATAAAATTTTATGTATATTGATGTCGTATTGTTGATTTCACTGGAAGCATGTGGTCAAAGGAAAAGGAGAGCAACGGCTGATGACGAGAAGGGTGTATGCTTTCCATGTCCGGCCATGATCGTGTCAAGGAGAAGATCCTCACCGGAAAATCTGACGCCAATATCCGGTTCGGCGAAGCAGTCGCCCTGATAATTCACCTGGGATTTCAGTTGAAACGGATTCGTGGGAGCCATCACATCTTCTCGAGACCGGATAAACCTGAATCATCCACCTGCAGCCGAGGGGAAACATGGCCAAGGACTACCAGATCAAGCAATTGAGGAAGCTCATTCTCAAGTACGATCTTTGATTCACCGGCAGCGCGTGGATTGCACGAACCATCGGTCCCGGGTGTGATGAAATACGGATTCAAAGACTACAGCGTCTGGATATACTGGCACGAGAAGTACCAAGTTTTCGTGGCAGAGATTCCCGATATCATGTTCTGCACCGGAGAAGGCGAAACGCAGGAAAATGCTATCGCCGATCTTCGGGAAACCTACAGCCTGTTGCAGGAAGTGGCCGACAAGGAGGGGAAATCACTGCCGCCTCCTTCCCGATATGGGGATATCACACCGGAGCTTCTGGGGCGTGCCGCTACAGTTTTGAACCTCTCGGGGCTGGCCCGGAAAGCCGGAATGAGCAACCAGACGCTGATCTCCAAGCTCAAGCGGAGAACCAGATTCACCGAACTCGAAATGAAATCGATCAATGCCACACTCCTCCGCGACGGTATCAATATCTATCAAGTGAACACGAAAAAAGCCGTCGAGAGAAAACCCGCAAGAGGGAAGGCTCGAACGAAGAAGTGATTCGGGTTCTGACGCTCGCACCGCAACGGTCGACGTGACGCCTACTTCAGCGCCTCTTTCTTCGCTGCGTAGAAGTCGCGGTCGTAGCGGAAGCAGTGGTGGGCTTCCTCGGGCAGGCAGGTCCGGCCGTTGACGATGAGGGAGGTGACGTTCTTGCCCACCCCGGGGCCCATCATGAAGCCCTGGCCGCACATGCCCACGGCCAGCACCAGGCCCTCGAGGCCCGGGGCGCGGTCGATGATCGGGACGCCGTCCGGGGTCATGGGGTAGCAGCCGCGCCAGATGCGGCGGATGAGCAGGTTTCGGAGGCGGGGGACCAGCGAGATCATCCGGTTGGCGAGGATGGGCAGGAACTCGGAGAGCGACTCGCGGTTGGTACCGAGGAAGAGCTCCTTCGGCGTGTAGCAGAAGATGATCTGGCCCTCGGCGTTCTGGCCGAAGTAGAAGTTGGCGGTTCTTCCCTCGGGGCCGGGGCGCAGGTCGACAACCAGCGGGCCGAGAAACTGTTCCACCGGGGCCGAGATGCCGGCCTCGTGGGAGTCGGGCACCACCGGGATCTCGAAACCGAGCCACTCCGAGTGCTCGCCGGCATCGGCGCCGGCGGCCAGTACCACTTCGGCGGATGAGTACTTGCCCTTGTCGGTGATGACACCGGTGATCCGGTCGCCCTCGCGGAGATAGCCGGTGACCCGCTCGTTGAAGCGGTAGACCGCGCCGTTCCGCTTCGCCTCGCGCTCGAAAGCCAGCGGGGCGAGGATCGAGGAGACCTGGCCGTCGTGGGGCGAGAAGGTGCCGCCGCGCAGGTCTTTGGTGACGATGCCGGGGATCAGCTCGGCGATCCGCTCGGGCCCCACCCAGTCGATGTCCAGGCCGAATTTCTTCTGTATGGGCAGCAGCCCTTTCAGCGTGGTTTCGATGTTCTCGCCAAAGACAGGGAAGCAGTAGCCACCCTCCTTCCAGCCGATGTGGGTGCCGTAGGTCTCCTCCCAGGTGGAGAAGATCTTTAAACTCTCGATGCAGGTGGAGATCTTGCCCGGGTCGGAGTGGGTGGCCCGCACCCCGCCGATGGCCGCCTTGTTGTCCCCCTGGCCCGAGGCCGGCCGGGCTTCGATCACCAGCACGCTGAGACCCGCCTGGGCCAGGAAGCAGGCGGCGGGGTTGCCCACGCTGCCCGAACCGATGACGATCACGTCGTACGTGGTCCCGTTCCCGCTCACCGGTGATCCTCCCCATGCTCGGCCGACTTGACGAAATCGCCCAGGTGCACCTCGGCCACCAGCGGGCGCTGGGAGGGCAGGGTCACCTCCTCGAGCGGCACCCCCTCCTCGATGAACAGCCGCTGGATCAGCCCGCTGCAGGTCTTGGAACCGCAGCCCCCCATGCCCGAACGGACCACGGCCTTGAGCTGGTTCATGTCGCGGACGCCGGCGCGGATCTCGCGGACGATCTCGCTCTTGCGCACCCGCTCACAGCGGCAGACGATGGGATCTTCCTCTTCTTCGTAGGCCGCCACCAGGTCGCCCTCCCAGGGGGTGCGGATCTGGAAGCCGGCGACTTTCAGCTTGTCCTCGGACGGCACCTCCAGCATCAGCAGCTTGCGCCGGTCCTGGGTGGCGCCCTCGCGGACGGCGATGACTTTGCCCTGCCCCACCACGTCCCCCACTAGGTCGGTGGTGGTGACCACGTCGCCCAGCGGGATCTGGTTGTTGACGAATTCGAAAGGCAGCATCAAAAGCACCGTCTTGCCCGAGGGGTCGTAGTCCTGGATCAGCAGGTTGATGGCCAGGCCGGGACAGGCCAGCACACACTCGCCGCAGCCCATGCAGTCGCCGGCAAAGTGCGGCAGGTCGAGGATCGAGTGCTCCATGCTGATCAGCCCCTTGGGACAGGCCTCGATACAGGGGTCGCAGGGGATCTCCTGGACACAGCGGATCAGCGGCAGCACCGCAGCCTTGCTGTCCTCGGGGCGGAACTTGGCCGGCTCGGTGGGGCGGTGCTTCAAGACTTCGCCGAAGGACTCCCAGTTGGAGGGGATCGGCACGTCCATGCCCAGGTCGCGGGCGATGCGGCGGCCGGTGATCTTGCCGGAGAAGATGGCCGCCGAAGCCTCGGCGATCTCCTCGGCGTCACCGGCAGAGTAGACCTTCATCCCGTACTGCCGGGCCTTCTGCAGCAGCTCGTCCACCGGGGAGAGCCCCACGGCGATGAGCACCGTGTCCACGTCAAAGGCGCGTTCGGTGCCGGGGACCGGTTGAAACTTGTCGTCGATGGCGGCGATCACCACTCTCTCGGCGTTCTCCTTGCCCTCGACCCGCAGCACGGTGTGCGAAGTGAGCACGGGAACGCCCAGGCGCCTGATCTTGTCCTCGTGCACCTTGTAACCGCCGCAGCGGGGCAGCGCCTCCACCAGGCCCACCACGTCGATGCCGGCCTGCAGGGCGTGGTAGGCGCCGATCAGGCCCACGTTGCCGCCGCCGATGATGAACAGTTTCTCGGCGCAGCTCACCTGGTCGCGGTTGACCAGGGTCTGGAAGGCGCCGGCGCCATACACCCCGGGCAGGTCGCAGCCGGGGAAGGAGAGGCTTTTCTCGCGGGCGCCGGCGGCCACCAGCACCGTCCGGGGGGTGACCAGGCGGTAGCCGTCCGGGCCGGCCACGCCGAACTTGCCGTCGTTGTAGACACCGACCACCGTCGAATCGAGCCAAACCTTCACCGTGGGCAGGGCGGCCACCTGGCCGGCCAGCAGGTGGCCGATATCCACCCCGCGGGTCCGGGCATAGCAGTCGGCCACCGAGCCGAAGAAGTTGTGGGTCTGCAGGCTGAGCTTGCCGCCCAGTTCCTGCTTGTCGTCGACGATCAGCACGCCCACGCCCAGGCGGCCCAGTTCGAGGGCGGCGCAGATGCCGGCCGGGCCGCCGCCGATGACAAAGACCTGCACCTCCACGTCGTCCACTTCATGGGTCGTGGCGGAAGGCTCGGCATCCTCCAGCACCGGCAGGCTGCCGTCGATGCTCTTCACCTTCATCCCCGGCGTCACCGGGGCCATGCACGATTTCACCGGCCGCCCGTCGGCCACCACCGTACACTGGGAGCACTGGCCGTTGACGCAGAAGACACTCTGTGGCCCGCTGTCCTTGTGGTGGTGCCCGAAGACCGAGATGCCGGCGGCGTAGAGCGCCGAAGAGATCACTTCGCCGGTGCGCGCTTTCAGCGGCCGGCCGTTGAAGGTGAAGTCGATGTCGGCCGGGCCGAGGGGCGGGAGGATCGGGTGGGCGGTGAGCCGGCGGTCGCTCTTCTCCGGCAGGGGCGCCAGACGGTGACCGGGAGCCTGCGGGGCGTGGAAGGCCATCCGCGGCTCGGCGGTAAATGCACTTTGCCACGAGCCCATGCGCCGCAGCAGCATCTGCTGGGCCAGCTGGCCCGCGGTTTCATAGATCGGCGGCGAGCCGGCGCTTTTCAGCTGCGCCAGCAGTTCCAGACGCTCTTTGGGGCTGATCCGGAAGCTGAAACCGGTGTCCGCACCATGGCCGCCGTCAGCCGGCATGACACAGGCCACCTGGGCCAGGGTCACGGCCTCCACGCCGCCGGGAAGCTGATCAAGCTGGCCGGCGTCAAAGACGATGGCCTTTGTCGCCCCGCTCTGCACCACCTGGCGGGCGGTGAACGCCGGCTGGTAGGCGAAGCCCTTCTCGTCGAGCAACCGGACGGCATCACCAACCACTTCACGGAGGCGCCACTCCCCCACCACCGGTTGCAGCAGCAGGTCGAGCCAGGGCAGCGACCCGAGGTAGAGCACGGTGTCGCTGTCTGCCGTGACCTTGCCTTCGAACATCGGAACGAGTGATTGGGGAAGCTGCGGGTCGAGCGACGGTCGGGCCGTCAGCCAGCTCATGATCCCCAGCGCCCGGTCCAAGCCGGTGACCGGGGCATCCGCCTCGGGCATGATTTCTGCGAGCGGGGTCGGTTGGAGACCGGCAAGGAACGCCTCCACTGCCTCAGCCGGCCCGTCATGCCCCGGCAGGTGGTGCAGGTAGCCCACCCGCCCCTCGCCCAGACCAGCCGCGGCAGCCAGCTCTTCGGCTATGGCCGCCCGCTTCTCACCCAGCTCACCGCCCCTGCAGTCGGGGCAGCTCCCCCGGTCGCGGCAGACCAGGGCCACGCCAGCGGCGCCGCGGGCCAGGGCCTCGAGCATCGATTCGAGGGGCACTCGCCCCACACAGGAGACCGGGACCCAGCTGGTCTCGCCATCGGGTTTTGGCGAACGGGAGCAGGCAAAGGCCACACTCTTGCCGGCCAGCGGCCAGTCACCGGGCACCCGGCCGTCACCCCCGTATTCGCCGTCCAGTTGAGTAATGGCGCCGGTGGGACAGGCGCCGGCACAGATGCCGCAGCCGGTACAGTTGTCGTGGGCGATGGTCGAGACGGCCCTGCCGTTCCTGTAGAGCGCCACCCGGGGGATGTCGTGGGGGCAGACCTCTTCGCAGACCCCGCAGGCCCGGCAGTGCTCGGGGGTCACCGAGCAGAGCGGCAGCTCGAAGGTGCGCTGCCAGATGTTCAGCGTCCCGTTGTTCAGCGCCAGCGGGATGGCGCCGGTGGGGCAGATCCCGGCACAGGCCCGGCAGCCGGTGCAGTCCTCGCCGAACCCGTCGGGACGCGGGCCCACCGCTTTCTCCGCGCCGCGGCCCAGCGGGGCCAGCGCCTCGGGCCCCAGCTCCTGGCAGACCCGGGTGCAGAGGCCGCACATGATGCAGTTGTCGCCGTCCTCGAAAACCGGGAAGGGGGTTTCGTCCACCCCCTCGTTGCGGGCCAGCGCTTTCAGCTCTGCGGAGTGCGGACTGCGGGCGAGATAGAGACGGAGGAGGGTCTGGCGCGCCTCACGCACCCGGGCCGAGTGGGTGAAAACCACCAGGCCGTCCTCGGCCGGGAAGAGACAGGAGGTGACCAGTTTTGACCAGCCGTTCCAGTTGTCGCGAGTGATCTCCACCACGCAGAGCCGGCAGGCGCCGCTCGGTTCCAGCGAGGGGTGGTTGCAGAGGGTGGGGACTTCCACGCCCAGCCGGCGAAGTGCGCCCAGCAGCATGGCGCCCTCTTCCACCTGCACCGGCCGCCCGTCCACGGTGATATCGATTGGTTCGTTGCTCATCGTCTCCCCCCAAGTCAACCGGTCACCACCGAGCCGAACTTGCAGACAGCGGAACAGATCCCGCAGCGGTCGCAAAGCGAAGTGTCCAGAACGTGGACCTCCTTCTTCTCACCGCTGATGGCCTTCTGCGGACAGGCCGTGGCACAGACCGCGCAGCCGGTGCAGCTGGCGGGATCGATGTCGTAGGTGATCAGCGCGCGGCAGACGCCGGCGGGGCACTTCTTCTCCTGGATGTGGGCCTCGTACTCGGCACGGAAGTGGGCCAGGGTGCTGCGCACCGGGTTGGCCGCCGACGTGCCCAGGCCGCAGAGCGAGCCTTCATCGAGGATGGTGAAGAGCTGCTCCATGGCCGTCAGGTCTTCGGGAACACCGTTGCCGGCACAGATCTTCTCCAGGATCTTCCTCAGCTGGTCCAGCCCCAGACGGCAGGCGGCGCATTTGCCGCAGGACTCCTCGCTGAGGAAGCTGGTGAAGTAGCGGGCCACGTCCACCATGCAGGTGGCGTCGTCCATCACGATCATCCCGCCCGAACCCATCATCGAACCTTCGGAGGTCAGGGTGTCGAAGTCCACCTGCAGATCGAGCTTGTCCGCCGGCAGGCAGCCGCCCGAGGGGCCTCCGGTCTGCACCGCCTTGAACGCCCGGTCGTTGAGGATCCCGCCGCCGATGTCGTAGATGATGGAGCGGAGGGTGGTGCCCATGGGCACCTCAACCAGGCCGGTGTTCTTCACCTTGCCCACCAGTGCAAATGCCTTGGTGCCCTTGCTCTTCTCCGTCCCCTGGGCGGCGAACCAGCCGGCGCCCTGCTCCAGAATCAGCGGCACGTTGGCAAAGGTCTCCACGTTGTTCAGCACCGTGGGCTGGTCGTAAAGGCCCCGCTCCACCGAGCGGATGTATTTGGCCCGCGGCTCGCCCACCTTGCCGGCCACCGACTGCATCAGCGCGGTGGACTCGCCGCAGACAAAGGCGCCGCCGCCGCGGTTGATCTCGATGCGGAAGGAGAAACCGCTGCCGAGGATGTTTTCGCCCAGCATGCCGCGGGCGGTGGCCTCGCGGATCGCTCGCTGCAACCGGGCCACGGCCAGCGGGTATTCCTCGCGGACGTAGATGTAGCCCCGGCTGGCGCCGATGGCGTAAGCGCCGATGCTCATCCCTTCGAGCACGGCAAAGGGGTCGCCCTCCATGATGCTGCGGTCCATGAACGCCCCGGGGTCGCCCTCGTCACCGTTGCAGATCAGGTAGCGCACGTCGCCCTCGGCCTCGACACAGGAGCGCCACTTGCGCCCGGTGGGGAAACCGCCGCCGCCGCAGCCGCGGAGGCCCGAGCGCTCCACCTCGTTGATCACGGTGTCCGGGCTCATGGAGCTCAGCGCCTTGGGCAGCGCGGCGTAGCCGCCATGGGCCAGGTAGTCGTCCAGCGACTCGGGGTCGATGCGGCCGATATTGCGCAGCACGTTGCGCTGCTGGCCGGCATAGAAGGGGATGCGGTGATAGGTTTCCAGCGGCTCGCCGCTCTGCAGGTCCTTGTAGAGCAGGCGCGGGATCACTTCGCCGCCGAGCACCGTCTGCTCCACAATCTCGGCCGCGTCCCGTTCCTTGACCCGAGTGTAGCAGGTGCCCGCCGGGTGGAAGACCAGCAGCGGGCCCTTCTCACAGAAGCCGTGGCAGCCGGTCTTCTTGATCCCCAGTTCGATGGCGGCCGCGGCACCCTGTTCGGCCAGTTGCTGTTCCAGCGCCTGGGCCACCTTGAGGGCGCCGTTGGCGATACAGCCGGTTCCGGCGCAGACCAGGACCTTTGGTGTCTCCAGCGGCGTCTCCCGCAGCAGGTGTTCGCGGTGGGCTTCCAGCGAGGCGGGGTCGGTGAACCGCAGCCGGTCCAGGGGCTCGACCAACACCGGCGCGGCCTCTTCGGGGCAGCTGCAGGTCGTGTCAGCCGAACAGCACTTCTTCACCGTGCGGGTCAGCTTGGTGGGATTCATCTCCCCGTAGTACTCGCCATCGATCACCACCACCGGTCCGAGAGCGCAGGCGCCCACGCAGTATACCGACTTGAGGGTCACCTCCTGGTCTTCGGTGGTCTGCCCCGGCTCGATGCCGAAGTGGCCGGACAGCTGATTGAGCAGGACCCCGGCCCCCCGCACGTGGCAGGCGGTGCCCATGCAGACATCCACCTTGTGCTTTCCCTGAGGTTCGAGAGAGAGGCCCTTGTAAAAAGAGGCCACTGAGTAGACCTGGCTCCGGGGGACGTGGAGACGACGGGCCACCTGGTCGATGGCCGCCGGCGGCAGGTAGTTGAGCGCCGCCTGCACGTCCTGGAGCACCATGATCAGGCTCGAGGCGTCGCCTTCGTAGCGCTCCACGATCTGATCCACCACCAACGCTTCCGGGCTCATCACACCTCCCTGCCGAGACGGTCGGGAAATCCTTACCGGCCCAACGAACACAAAAAAACGAGTTAAAAGCAGGCGCCAACCGCTCGCCGGCCTTCTCCCCGCGGTCCGGAAAGAGGTCCGTTGTCAGGGCCCTATTTTTACTACAGAATCGCCCCGGAGTCGAGGCGCGGCGGGGCGGCAATGACCGTGTCCGGGAGGCGATCATAGCCCCGGGAAGTGACCGCACCAGCGCCGCATGGTCGGCGTCGGCCGAGTGTCCAGTTGCCCCGTGAGCGAGGAACGGGCCGTGGACACGCCGAAGCGGTGACGCCGGGAACACCATACGACAAGGGCGGCCGCCGCCGCCCCAAAAAATATTTTCGGTCGTCGGCACAATTCCATTGCTTTCTTTTACCAGAATCGTATATACCGCGTGATGAACACCGTATCAATCCGTGGGGATCATCAAATGGTCGTGACCGATACCCGGCAGGCCCGAGGTGCATCCCGCAAGCTGGAGTATTCCACTGATGCGCATGTCCAAGCGGTCCAAAAACTGCCCCAAAGCGACACTCGCACCGATCAGGGATGACGGCGAAGACGAACCCCCGGATACCGGCCGGGCGGCGAGCCCGGCACCCAGTTCCACAGCCTGTTACCGGCCAGGACGACTGGTCCGTTTCCCGGGGACTGCTTCCGGCACACCGGGGGACTCGACACCGCGGACCGTCGCCGCCTTTCGTCGACGGTTCTTTCCGGAGGTCACACCGGCACAGTGGAACGACTGGCGCTGGCAGATGAGTCACCGCATCCGCAGCGCGGCCCAGCTTGAGGTATTCCTCAAGCTCTCCGAGGCGGAACGGCTGGCGGTTATCCAGACCGGGACCCGGCTGCCCCTGGGCATCACCCCCTACTACCTGAGCCTGATCTCGCCTGACGACCCGGCGCAGCCGCTGCGGCGCACCGTGGTGCCCACGGTGCACGAACTGATCAAAAGCCCCGGGGAAGCCGACGACCCGCTGGGCGAGGAGCACCAGAGCCCGGTGCCCGGCCTGGTCCACCGCTACCCCGACCGGGCGCTGCTGCTGCTCTCCGATCACTGCTCGACCTACTGCCGCTACTGCACCCGCTCGCGGGTCGTGGGGCACGGGCGCCTGCACCCGGGCCGGGCCCGGCTGGAGCAGGCCTTCGCCTACCTCGCGGCCACTCCCACGATACGGGACGTGGTGCTCTCCGGCGGCGACCCGCTGACCATCGGCGACGACCGGCTGGACTGGATCCTCACCCGGCTGCGGCAGATCCCGCACCTCGAGATCATCCGCATCGGGACCAAGGTGCCGGCGGTGCTCCCGCAGCGCATCACGCCCCAACTGGTGCGGATGCTTCGCCGGCACCACCCGCTCTGGATGAGCCTGCACTTCACCCATCCCGACGAGTGCACCGCCGAGTCGTACCGTGCCTGCGCCATGCTGGCCGACGCGGGCATGCCGCTCGGCTCGCAGACCGTGCTGCTCAAGGGGGTCAACGACGATACCGCGGTGATGAAGCAGCTGGTGCACCACCTGCTGCGGATGCGGGTGCGGCCCTACTACCTCTACCAGTGCGACCCGATCACCGGGTCGGCGCATTTCCGCACGCCGGTGGCCAAGGGGATCGAGATCATCCGCGGCCTGCGGGGATTCACCTCCGGCTACGCCGTGCCGACCTACGTCGTGGACGCCCCCGGCGGGGGGGGGAAGATCCCGCTGATGCCTGATTACACTGTCGGCCGGGAGGGGGATGAACTGATCCTGCGGAACTTCGAGGACCGTATCTACCGTTGTTCCGACCCGAGCGGCACCGAGGACCCGGTCTGAGCCCGCGGGGCCGCGAGCCCCGCGAAGGGAGGTTTCTTTTCCATGCTGACCATCGGATTGACCTACGACCTGCGGTCCGAATACCTGGCCATGGGGTATTCTGAGCTGGAAACTGCCGAGTTCGACCGGGAGGACACGGTGGAGGCCATCGAGGGCGCCCTGCAGGCCCTGGGCCACCGCACGGAGCGGATCGGGCACGCCCGCCAGCTGGTGGCGGCCCTCGCCGCCGGCCGGCGCTGGGACCTGGTGTTCAACATCGCCGAGGGGCTCCGCGGCGTGGGCCGCGAGGCCCAGGTCCCGGCCCTGCTCGAGCTCTACGAAATCCCCTACACCTTTTCCGACCCGCTGGTGATGAGCCTGACCCTGCACAAGGGGCTGACCAAGCGGGTGGTTCGCGATGCCGGGGTGCCGACCGCCGATTTCGTCGTCGCCGAAAGACCCGCCGAAGCCGACGCCGTCCGGTTCGCCCCGCCCTTCTTCGTCAAGCCGGTGGCCGAGGGAACCGGCAAGGGCGCGACACCGGCCTCCATCGTCCGCCGGCGGCGAGACCTGGCCGCGACCTGCGCCAGGCTGATCGAGGAGTTCCGCCAGCCGGTGATCATCGAGCCCTTCCTTCCCGGCCGGGAGTTCACCGTGGGGCTGCTGGGAACGGGCCCCGACGCGGATGTGCTGGGCACCATGGAGGTGCTGCTCAAGGACTCGGCGGAACCGGGCGTTTACTCCTATCTGAACAAGGAGGAGTGCGAGGAGCGGGTGATCTACCGGCTGGTCCGGGGGGCGGACGACCCGCTGGTGGCCATTGCGGAAACCATCGCCCTCGACGCCTGGCGCGTGCTGGGCTGCCGGGACGCCGGGCGTCTGGACATCCGCTGCGACGCGGCCGGGCGGCCGCAGTTCATGGAAGTCAACCCGCTGGCCGGAATCCACCCCGAGCACTCCGATCTGCCGATCATCTGCAACCAGCTGGGCGTGCCCTATGTCACGCTCATCGAACGGATCGTGGCCTCGGCCTCGCTCCGCCTCACGGAGGCCGTCCGATGCGGATCGCTGTCGTCCACAATGCCGTCCGGGACACCGACGCTCCTGACGCCCGCGATGTCCTGACCCAGGCCGCGGCGGTGGAGGAGGCCCTGGCGGCGCTGGGCCACCAGCCGACCATCGTCCCCTGCACGCTCGACCTCGCCGAGCTGCTGCACCGTCTGCGGTCCCTCGGGGCCGAAGCGGTGTTCAACCTCGTGGAAGACCTGGAGGGCACCGGCCGGCTGATCCACCTCGTGCCCTTCTGTCTCGAGGCCGCAGGGATCCCGTACACCGGCGCCCCGTCCGAAGCGATGCTGCTCACCTCGAACAAGACCCTGGCCAAGAGCCTGATGGCCGGGGCCGGAATCCCCACCCCGCAGTGGGTCGGCCCCTGGCCCCGGGGATTCCGCACCGCGCCCTGTTCGGGGAACCGCAGCGGAGACTGGCTGGTCAAGTCGGTCTGGGAGCATGCCTCGGTGGGGCTCGACGAGTCGGGCCTGCTGCGGGGGCTGACGCCGGACCGGGTGGCGGCGGAACTGCCGCCGCGGGCGCCGCGGTTGGGCGGGGCCTGCTTCGCCGAGCGCTTCGTCGACGGCCGCGAGTTCAACATCTCGCTGCTCGCCGGCCCGCTGGGCCCCGAAGTGCTGCCCTTCGCCGAGATGGTCTTCGAGGGATTCGGGCCGGACCGGCCGCGGATCGTCGGCTACCGCGCCAAGTGGGACGAGGCCTCGTTCGAATACCAGAACACCGTTCGGCGCTTCGAGTTCGGCGCGGAAGACGGCGAGCTTCTCGAACGACTGCGCCGGCTGGCTCTGCGCGCCTGGGACCTCTTCGGCCTCGCCGGGTACGCCCGGGTGGACTTCCGGATCGACGGCAACGGCCGGCCCTGGGTCCTCGAGGTCAATGCCAATCCCTGCCTGTCACCCGATGCCGGATTCGCCGCCGCCCTGGAGCGGGCCGGGATCACCTTCGATACCGCGACGGCGCGGGTCCTCGACTGCGCCCTGCGCCGCACGCCCCTGGCACACATGGACGAACCGGGGGAAAAAAGGCCGTCCACGTGCCGGACGGACGGCGGGGCGGCAGACGGCATCAGATTGCGCTACGAACTGGTTCCCGAGGACGGGGAGCGGGTGGGCCTTCTCACCGCGGCCACCGGCTTCTTCCACCCGCCCGAGGTGGAGATCGCGGTGGAACTGGTGGAGGAGCGCCTGGCCAGAGGCCCGAGCAGCGGTTACGAGTTCGTGATGGCCGAAGAGGACGGTCGCCTGGCCGGCTACACCTGTTTTGGTCCCATCCCCTGCACTGCGTCCAGCTATGACCTGTACTGGATCGCCGTACACCCCGACCTCCAGGGCCGGGGGCTGGGCCGCCGGCTGATGGAGGAGTCGGAGCGGCTTGTGGCCGCCGCGGGCGGGACCAGGCTCTACCTCGACACCTCGCACCGGGCCCAGTATGTCAGCACCCGGGCGTTCTACGAACGCTGCGGCTTCCGGCTTGAGACGGTGCTCGAGGATTTCTACGCCCCGGGGGACGGGAAGGCGATTTACGGCAAGGCGCTTGAGCCGGCCGTGAAATCCTGACGGCCGCCGAAGGATCGTATCGCCGATACCCCCTTGTGACGGGCACGTCCCGGCGGGCCCCTCACGGAGTCAGGCCGGTGACCGTGCAGGTAGCGGTTGCCGTGTCTCCCGCCGCGGGATAGGGCGGCTGGTTGTATGGCGCCGGGGTGACATCCTCGGCCGCCAGCTGGAACCGGTTTTCCCCCAGCAAGGTGCCCAGAGCAGGAAAGTTCTGGTTCCAGACCGCGACATAGCTGCCCCCCGGGGCCACGTTGGTAAACCCCGCCCGCCAGCTGGTAATGTGCCCGCCGCTACCCAGGGTGAGGTTGACCCTCGCCGCCAGCCGGCGGATCTGGCCGATGTAGCGGTTGGTCAGCCGCGCGGTGAACTGGACGTTGAAGGGCAGGATTCCGGAAGCGGGAATGCAGGTCAGCTGGGCCGCCACCGTACCGGTCGTTTCTTCCAAACCGACAGTGATGCCCGGCTCTGCCCCGCACCAGGCCCGCAGGCGGACGTCGTCTGCGAAACCCTCCTCCTGAAAGACCGACGAAGTGTAGAGCACGGCGGAATCGATGCTGCCCGCCGGGTTGCCAAATGAGACCCCTGCCACGCGAACCAGCTCGTCGAGGTTCTGGTCCTCGACGATCAGGTCATACAGATCCGTGTCCGTGTCGAAGGCCAGGCTGACCAGGTACCAGGCGTCCGGCGACCAGGTGATGCCGGTGGGCTGGAAAGCCCCGTCCCAGGCATGGAAATCCCCGTCACGGCCCAGTCCGGCCGCGGCGGCCAGGGTGGTGCCGGCGTAGAGATAGATGTCGTAATCGCCCTCCGTGGCAGCGCTGCGCCGCATCCAGGCGCTGACCACGCCGCTGGCCTGCGTGGTAAACGCGCCCCTCAGCTGGGTGGCGGCGATTATCGACGTGTCGTTCTGGCGCACGCTGCGAAGCCCCTGGCGCACCGGAGTATCGGTGACGGTCACATCTCCGGTGGCGGTCCAGTTCGTGCCGACCGAGGGGAGCTCGGCGTCGGCCAGTGCCGCGGCGGGGTCCGTTTCCAGCACCAACCCCTCGGCCCAGATGTTGTCTCCTTCCTCGCCGGAGTAAAAGACCTGTAGCTGGTCACCGGGCAGCAGGGTGCGCTCCGCGCTGGAAGTAAAAACGAACGGTGTGGCGAGATCGTGGTCATCCCACTGCCCGTCCTGGCCCACGGTGAGGGCCACCCGTACCAGGTGCCGGTCCGCTTCCGGGAAGTACGGGCTCGACGACCGGTAGAGGTAGATCCGGCCGAAGTTGGACCCGGCATCATAGGAGGGCACCAGCACGTAGTACTCGCCGCCGTAACTGAAGCTGAAGGGGCAATATTGCGAGTAGCGGTCGTCACCGGGATCGTCGCTGGAAACGAAGACGGGGCCGGTGGTGTGCGGCGACCAGTTGACCAGGTCGGTGGAGACGGCGATGCCCGATTCGCGCTGGCCGAAGTTGCCATACCACATCAGGTATTCGCTGCCCACCTTTATCACGCCCCAGTTCTGCGTCTGGCCGGTGGCCCAGGTGGGATCGTTGAACACCGGGTTGGCCGGGTGCTTGGCCCAGACCAGCCCATCGACAGACGTGGCGTAGCCCACCTGCATCCCCCCGCTGCCCTGGCCGGTGTAAATCATCCGGTAGTCGGCCGGCCCCTCCTTCCAGACCATCGGGACACGGACCGACTGACTGTCCCAGGCCGCCGGGCCGGGGGTGAGCACCGGGGTGGGCTGCCTGGTCCACGGACCGTCCAGGCTGCTGCTGACCGCCAGGCCGATCTGGTGCACCTGGGTCTCGGAGAAGCCGTGGTAGTACATCCGGTACTCGCCGGCGGTCTCATCCCAGATCACGCTGGCGTATGTGGCACCATGGTCGTCCCACGCCCCGGCGGGGCCGGCGGTGATCATCGGGTTGCCGGAGTGGCGGGCCCACTCGCCGGGGTTGTTCATGCCGCTGCCGGGGGCCCCGCCCGCTTCGATCCCCTCGAACCCGTCGTAAAACAGCGGAAAGGCAGCGCTGCCGTCACCGGCCGCGACCGCACCGGCATTGCCGTAGTAGATGTAGACCGTGGCCCCCGCGGGGGGCAGGTCGGTGACGGCCGTCCAGACGGCGGCCCGCTGCCCCGCTGGATCCCAGCGCTCGATCCAGAACGGCAACTGGGTCGTTCCGTCGGCAGAGGTGACCCGCAGGTCGGCGCCGTCGGGCAGCGCCCGGGTGAAATCGAAACTGCTGTCCAGGTCGATCCGCGCCTGGTGGTTGACCAACGTTTCACCACAGGGGTTGCCGACGGTCACCGGTCGGCGGTACTCCCAGCCGTCCAGCCACTGGGCCTGCAGTGGAATCGCGGCCACCAGTAGCAACAGGAACGCCGCCGCAAGGGAACGCCTGTTCATGGTGCGATGCCCTCCACGGCGCAGGAGGCGGTGTCCGTGTCACCCGCCGGCAGATAGGGCGGCTGGTTGTACGGCGCCGCCGTGATGTCCTGCGCGCTGAGCAGGAAGCTGTTGCTGCCGATCACCGTGAAAAGCATCGGGAAGGTGGTGTTCCACTCGGAGATAAAGCTTGCCCCGGGCGCGACATTGGTGAAACCGCTCCGCCAGTTGCTGTAAAACGCACCACTGGCCAGGGTCACGTCCAGCCTCCCGGCGATGGTCCGGGGGATCATGTCGTAGGTGTTGGACAGGCCGACCGTGAAATGGCTGCTGAAAGGCACCGTACCCGATGCCGGCAGGCAACTCAGAGTGGCGGAAACCACGTCTGTTCCGGGGCCGGTCTCCTCCACGCCCGGCGAGGCTGCCGGATCTGCACCGCACCACGGTTCAACACGCACGTCGTCAACGTATCCCAGTTCCAGAAAACCCGAGGAGGTGTAGAACACAGCTGAGCTGATGGAGGTGGAACCGTTGCCGAAGGCGATGCCGGGGACATTGACCAGTTCGGTCAGCGTCTGATCGTGGACGGTGAAGTTGTAAAGGTCGGTGTCGGCGTCAAAGGCCAGGCTGACCAGATACCAGGTGTCGATGCTCCAGTTGACGCCGGTGGGCTGGAACGCGCCGTTCCAGTAGTGGAAGTCTCCGTTGCGGCCCAGGCCGGCCACGCAGGAGAGGGTCGCCCCGCCGTAGAGGTAGATGTCGAAGTCGCCAACGGTCGTTGCCGAGCGGCGCATCCAGGCGCTGACCCGGCCGCTCACCTGGGCCCCGAACTGCGCGGTGAGCGAGGTGGCGGAGGAGGCGGAGGTATCGTTCAGGCACACGGCCCGCATCCCCTGCCGCACCGGGCCGTCCACCACGGTCACATCGCCGGAAGTGCCCCAGCTGAGGTTCCCCCCGGGCAATTCGGCATCGGCCAGCGCCGCGGCGATGTCGGTCTCGAGGTGCAGACCTTCCTTCCAAAGATCGGAACCCCCCTCGCCGGCGTAGAAGAGCCACAATTCGTCGTTGTAGAACTGGCTGCGCTCGATGTCCAGGGTGAGCACGCAGGGCGTGTCGCTGTCATGGTCGTCCCACTGCCCGTCGGCGCCCACGGTGTGGGCCACCCGCACCAGGTGCCGGTCCGCCTCCGGGAAGTAGGGACTCGACGAGCGGTAGAGGTAGAACTTCGAGTAGTTGCTGCCGCTGGAGTAGGAGGGCACGAGCACGTAATAGTAACCGCCGTAGGTGAAGCTGGAAGGACAGTACTGTGAGTAGCGGTCGTCGCTGCCGATGCCGCTGGAGGAGAAAATCGGGCCCGGCGTGTGCGGGGTCCAGTTGACCAGGTCGGTGGAAACGGCGATGCCCGACTGCCGCATGCCGAAGTTGCTGTACCACATCAGGTATTCGCTGCCCACCTTCATCACGCCCCAGTTCTCGGTGGCGCCGCTGGCCCAGGTGGGATCGTTGAACACCGGGTTCGAAGCGGACTTGGTCCAGCTGATGCCGTCGGTGGATGTGGCGTAGCCCACCTGCATGCCGCCGCTGCCGTTGCCGGTGTAGATCATCCGGTAATCGGTGGGCCCCTCCTTCCAGACCATGGGCACGCGAACCGACTGGCCGTCCCAGGCCGCCGGGCCCGGGGTCATCACCGGGTTACCGCCATACTTGGTCCAGTTCAGCGCGTCGGGGCTGGTGGCCAGCCCGATCTGGTGCACGCCGGTGAAGGAGAAGCCATGGTAGTACATCCGGAACTCCCCGGCGGTGTCATCCCAGATCACACTGCCGAAAGTGGCGCCGTGATCGTCCCACTGGCCGGAAGTACCTTCGGTGATCAGCGGGTTTCCGGCATAGCGGGCCCACTCCCCCGGATTGCCGCTGCCCGCAGTGGGAGCCCCGCCCACCACATCGTCCTCGAAGCCGTCGTAAACAGTGAAGACCGGCGCTCCATCGGAGAGGGCCGCGGTCCCGGTTTTGCCGTAGTAGAGGTAGACCGTTTCACCGCCGATGGACAGCGTGGGCAGCGTGACCCGCACCCCGGCGTTCTCACCAACGGCATCCCAAGTTTCGATCCAGAAATCGAGCAGGGTGACCCCGTCATCGGCGGTGACCCTCAGGTCGCTGCCGTCGCTTTCCGCCTTCGTAAAGTCGAAAGCGCTGTCCAGGGTGATCAGCACCGGCTGATCGACCAGCGCCGACCCGCACGGATTTGCGACGGTGACCGGTGTGCGGTAGGCCCAGTCGGCATACCACTGCGCCTGTGCCGGCGTGCAGAGGAGAAAGGCGAAAGCCGCCATAACGAGCAGAGCGCTCCAGGATTCACGAATTCTGATCATGGTGACAAACCTCCATTGGGCGTACATGAAACCAGCACCGCCCCATACGGGTGTCGGGCGGCAAATCTGTTTCCTGATGTAGTCAGTTTGAGCGAGTTGCCCACCCCGGACAGGCAGCAGGCGTTTTATCTGACACTGAATATATCGCAAGATACCTGCCAACAGTAAAAAATGTGACCAATTGTTAGTAAAGGTAGAATTTAGTAGCCGTCATTCGTCGGAATCAGCAAGGAATGAGAAGAATTATCCGGCCAGGCTGAAATCTGGAGGGATAGTCAGATGCCCAGAAAGAGAAAACTTGTTTCTACCCGAGACCAGCTTATCCTCCGCCAGCGGCGAGGCCTGGCCCACGTTTTCGTCGTCGCTCTCCCGGCCGGTGGAGAGGCGGGCCGGGATCATGGCTTGGCGCCGCCAGCGGGAAGCCCGGGACGAGCCTGCTCCAGGCCGCGACGGGCTCTTGAGTGATCGGGATCCATCTCGTTCAGCACCCGGATGAAGATCGCGGCGGCTTCGTCGTTCCGGCGGAGCTTCAGGGCGGCGGCGCCCAGGTCGACCCAGGCATCGGCCTAGAGCGGGTCCACGTCGATGGCCCAGCGGTAGCGGTCGGCCGCTTTTTCCGGAAAGCCCCAGGCGGCGAGGAGGTTGCCGCTGTGCCTGAGAATCCGCTCTACGCTCTACCTGGCGCCGATCGTTTTCTTGTAGTCTCTGACCGCATCCGCCACGGCATCCTTTTGCGAGTCCCAACCGTCCCAGCTGACCCGGTAGACCACCAGGTATTCCACTTTCCTGGCCCGCAGGTAGTCCACCACCCGGTTGGTGTAAAGATACGAATAGTAGTCCCGGTCGATCAGGCCGCCCAGGGCCACCGCCATGGCGGCCAGCAGGAGCATCAGGTTCCAGGCCCGCGATTTGGGTTTCATTGAGGGTAAACCATTTGATATCAGGGCACTGAATATGTTGATTATAGAGTAGTCGCCAGGGCGCTCGCCACCAGTTCCGCCGCCCGCTGGATATCGTCCCCGGTGGTCTCGCGGCCGGTGGAGAAGCGGACCGTTCCCAGGGCCAGTTCCCGGTCCACCCCCATGGCGGCCAGCACTGCCGAGGGTTCGGTCTCGCCGGAGTGGCAGGCCGACCCGGGCGAGGCGGCCAGTTCGGGGAGCCGGGCCAGCAGATCCCTGGCATCGGCGCCGGGAAAAGCCACGCTGAGCGTGTTGGGCAGACGCTGGTCGGGGTGGCCATTGAGTACGATCCCGGGGATACGGGAGTGTAACGCCTCCCACAGACGGTCACGCAGCTCTCGGCAGTGTTCGGCCCGGTGGTCCAGCTCGGCGGCAGCCATGCGGCAGGCCGCACCAAGCCCGGCAATACCGATGAGGTTCTCGGTACCCGGCCGGCGGCCAGCTTCGTGACCGGCGCCAACCATCAGGTTCCTGAGGAGCGTGCCTTTCCGGATATAGAGCGCACCCACCCCCTTTGGCGCGTACAGTTTGTGACCGGCCACCGAGAGGAGGTCCACTCCAAGCTCATCCACCCGCGCCCCCACCTTGCCCACCGACTGCGCCGCATCGGTGTGGAAGAGGATGCCCTGTTTGTGTGCAATGGACGCCAGTTCGGCAATGGGCTGGATCGTCCCCACTTCGTTGTTGGCGTGCATCACGGTAACCAGCACCGTCTCCAGCCGGATCGCCTGCTCCAGGTCGGACGGGTCCACCATGCCGCTGCCGTCCACCGGGAGGACGGTCACCGTGCAGCCGGAGGATGCCTCCAGGCGGTCACAGACTTCGGTCACCGCCGGGTGCTCCACCGCCGACGTGATCACGTGGGCCGGCCGTTTGCCCGAAGCCCGCACGACCCCGCGGATGGCGTGGTTGTTCGACTCGGTTCCGCCGCCGGTGAAGACCACTTCATCCGGCGAGCAGCCCAGCAGACCGGCAACCTCGCTTCGGGCCAGCTCCACCACCTGGCGCGCCTCGCGCCCCGGGGCGTGGGAACTGGAAGGATTGCCGTAGACCGGGCCGAGGAGCGGCATCATCACTTCCGCCACCCGGGGATCGATGGGGGTGGTGGCGTTGTAATCGAGGTAAATGATATTTTTCATCCTGTGCCCTCCTCGACCGGGACTGTTGCGGATATACGGGTTCGGTCCCGCCATCAACCGGAATATCATAGGTTATCGCGGAAAGGCCCGGAGTCCAAGAAGTTGCTCGATGGGATTCGTTCCTGCTCACGATATACTAGACGCTTGATAATAGACGCCGATAGGAACCTCATGAGCATTCGTAACAATAAGGAGTGGAATGACTGGCGCTGGCAACTGGCCAACCGGGTCACCTGGCCCGGAGACCTGGCCCGCTGGCTGCCGGGGTTCGCTTGTACGCCGCAGATGGAAGCCGCGGCAGAGCGCAGCCCCATGGCCGTGACGCCATATTACCTCTTGCTGGCCAGGGAACCATGGAGCAGCGATCCAATAGTCCGCATGGCCGTTCCCTCGGCGGATGAACTCAGCGTCCCCACGGACCGGGGAGCAGACTTCACCGGCGAGGAGCCGGCGAGCCCGGTGCCGGGGCTGATTCACCGCTACCCCGACCGCGTGCTGCTGGTTACGGCCCGGCAGTGCCCGGTGCTCTGCCGCTTTTGCATGCGGCGCCGGATTTTCGGCGCTCACCAGTTGGATACCGGGGACCCTCTGGACAACTGGATTGACTACATCTCCCGCCACCCCGAAGTGCGCGAGGTGATTCTTTCCGGCGGTGACCCCCTGGTGCTGGAGACCGAGCGGCTGCGAGCCATCCTGACGGCAATCCGGGCACTGCCCCACGTGGAGTTGCTCCGCATCGGAACCCGGGCGCCGGTGACCCTGCCGATACGGGTGGACGACGAACTCTGCCGGATGCTCGAGCAGTTCCATCCCCTGTGGCTGGTGACCCACTTCAACCACCCGCAGGAAGTGACGGAAGCGGCCGGCGCGGCGGTGGACCGCCTGCTCCGCGCCGGCATCCCGGTGGAGAACCAGTCGGTGCTGCTCCGCGGAGTCAACGACAAGAGACAAACGCTGGAGGCGCTGTTCCAGGCCCTGAGCCGTATTCGTGTGCGACCGCTCTACCTCCACCAGTGCGACCCGGTGGCCGGCATCGAGCACTTTCGCACGCCGCTGCGACTGGGGCCGACGCTCCTCGACGAACTGCGGCCTTGTCTTGGGGGCACCAGCCTGCCCCGTTTCATGGTCGACCTGCCGGACGGCGGGGGCAAGATCCCGTTGGACCGACCCCATAGCTGGGAACCCGCCGACGGCGGCCTGAAGCTCCGGGATCTCCAGGGCCGCCCTGCGAAGTATCCCGAGGATCCGCAGTCGACATAATCGGGGACGTACATGAAATTATGAATTTTTTCTACTGATCGTCGGGATTCATATCCCAGGCCGCACCAATCGAAAGTCATAAATTCATGTACGTCCCCCATGTCCCCCATGTCAAAACGGCACGAATGGCGCTGATCCTGCTGATGGTGTTTCTCTGCTCGTTTGTCGTTCTCCAGTTGACCCAGGGGATCGCCCCGCACATCTACGGCGTCGACGGGTACTACCACATGGCGGTGGCACGGATGATCCGCACCACCGGCATCCCGCACGATTTCCCCTGGATGCAGTTCAGTGTCTTTCGATCGGGATACGCCGACCTGGAGCTGCTGCACCACCTGGTGCTGGCCCCCTTTGCCGGCAGCGGCAGCCAGGACATCCTGGAGGCTCGGGCCAAGACAGCCTCGGCCCTTTTCGGCGCAACCCTGCTGACCCTCTTCTTCCTCGTGCTCCAGCGTTTCCGTTGCCCCGGTACTGTCTACTGGACCGCGGCCCTGGTCTGCGGCGCCGGCGGGTTTTTCTTCCAGCTGATCCAACCCCGGCCGGAACTGCTCTCGCTGACCCTGCTCCTCGCCGCGGCACTGCTTTTTGCCCACCGCCGCGAGCGGCACTGGCTGCACCTCCTCCTCGGCCTGCTCTTCACGCTCACCGGCCCAACGCCTCAACTCGTGGTGGGACTGGCGATGCTGGTCCTCATCGGCCGCCGGCTGGCCGGTGAGCGCCCACTGGACTGGCGAATGCCGCTCTACACCCTGGGGGGCGCGGCCGCCGGCTTTCTGGTCCACCCGGACCGCTGGGATTTTACCCGTCTGGTGGCCCTGCTCAACTGGCGCGCCCTGCTGGCCGTGCTCGTTGCGGGTAGCGGCGTCCCGGCAGCGGTGGAAGCCACGGAGAGCAAACCCCCGGGCCTCGATGAGCTGCTGCTGCACAACGAGCTTGTGGTCCTGCCCCTGGCCGTCCTGCTGCTGGTCCTACTGCTCCGCCGCCGTCCAGTGCCGGCAATATCCGGCGAAACCATTTCGCTCTTCCTCTGCAGCCTGGCGGCCCTTGGCCTGACCGTCACCGCGGCCCGATTCACGTTGTTCTGGGCACTGTTCACCATGCTCTTCTCGGCCCTGTTGCTCCGCGACCTGCTGGCCGGGAACAGTGCAGCAATGCCTCCGAAGCAGAGCCGGAGGAAAGTCCTGGCACCTCTGCTGATCCTTCTTGCCGTGGCCGGCGCACGGACCCACGGCTTTGTCAGCGACCGGCTGCTGGCGGAATCGGGCAAGGTGGCACGGTATGAGATGCACGACATCGGCGCCATCCTCGACGCCGAAGCCGACACGGGGGACATTGTCTTTCACACCCGCTGGACCTATTTCCCCCAGCTGCTGTTCCATGCTCCGCGCCAGCACTACCTGGTTGGGGAAAATCCCATGCTGATGCTGGCCCATGGAGAACAGTATCTCGACATCTGGCAGAACCTGCGCCAGGGGAAGCTGGCCGACCCCTACCCCTTTGTCCGCGGTCTGTTCCGCAGCCGCTACCTGGTGGCCTCGACGAGCCAGGAACGCCTTCTGCGGCGGCTGGGCCGCGATCCCCGGTTCATCAGGCGCTACGAGGGGCACAGCCTGATCCTCTTCACCCTGCGGGATGACAACCCCGGGTTCATCACGTGGTGGCAGGTGGCCCCGCTGGCCAAAGCGCCGCTCGCGGACCGGGAAGATCCCAATGGACTGCATCCCGTTTTTCACCAGCCGGACGATGATCTGCCGCGCACCCCGTTTCACGAATCAGCGCCGCCTGGCGGCATCCGCGTTGGCTACGTGGATTTCCGCCCCTTCTTTCCCTTTGGCAGCATGGCGCCCGCGGCGGCACTGGCAGAGACCGTACTTCGACTGGACCGCGTGATGGAGGGGGCGGAAATCAGGTTCGGGTCCAGCGGTCCATTCCAGCTGGAGCTGAACGGAGAACTGCTGCTGGTGAACCGGGATGCCAACCGCATGGCGCTGATCGACCAGTGGCGCTGCCCGGTGGACCTGATTCAGGGAGAAAACCGGCTGCGGGTGATCTCGGCGCGCACCCCGGGGGACTGGGGCTTTTTTCTGCGGGTGGTGGATTCGGCGGGCCGGCCGATACGGTTCCCGATGTAAGCCAATCCGCAGCAGCAAAAACCTCGGATGTGGTTCAAGGGCAAGGCGGGCGTCGTTGAAGAAGCGGAGCATACTTCATTCTGGTATGTGAGCATTCTTCAACGGCGCACAACGCCGCCATTGGGCCTCAGACGAGGTTTTGGCAACTGTTCAGATTTTATAGGCGCCCGGCCTGTAGCTGATCTGGTGAAAGGGATTGACCAGCGAGGTGTTGATGTTCTTCAGGTGGGCACAGATCCGCTTGGTATAGCGAAGCAGCAGCACCAGCGCCACGTGGCGCTTCTCCACCGTCTCGCTCAACTCCTTACCGGCCACCACCTTCTTGATCCGGGCGTCCACGGCCTTGGAGACCCGGTCGTATTTCCGGATCGCGTCGTTGGCCAACATCTCGTCCTTCTCTTCCAGCGCCTTGTAGGTGATGTCGAACAGCTCCAGGGCCAGGTCCCTGACCTTGAGGAAGGTGGTGTCGTGGCGGCCGAAGTCCATCCTGCCCGGCATCATCTCCACCAGTTCGCCGATGTTCTTGGTGTAGTCGCCGATCCGCTCCAGGTCGGTGATGATGATGTTGAGCTGCAGGCCCTCCAGCAGGTCCTCGCCGCGGGAGATGGCGAGGTGGGAGAAGACCTTTTTCCGCACGCCCATCTCCAGCTTGTTCAGGGTCTTGTCCATGGCGGCCAGGGTCTTCATCACTTCGCGGGTGGTCTCCTCGTGCACCGCGTCGAGGGCGAGGATGAACATCTCCTTGCCCATGATGATCATCTCGAAGGAGTCCTGCCGGGCCTCGTCGATCAGTCCCTGGCTGCCTTTGATCAGGTTTAAGAGTCTCTCGAGCATAGCAGTTTACTCCTTTGCCGGTCTCAACTGGTGAGCCAGATCAGTAACAAGGGTATCACAAAGAAAAGCACAACAATGTACAGAACCGGGATCACCCTCGAGCGCAGGGTCAAACGGGCCAGCCACTGGGCGCAGCCAATTGGGAACCGCTTGATCGGGTAGAGCAGGACGATACCAAAGATATTAAACAACAGGTGGGCAAAGGCCACGGCCACGGCAATCACCTCGCCGGTGGATAGCGCGGCGAGCATGGCGGTGATAGTGGTGCCCACGTTGGCCCCCAGGGTGTAGGGGAAAATCTGGTGGATCGAGAGGATGCCCGCGCCAGCCAGCGGGACCACGATAGAGGTGGTCACCGAACTGCTCTGCACCAGGGCGGTCATGACCACCCCCAGCATGAGCGCACGAAGCGGTGTCTTGAAGATGTAATCATCGAAGAGCGACGTCCATTTGGAGAGCACGGCCGTCCGCATCACCTTGACAAAAAGGGTCAGAGAGGTGAACAGCAGGCCGAGGCCAAAGATGAAAATCGCCGTCTCCGGCCTGAACACCACGTCAGCGTGACGGTAGACCGCCGTCCCCAGCAGAGCGAAGAGAAAACTGAGCACCAGGGTCACGGTCCAGATGTTCTTCTCATCGTGAAGCCGTTTGAAGAGGAAGACCATCGAAAGGAAGAAGGCCGCCGAAACCGTGAACAGCACCAGCAGGGTGATCCACTCCGGATCACTGAACACCCCGATGAGGAATTTTTTCTGCGGGTCTATCAGCGTCTTCAGCGGGCTGGAAAAAGTGTCGCCCCCGGTATGAACGAACAGATGTGCCATCTTCAGCGACAGCCACCCGAGAAAATTGGTCGTCGCCTGGAAGGGGAAGATGACGAAGATCGCCAGCAGGTTGAAGAAATCGTGGACCACCGCGGCGGAGAAGGCCCGCTCGAACTCCCGTTTGTTTCCGATGTGGGCGATGGAGACGATCATGTTGGTGATCGTGGTGCCCACGTTGGCCCCGAGAATGATCGGTATCGCCCGGGCGAGGACCATCATGGGCTCAGCTCCTAGTGCCCCGGCCGCGGCCAGACCCACCACCAGCGAGGTGGTCATCGAGGAACTCTGGGCGATACTGGTGACCAGCACGCCGATGAGCAGGCCGATCAGCGGATTGCTGGCCAGCTGGATGATCAGATCCTCGCCGTAGCCCGACCCGAGGTCCTTGAACGCCCCGAGAAGCTTGATGCTGACGAAGAAGAAGTTGAGCGCCAGGCAGATCAGCAGGAATTTGCCGATGGCACCCAGGCGGCCGACCCATGGGGCCGCGGATTTATGAGTCATGGAACGCCTCGCACGAAAGAACCGGGGCAACAGTGAACCTGCGGCAAAAGAAAAGACTGATCCCGCCGCTGGAAATCAAAGGGTGAACATACAACGCTCTTCAGCAAGACAACGCATTCTATCGAAAAATTCACCCGGTGGCAAAGTAGGTCCCCTTTCTTGACAGGTATCGGCCGACCTTGTAGTATTTTCAGCCACTTGCCAAGGAGTTGTCATGGACCAGAACGAAATCCAGAACCTGATTCTCACCCGCTTTGCCGAGTTCCGCAAGGAGGAGGTGCTGCGGGAACTGGACGAAGCAGCGGACAGGGCCGCCGTGGAGGAACTGCGCGTAAAAACCCTGGGCCGCAAGGGGGTGCTGACCCGCCTGCTGCGTTCCATGGCCGACCTGCCGACCGAGGCGCGGGCCGAGGCGGGCAAGGCATTGAACCAGAACAAGAAGGACCTGGAAGCGGCCATCGAGGCGCGCCTGGCCCGCATCGAAACCAGGGAAACCGCGGCACTGGACGACGAGACGGCCTGGATCGACATCAGCGCCCCGGGCCACCGCCAGTTGCGCGGCCACCTGCACCCGATCACCACGGTATCCCGGCGGCTGGAGTCGATCTTCCGTTCGCTCGGCTTCCACGTCCTCGAGGGGCCCGAGGTGGAGTCGGACTTCTACAACTTCGAGGCGCTTAACCTTCCCGCCGACCACCCGGCGCGGGACATGCAGGACACCTTCTGGCTCAAGGACGGCCACCTGCTGCGCACCCACACCTCGCCGGTGCAGGTGCGGGCGATGCAGCGCTTCGAGGCGCCGTTCAAGGCCATCGCCCCCGGGCGCTGTTTCCGCTATGAAGCCACTGACGCCTCCCATGACAACATGTTCTACCAGTGTGAAGGCTTGATGATCGACCGGAATATATCGGTCGCTAATCTGATCTATTCGATGAAGACAATGCTGCGGTTGATCTTCGGCCGCGATGACGTGAAGATCCGCCTGCGCCCCGGTTACTTCCCCTTTGTGGAGCCGGGTTTCGAGCTGGACATGCACTGCCGGATCTGCGACGGCAAGGGCTGCAGTGTCTGCAAGCAGAGCGGCTGGGTGGAAGTGCTGCCCTGCGGGCTGGTGCACCCCAACGTGCTGCGCTACGGAGGCATCGACCCGGAGCAGTTCTCAGGGTTCGCCTTCGGGCTGGGGCTCACCCGGCTGACAATGATGCTCTACGGCATCGACGACATCCGCCTGTTGTCGGGCGGCGACCTCCGCTTTCTGCAACAGTTCTGAGGTGAACGGCGATGAAGATATCTCTCGACTGGCTCGCCGAATACGTTGACCTCAGCGGTCTGGACCCCGCCGAACTGGCCGACCGGCTCACCATGTCCACCGCCGAAGTGGAGGGCGTGGAAGTGCTGGGCGGCGATATGGAAGGGGTGGTGACGGCGAAAGTCCTGCGGGTCATGCCGCACCCCGACGCGGAAAAGCTGGTGCTGGCCGACGTCTTTGACGGTGAGAGCGAGAAGCGGGTGGTCTGCGGCGCGCCGAACCTGGCCGTGGGGCAGACCGTGCCGCTGGCCCGGGCGGGAGGACGGCTGCCGGACGGGACAAAGATCAAGAAGGGCAAGATCCGCGGCGAAATGAGTGTCGGCATGATCTGTTCCGAACGCGAGCTGGGTCTGGGGCCCGGAGCGGACGGGATCATGGTCCTTGACGGTGAGATCGAGCCCGGCCTGGATATCTCCCGGGCCCTGGGTCTCACCGACCACGTGCTGGAGATCGACAACAAGTCGCTGACCCACCGGCCTGACCTCTGGTGCCACTACGGCATCGCCCGGGAGGTGGCGGCGATCACCGGCCGGGATCTGGCCCCCATGCCCGGTATCGACTCAGGTCTCTCCCGGCCGGATGCGGAGAACGTCTCGCTGGAGGTAAAAACCCTCGATCCCGACCTCTGCCCCCGCTACTGCGCCGCCGTGGTTGAAGGGCTGACCATCGGCCCCTCACCGGCCTGGATGACCCGGCGGCTGGAAGCGGTTGGAGTGCGGGCGCTGAACAACGTTGTGGACATCACCAACTACGTGATGCTCGAGCTGGGGAACCCGCTTCACGCCTTTGACCTGAGAAAGGTCGGAGGCTCGGCAATCCTGATCCGCCGCGCCCGGGCCGGCGAGAAGATCGTCACCCTCGACGACGTGGAACGGGTGCTGGCCGAGGAGATGCTGGTCATCGCCGACCGCGAAAAACCGATCGCCATTGCCGGTGTGATGGGCGGAGCGAACAGCGAAGTGACCGTCGACACCGCGGCCATGGTGCTCGAGTCGGCCAACTTCCACCCGATCAGCGTCCGGCGCACCTCGGCAGCCCTGGGCTGCCGCACCGAGGCGGTGATGCGCTTCGAGAAGAGCCTCGACCCCGAACTGCCGCCGGTGGCGGCCCGCCGCTTCCTCCAGCTGGCCAGAGATCTGATCCCCGGGGCCCGGCAGGTTTCGCCACTCTACGACGAAGACCACCACCAGCGGAAGTCGGTGAGCCTGTTTCTCGGCCGCGATTTCCTCGACCGCCGGTTGGGCCTGGAACTGCCGGCCGAACGGGCGGAAGGGATCCTGACCAGCCTCTGCTTCGGTCTGACCGAAACGGACGGGGGCTGGAACGTCGATGTCCCCACCTTCCGGGCCACCAAGGACATCGGTATCCCCGAAGACCTGGTGGAGGAGGTGGGCCGCATCTACGGCTACGACAACATCCCGCCCATGGCACCGGACGTCACCATCCTGCCGCCCACCACCCCGCCGGCCAAGCTGCTGGAGGATGAACTGCGGGACATCCTCTCCCTGGAACTGGGCTTCAGTGAAATATACGGCTATTCCTTCACCCGCAACGACACGGCCGGACTGCTGGGACTGGCCCTCGACGGGCACCTCGAACTGCGCAACCCCCTGTCCAGCGAGGAGTCCAGCCTGCGGCGCAGCCTGGTTCCCGGCCTGCTGCAGGCGGTGATGAAAAACGCCAACAACTACCAGGACTTCGCCCTTTACGAGGTGGGCCGCGTCTACTTCACCGAACGAGAGGGCCTCGACGACGGGGCCGGCGGCCACCTGCCGCTGGAAAACCGCCGGCTCTGCGGCACCGTGTACAGCGGCGGCCGTGGTTCCGCGGGTGATGAGATGTTTTTCCGGGTCAAGGGAGTGATCGAGAACCTGGCCGCCAGGGCCCGGCTGGACAAGCCGGTGCTCACGCGGCTGGAAGCCCGGAAGGCCCCGCCCTGGGTCCACCCCGCACATTATGCCGAGTGGCGCCAGGACGACAGCGGCCTGGGCACTCTTGGTGAGATTCACCCGGCAGCCGGCCGGGCGTTGGGGCTCCGCGGCGCGGTGGGACTGTTCGATCTCGACCTCGATGCCCTGCTCACGGCCCGGCGGGAAACACTCGCTTACACGCCGCTCCCCCGCTACCCCGGCGTCAGTTTCGACCTCAGCGTGGTGGTGCCGCTGCGCACCGAGGTGCAAACGGTTGAGGGCGTTGTGGCCGGCGCCAATCCCAAGCTGATCCGGGAAGTCAGCCTGACCGACACCTACCGCGGCGCACAGCTGGACGAGGGGATGAAGAGCCTCTCCTTCAGCATCCTCTGCCGCTCGGACAAGAAAACCCTCGACCAGCAGCAGGCCGCCAAACTCCACGAAGCCATTCTCCGGGCAGTGAAGAACTCGGGCTGGGATATCCGCGGTTAAGTCTTCCCTGCATTGCGAGCCCCTGACCCGTGGGGACCACTGAAAGTCTGAAAAAAGAACTGGAGAGGAATCTGCTGATCTGCAGCTGACATTGCCGGCTGTTGATGTTCCCTCAGCGGAGCATAAGAGAAAATGGGTCTTCCCATTTTCAGCGAAGTCGATGGAATATCATCAGCCGGCAATGTCAGCATTGCTCGCAGTGACAATCCGCATTCAGTCGAGGTATTTCCGAGGGTCGACCCGCTTGCCGTCGATCTGCACCTCGAAGTGCACGTGCGGGCCGGTGGAGTGGCCGGTGGACCCGACCCGGGCGATCTTCTCCCCGCGCCTGACCCGCTGCCCCTTGCGCACCAGGTTTCGATAATTGTGCGCGTAGATCGTCACCACCCCCTTGCCGTGATCGATCACCACCAGGTTGCCGTACCCCCGCAAGCCGTTGCCGCTGTATGTCACTTCGCCGTCAGCGGCGGCGAGGACCGGCGTGTTGCGGGGGGCGGCGATGTCGAGGCCCTTGTGACGTCGCCCGCCGCCAAAGGGCGAGGTGATGGCGCCGGTGAGCGGCCACTGGAGCTGGAGGTCGCCGGTGCGCTCCACCGCGGGCCGGTCCGGCGGCTGGTACACGTCGACCACCAAAAGCCGGTCGGCTCCGGGAATAAAAAGCCGCTGGCCGGATTCGATGGTGGTGGGGTCTTCAAGTTCGTTGATCCCGGCCAGCAACTCGAGAGAGATCCCGTAGGTCTTGGCGATGCGCCAGACGGTTTGCCCTGGCTGCACCACGTGAAAGACTCCGGGAATGCCGAGATCGGTATCGAATGAAGACGCCGTATCGGGCGGGGTGCGGGATGATTCCGGCTCGGCTGTCGACGGTGAACCGGCCGGACCGGGGTCAGTCACCGGCCGTCCGGCCCTGCCGGTGTCCGGGGCCGCGGCGGGCTGATCGGCCGCTCGAGGAGTGGAAGCGGGGTGACGACCAGTGCCGGAAGCACCGCGCACCGGTGGAGGGGGGATGGGACCGCAACCAGCCATTCCGGGAAGCAGCAGGAGAACCAGCAGGCCGCGGGCCAAAATAAAAAAAAACCTTCCCGCACCGGGCTGGTGGCGGGAAGGTTTTTCAGTTGTCTTCAGCAGGCGGACCACGGGTACCCCCGTCGGCTCACTGGACGTTGAACCAGGGGCTCGTATCTCCCGAGTTGAATACCCTGATGTATTGATCGATGGTCTGCCAAAGGCCGTCTCCGTCCGGGGGCTGGCTGCCCTCGCCTTCAGGATAGACGTGGATGAACCCGAGCAGAATCTGTGCCAAACCAGCATCGTCAAAAAGCGCATTGACATTCGGCTGCTTGGCGCCATGACCCTCCGCGAGGGTGACCACTGGATCCAGTTCGGTCCAGCCGCCGGACCAGGTCTTGTAAATACCGAACATCACCTTCTGCCCGGTCTCCGACCGGCGAACAAAGGTGGTGAATAACCGGCCGTTTTCTCCGAGGCGGAATTGACACTCCCGATCATTGACCCGCTCTGAATAAATAGGGAGTTCCTCGGGCGCGGACCACTGAACCCCGTTGAACGAGCTCATGAACAGGTGGTAGTACCCGTCACTCTTCTGGCGCGACCAGAGAACCCAGGGCAGCCCGTTGACGTCGAGCTGGCCAAAGGGCTCCACGTCTATTTCCGCGTCGCGGGTAATCATTCCCTGGGTGAAGTCGTTCTCATAATAAATGTCGTAGCGTATTCCGTCCGCGGTCATCCGAAGCACCGAGGAGAAGATCCAGGTAGGACCATCCTTGCCCTCGGACACGGTGTTGGCCTGTGCCGCCAGCGGCAGAAGCAGGAACAGCAGAAAAAGCAGCAGGCCCATTCTGTAGTTCATGTTGTAGTTCATGATGTTCTCCGAATTCTATCTCGCATCCCTTGCCTGAATATCCACACCCGGGAGTGGGAATCCCGGGTCGAGGGGCCACGCCCGATCAGCCGGTTTTGGCCAGAATGTTCAGCACTTCCGAGTTGAGGTTGCGGTGCGATTGCAGCACGCGGTTGAGGAAGAAATTGGAGATGTTTTCTTTTCCCTCTTCCCGGTAAATGTTGGCCAGGCGATATTCCACCTCACCGATGATGTCGCCGAACTTGAACGAGCGGGCGATGGCCAGGGACTGCTTGCCGAAGAGCTTGGCCTGCTCGTGCTGGTCCTGGAGAATGGCCGCATCCATCCGCGAGAGCAGGCACTCGGAAATGCAGCGGTTGTTCTTCCGCTCCTTGGCGATCTTCAGCGCCTGGAGGTTGAACTCCTCGCCGCGCGGGAAGTCACCGAGTTGGACGTAGCAGTCACCGATATTGTTGAGGATGATCGGAATGGCCGAAGCGCCTTCGTGGCTCTGGATGATCGAGAGGGCCTTGTTGTACTTGGCCAGCGCATTCTCATAGTCCGAGAGCAGGAAATAGACCCGGCCGTAGGTGGAGTTGAGGTGCGTTTGCAGCACCACGTCATCCACCTCATGCTCATCGGCCAGGGCGATCTTTTCCAGAGCCGAGCGGTGGTCCAACTGGCGCAGCCGGACGATGGCCTGCTCGATGTGCGCAATGACCAGGATTCTGGAGGGCGGATCGTTTTCAAGAATGAACTGGAAAATCTCGTCTGCCATCTCCAGCCGGTTGAGATAGCGGTACACCACACCGATGTCGCAGTAGACTTCAGAGTTGGCCGCCGGATCACCGGCGAGGAAAAGCGCTTTCTGGAACGCGCTCAGGGCTTTCTGGTAAAACCCCTTGGTGCAGAGGTCAATACCTGTCTGCCGTAGTGCGGCAATGTTGTTCGGCGGCCCGACTGCTGCTACCTTGCTGTTCATTTTCCTAACCTCCTCGCTCCAGGCGTTAGTGAACAGCGGGCTGTGGCATGCCGTGGGATCGCTGCTGTGCGGCCGGGAACCTGTGGATCAACACCCTGCTTCAATAAAGTGCGTGAACCTGTCGCGTATTTTTATGCGTTGACCGCCAGGGGGATGCGCGGCCACGTTCTGCTACCCCTCACAATGCTTCCCTATCATTATAGTTCAGCCAGGTCCTCTTCGGACAGCTTGTAACTCATAAAACTGTCGATTTCCTTCCTGCTCGATAAGGAAAGACGCTTGTACGTATCAAGTAACCGGTAATCGGTTGTAGTGTATTTTCCGTCCGTCTGGGCCGTCTGACCGATTCCAATGGCCAGCAGAATGTGGCCGATGGTCTCCAGCTTCAATTCCAGCGGGTAATCGTCCTTTTCTATGCGCGCCAGGGCGCTGGGTACGATCTGGGCCCGCCGCGCGACATCCTCGATGCTCATGCCGCACTGCTGGCGGTGATACTCGATGTACTGTCCCAGGGTTTCCCGGGCGAAGGAGAGGTCGCGCCGGACAAACTCGTGGTCCGACTGGACACTGAGACGGAACACTTCGGCGTCGAACGTCCACTCCTTGACCAGGTCCAGCATACTCCCCATGAACCGCTTGGAGTTGCCGCGCCCGGCAGTGAGTTCACGCTCGTAAATCGAAAGATAATCGGTAAAGTTCTGCGGGCCGGATATCAGCAGCTCGTACAGATACTCGAAAGTCTCCACCCGCTGGGCGGCTTCTTCGCGCACCCGGGAGTAAAGCTGCAGCGAATCAAAAAGGATGTTGCGGGCGATGAACTTCTCGATGGTGGAAAAGGACGATCCGGAGAACTCATCGGACATGGTCTCCCGGTTGCCGCAGCGGTCGAGAAGAAACCTCCGCACCTGGGGATATGTGGCCCGCGGTGCCTCGAAATACTGCTTGGCTCCCCGGGGGGCCTTGACCTTGTGCGCCAGCAGGAGCAGATCCCGCTCGTTCAGGGTAAGGGCATTGGCCAGCCGGATGACGATCTCATCCTCGGGAACCACACCCTTGTTCTCGATGTTACCGATATAGGTTTCGCTGCACTGTACAAGGTTGGCAACGATCTTTTTGGTATATCCGAGCTTCTTGCGGTTCTTGGTAATTTTCTGGGCGAATGAATTCATCCCGGCAGACTACCCTCCATAATGACTGAATTTAAAAGATTACATTCTTTTTGTCAATAAATTTCCTGTTTATTAGTGTTTACCGTCCGTCTCCCGGTGCAGGCCAGGGGCCGCTCGCGCCGGTAGTGTCGGTCCCCGAACCCTCACCACCGCCCACGGCCCCCGTTTCAGCCCGGTTACCGGCACAACCCGTTGTAAAAAAAGGAATAGTACATGAAACCGACCCAGGGCCATCATCGCCTCAGGCAATCCTTGCCGGTCCCCGAAAGGTATACGGCTTGAAAGGAACCGTGGTTCGGTTTAAGGACATACCCACCAGGACAGCGCCCTGGTAATCTCACTAAAAAAAGCACAAAAAAGGCTTGACAGGAATCAACAGATAGTTTATATTTACATCGAACCTAGAGGAAACCCGGTAAGGTTTCTTCCGGGAAGAATCTGAATCGACAACAAATATTCCTTATAACTGAATGATTTGATTAATCTTGATCCGACAGAGGATCAAGAGTCCAAACCGGACGGGATCGTCCATTCTTCCTCCAAAGATGACATGGTTTCTCCGGTTTTGCCAGGCACGGGAAATCAAGTAATAGTTGATTGCCCGGGAAAGGACGCCAGAGGCACGACAAGGTGTACAACAGGCAGGGGGGTCGTTTTTTGTTCCTGCAACCTTGAGAGACAGTTTCTGCTACCCAAGGAAACGTTTGATTCTCGGTTTACCGGGGATCAAAACCTGCTTCAACCAACCCCCTTGACAAAAGATAATTCCCCTGCCTTTTTTTATTCCCTCCAACGACCGGTTGCTCCCTTCTCACTTGAATGAAATACCCTGCTGCGGGACAATACCGTGTATCCTCTCCGCCCTGTCGCCAGGGCCCGGCCAGTTCCCGGAAGATTCACCGTCGAGGAGGCCATGATCAAGCAGAACGGCCCATCCCCACCTGTCGCCATGGTCATCCTTATTCTGACGGCCCTGATCCTCTATCCGGCCCTGGCCCCGTTGACCGGTGAAGAAAGCGGGACCGTATCCGAAGAATCGCCGCACCCAAAGGTATTGCTCATCGGTCTGGATGCCGCGGACTGGACCATGCTGGACCGCTGGATCGAGGCGGGCGAGCTTCCCAACCTGGCCCGACTGGCCGAGACCGGGCTGCGGGGTGACCTGCGCACCCTGCGGCCGATCATCTCACCCCTGGTCTGGACCTCCATCGCCACCGGGCAGACACCCGACCGGCACGGCGTGACCGATTTTTATGCCGCGGAGGGTGTTGAGACCGGGCTGCGGCCGGTGAGCAGGCGGGCCGTCCTCGTGCCCCCGCTGTGGAATATCCTTTCCGACCGCGGTCTGAGCGTCCTGCTCACCGCCTGGTGGGCCAGCTGGCCGGCCGATCAGACGCTCAACGGCCGGGTGGTCACCGATCAGATCCAGTTCGCCTTCCCCGGCGTCGGGGAGGGCTCCGAGACCATCCCCCCGCCAACCGCCCTGCTGCACCCGGCGGAACTGGCCGGCCGGCTGGAGTCCTGCCAGGTGCACCCCGTGGACCTCGACGCCCGGGCGGTGAGTGCTTTCGCACCCTGCACCCCTGCCGACCTGGCCACCAGTACTGGCGACACGGGGCTGATGCTGTTCCGGCAAAGCCTGGCCGCCACCGCCACCTATTACAGGATGACCAGGGAGATGCTGCGCGACGAGCAGCCCGACTTTGCCGCCATCTACTTCCTGGGCACCGACACCGTGGCCCATCTCTACGGCCAGGCTGCCGAGACCGACCCGCGTCACCTGGCACCCCTCCGCTTCTACCGGCTGGTGGACGCGATGGTCGGAGACCTCTGTTCACAGGTCGACCCCCTGACCATGGTGGTGCTGGTCTCGGATCACGGGTTCTACACCGGTGAGGACCGTCCTTCGGCGGACCCGGCCGATTTCCAGCACCAGGCGGCCACCTGGCACCGGCCGCTGGGCATGGTGCTGTTCAACGCCCCCTGGATCGCACCGGGGCGGCTGGCCGACGCCTCGGTGCTCGACATCGCACCCACCTTGCTCTGGCAACTGCTGGAAGAACGGTTCGATTCACTGCCCGGCCGGGTACTGGCGGAGCAGCGTCTGCCCGGTGCCGCCGGGCCGGATCCGTCACGACGCCTGCCGGTCCCCCACGGCCCCCGGGAAAACAACGGTCTGAACGTTCCATCCCCGGATCGCTACAAGGAGCAGCTCATGCTCCTGGGCTACCTGGGCGCCGATCCAATGCCGGCCGCCAGGCCGGTGATCCACCTGGCCGACTACCTTCAGTGGGCCGGCAGACCCGACAAGGCTCTGGAGCACCTGCTGAATGCCCGGGACCAGCTGGGCCAGAACCCCACATTTCTGGCCCGCCTGGCCTTCCAGCAGAGCCGGGCGGGTGACCATCCGGGCGCCTTCGAAACCATGGAAAAAGCCATCGAGCATCAGTGGAACCCCGCAGCCACCGGCCGGTTGGCCGCGGCCGTGGGCATCTGCTGCGCCGCCGGGCGGCCGGATCAGGCGGAAGCTCTGCTGGACGTCTTTGACCCGGGGGCGGCCCAATCATCCCAATCGCTCACCGCCCGGGCCGTGCTGGCCGAACACCGGGGCCGCCGGCAGGAGGCCGTGGAGGGATATATCGCCGCCCTCGAGACCGATCCTGGCTCCGGTCACGCAGCCCAGAGGATCAGCCGGCTGCTGGCTGCCGGCGACCCCCGGCTGCAAGAGCTTTGTAACCAAGCCCGTCAAGCCGCGGATATTCGAACCGGTGACGCCCCGGTTCAGTTGAACGCCGGGAGGCTTTTGCTGGCCGCGGGCGACCCGGAGGCGGCACTGGGACCACTGGGCCGGGCCGTCCACCTGGAGCCGGACCTTCCCGACCAGCGCCTGCTCCTCGGCCGGGCGCTCTATCTGTCCGGCCGGCCGGCGGAAGCCTGTGAGCGTTTGACCGAAGGACTGGCCTGGCACCCGACCCACAAGCAGCTGCTGTCCGCGGCCGGTGCCGCCGCGATCCGCGCCGGCTACACCACCCGGGGTGCGGCCCTACTGGAACGGGCCGCCGAGGCCGGTGCCTCGGGCCCGCACCTGGAAGCGGCCCTGGAACAGGCCCGCCAATATTCCGGGCCATAGCTTCCTCCCCGGGCCGCCGGCCGGGGCGCAAGTTTCCCACATTTTCCCACCGACCACACGGAACACGCTTTCGGCCATCATCAGCTCCCCAAGTTCCTCAAAAACACACACATTGCCCTTCCGGCTGGAACCCACGGCCGGCAAGGGTTTGTGCGTAGCCGGTCTTCGGTGGAAAAAAATATGAATAAAGACTTGACAACAATATTCTGGCGTGGTAAAAGGTGGTGAAAAGTGGGGGTTTATGGTATATCTTTACGGGGGTTCAAACGGTCCCCCGCTTCCTACGGCCTGGGGGGCGAGGAAAGCTGTTTGAATCCCCAAAATTTTCTCTACCCACTGGGCTCATGTTTCTAGGAACCTTCCATTACCGTCTCGACGACAAGGGTCGGGTGACCTTCCCACCGGCGTTCCGCACCGTTCTGCATGACAGCTACAGCGACGACGACCTGCTGATTACCCGCCTGGACAACTGCCTCAACGTCTTTCCCCGCACGGTGATGCTCCAGCTGCATGCACGGCTCAAACAGTCGCACTCGGTGCCGAAAAATCTGATCCCGTTCCTGCGCAACATGTTTTACGGCGCCATCCAGTGCCGGCCGGACAAGCAGGGACGAATCCTCCTGCCGCCCAAGCTCCGCGAGTACGCCGGTATCGGGCAAGAGGCCGTGCTGGTGGGCATCATGGAGCATATCGAGATCTGGAACCCCGACAACATGGACCGCTACCTCGAAGAGGGCCGCGAAGATATCGCCCAGATCACCGAGACATTCTCCACCCTCCTCTTCAGCGCCCCTGGAGAGCCCGATTGAGATCTGTCCCATGGCTGACCCAACCTCCGCAGTGCAATCTCAGATAAATCTCATTTTTCCCATTGACTTTTGACCACCGCCTACCTATATTAACTCCAGACGGGACATAAATGGAATATAATGGAGTAAATGCCACCCACGTGGCGCCGCTGAACGCCGGCAGGGAAAGCTGTCCCATGACCGGTCGACACTATTTTTAACTCTCTCGAGGGAACCATGAGGGGAAACAAGCTGGCCAAGATGGATGACCGGGGGAGGCTCAAAATCCCGCGGGACTTCCTCAAGGAGATGCTCGAGACCTATGGCCCCGCGGTCTACGTGACCAGCATCACCGGCCAGAGTTCCTGGATCTATCCCCTGCCGGTGTGGGAAGCCATCGAGACCCGCCTTCGGGCCCTGCCGTCCACATTCAAGGGCCGGCAGAAATACCTGTCCCGGACCAGCTATTTTGGCAATGAAGCCAGCATCGACTCCCAGGGCCGTCTCCTGATCCACCCGCTGCTCAGGAAATCTGCCGGTCTGGACGGGGAATTATCGGTGCTGGGTCAGGGGGATTACCTGGAAGTCTGGTCAATGGGCTCGCTGGAACAGCGGATCGATTCCCAGGGTGACCTGACGGAAGAGGAATACGGCGCACTGGCTGAAGCAGGAATCTGATTCTCGGGGAGATCAGGCTCCTGCAACCAAGGGGAGGGAGGTGAATCGCGGTGAGAGTGATCAGGCACAACGAAGTGAAGAGTGCCGTCCTGGAGCTGACCGGCGAAATAGATTATTGCGCCATGAAGGAGATCCGGCAGCAGATCGAAGACCTGCTTCAACATTCATATCAATTCTTCATCCTTGACATGGAGCAGGTGTGGCATATCCATTACGGCAGTCTGCACGAGCTGGTGGAGTGCGCACGGCAGGTGAGGAACGGATTCGGGGGGATCTGTGTCACCCGCCTCAATCCATATCTCAAGGACATTCTGCAGTTGATGGACGTGAACTGCCAGTTCGAGATTTTTGACGCATCCGAGGAGTGCTACTTGCACAAGATCTACCCGGCCGCGACACCTAAAGCCTCCGTCCTGACCCAGACGGCGTAGGTGTGGCGGCCCCCATTCCTCTGACGAGGCGTGGGGGCCGCGGTGAGCCGCTTCTGTCAGTCCGCAAGTCCCCAGTTCTCACAGGACTTCGTCGCGAGGAGACGGAGATGCCCGTATACACAAGGCGCGCGAGGAAGGCCCGGCGAAGGCGTATGGTTCATACGTCGAGGTGGGCCGACCAAGCGCAACGCAGTGGATATGGGCATATCCGTCTCCGTAGCAGATGGCCTGTGAGAACTGGGGGCTGAACCGGCACTGTCCCCAATCAGCATCCGGAATGATTCTCCGCACCGGGCCGCAGGGGAGAACTGTCACCATGACCGCAGGTGAGCACCAGCCTGTATTGCTCGACGAAGTTGCCGGGTTGCTGGCGCCCCGGCCGGAGGGTGTGTACGTGGACTGCACCGTGGGCCCGGGAGGGCACGCCAACGAGATTCTCGAGCGTTCCGCACCGTACGGGCGGCTGATCGGGTTTGACCGCGATGCCGAAACCCTCGCTTTGGCGGCAGCACGCCTGGCCCCCTTCGGCAAGCGTGTGACCCTGCACCACGGTGACTACCGCTCGCTGGGGGAGCGTGAGCCGGATCTCGCGGCTGACGGCATCCTGGCCGATCTGGGGCTCTCCTCACTGCAGCTGGATGATCCTCAACGCGGGTTCAGCTTCCGCCTCGACGGACCGCTGGACATGCGCTACGACCGTACCAGCGGTGAAGGAGCAGCCCGGTTGCTGAACAGCGCCTCGCAAAAGGAACTGGCCGGTATCCTGCGGCACCATGGCCAGGAACCCCGTGCCGCGGCCATCGCCCGTGCCATCATCAGACAGCGCGACCAGGAACCGCTGCGCAGCACCGGTGACCTCCGCCGGGCGGTCCACGCGGTGACCGGCCCGCGTCAGGGCCGCCGCACCGATCCGGCCACCCGCACGTTTCAGGCGGTGCGCATCGAAGTGAACCGGGAGCTGGAGGGCCTGGAGCAGTTTCTGGAAACCGCTGCCGGCATGCTGGCCAGTGGCGGCGTGCTGGCAGTGATCACCTATCACTCCCTGGAGGACCGGGCAGTGAAGCGGACCTTTACCAGGCTGACCGGGCCCTGCACCTGCCCGCCGGGTCTGCCGGTGTGCGCCTGCGGCCACGGCTCGTCCCCCTTTGCCGTACATCCGGCAAAGTCGATCACCCCGGGGGAAGAGGAACTGAACCTCAACCCCCGCAGCCGGAGTGCCCGGCTGCGGGGGTTGAAAAGAGCGGAAGAGAACGCGGCCTGAACCGGATTGTCCAGGTCACGACCAACGAGGGAGAAACCGCCGATGAGCAACAGCAATCGTAATCCGGCAATAAGCATTTACCGCCCCGGCCGTTCGGGGGAACGGAGCCAGCCCCCCTCCGATGATTTCCGCAAAGAGGTGCGCAACCAGCAACTCCCCCTGATCAGGGACCGCCAGCGGAACCGCCGTTTGGGCATGTTCACCCTGGTGGCCGCCATGCTCTTCTTCTCCCTGGTGGTCCTTTTCTGGACCCGGATGGAAAACCGCCGCCTGGACTATGAAATCGCCCGGCTGGAATCGGCCCTGCTGCAGATGGAGGACAAAACCGGGGGCCTGCGCGGTGACGCCTCAAGCGCCCGGTCCCTGGAACTGGTCCGTACCGCGGCCCTCCGCGACCTGGGCCTGCGCGAGCCGGAGAACGGGCAGGTGGTCCACTGCTATATCAGCAACAGCATTGCGGCAGCGGACACTTTCAGGGAGAACTGATTTGAACGAAACAAGCGTCAGAGAAAAGGAAGCGATCAATAGAAAGCGAATCCTGATCGTTGGCGGCCTGTTCGCCATCTGGGCCGTGGTCATCGCCGGACGACTGGTCAACCTGCAGGTACTGCAGCACGAAAAATACTGCAGGAAGGCCATCTCGCAGCAGGAGCGGACAATGGTGATACCCGCCGCCCGAGGCTCTATTCTCGACCGCAACGGAAAGCTGCTGGCCGTATGCCGCAAGGCGGATACGGTCTATATCGCACCGGCGGACGTCACCAACGTCTATCACACCGCCAGGGCACTGAGCGATATCCTCGGCCTGGAACGGCAGAGTGTCATCAAAACCTGCCGCCGGAACCGCGCCGCCATTTTTGTCAAACGGATGGTGCCCGCCGATGTGGCAGACCGGATCCGCAGCCTGAACCTGGCGGGCGTGGGCCTCAAACCGGAAAATGACCGCTACTACCCCCAGGGGCAGCTGGCCTGCCATGTGCTCGGGTTCACCGACCTGGTGAACAAGGGCAATTACGGCGTGGAGCAAGAGTTCAACAAGATTATCGCCGGCAACGACGGAAGCTGGTTCTTTCACCGTGACGCGCTGGGCCGGTCCTACGGCCCGGCGGAGCGTCCGGCCACGGCCGGCTCCGACCTGGTGCTGACCATCGACGAGGTGATCCAGTACCACACTGAGCGGGCGCTGGAAACGGCGATGGAGGAAAGCAACGCCGCATCCGGCTCGGTGGTGGTGATGGATATCTGGAGCGGCGATATCCTGGCCATGGCCAGCCGCCCCGGGTTCGACCCCAACAACTATGGCAGCTATGAGCTGGACCGCATGTCCAACCTCGCGGTCACCCGGATATACGAGCCCGGTTCCACCTTCAAGCTGATCACCATGGCCGCCGCCCTGGAAGCCGGGCTGGACCTGGAGCGGAAGATCGACTGCGGCCATGGACGGCTCAAGGTTGGCGGCCGCTGGATTCATGACCACAGACCGTTCGGTGACCTCACCCCGGCCGAAATTATCGCCCACTCCAGCAACGTCGGCGCAATGAAAATCGGGATGACCGCGGGCAGCGAACGGCTGCACCGGATGATCACCAGCTTCGGCTTTGGACAGCAGACCGGCATCCGGCTCCCCGGGGAAGAAAAGGGGCTGGTCAAACCGCTGGAGAGCTGGTCGGGCCGCACCTGCGCCACCATCTCCTTTGGCCAGGAGGTGAGCGTAACACCGCTCCAGCTCTGCCGGGCCGTGGCGGCCATCGCCGCGGACGGAGTGCTCCGGGTCCCGCGGCTGGTGATGCGGGTCCAGGACCGCGAAGGTGAAGAGATCCGCCGGTTCAAACCGCAGACCGCCAACCGGGCCGTCTCGGAGAGAACCGCCGCGGTGCTCAGGGAAATGATGGCCGGCGTGGTGGAAATCGGCACCGGCGGCAGGGCCGCGTCCGACCACTACCAGACCGCCGGCAAGACCGGGACCGCCCAGATGATCGTTGACGGGAAATACTCCGACTCCCGCTTTGTCGCCTCCTTTGCCGGGTTCGCGCCCTATCACCGGCCGCGGATCGCGGTGGTGGTGGTACTCAGCGACGTTCGGCGGCCCAACTACCAAGGCGGCCAGGTGGCGGCACCGGTATTTCGCGAAGTGGTGGACGCGGCGCTGCGCCGTCTGGCCGTACCCTCCAGCCTGGACGAGGTCTTGCTGGCGGAGTACAGCCGGCCGCAGTCAAGGGAACGGACCGAGCGGGCGGAAGCCGGATAGGATGACCGGCCGCGGAGACAGAGCGATGGCTCACCAGCCTCTGACACTAAAACAGCTGCTGCGGGACATCCCGGTGCTGTCCACCGCCGGTGATCTGTCGCAGCCGGTGAGTGATGTGACCCAGGACTCGCGGGAAGCCGCCCCGGGTGTGCTCTTTGTCGCCCTGCGCGGCGAGCGCTTTGACGGCAACCGTTTCGCCGGCCAGGCCGCGGCCTGTGGGGTGCCGGCGGTGGTCAGCGAGGACCAGCCGCCGTCGCCGCTGCCCGGCGGCTCGGCATGGGTCACCGTGGCCGACCCGCGTCAGGCCCTGGCCGCCCTGGCCCGCCGCTGCCACCGGGAGCCGGACACGGCTCTCTCGCTGATTGGTATCACCGGGACCAACGGCAAGACCACCACCGTCCACCTGGTTCGCCAGATGCTCCAGGCCGCCGGTTACAACTGCGGTCTGATCGGCGGAGTGGAGGTGTTGGCCGGGGACCTGCGGGAACGGGCCTCCCTGACCACCCCCGAAGCGGATCGCTTTTACCGGCTGCTGGCCCGGATGCGTGATGCCGGCAGCACCCACTGCGTGATGGAGGTCTCCTCCCACGCGCTGGAGCGGAAACGGGTGGCCGGAGCGCAGTTCCGCTCGGCGGCCTTCAGCAACCTTTCCCGGGACCACCTGGACTACCACCAGGATATGGAACAGTACTACGGGGCCAAGAAAAAGCTCTTCCGGAATCTGCGCCGGGAGGACGGCGCCGCGGTGCTCAACATCGACGACTCGTCAGGAGCCAGGCTCGCCGGTGAGCTCCAGGGGACGGTGCTGCGCTGCGGGTCCGCCGCTGACGCCGATGTCCGGGCCCTCTCCATCGATGTGGACTGGTCGGGCATCAGGATGGCTATCGACGGTTCGCTCCTGGAAAATCCGTTTACCCTGCACTCGCCGCTGATCGGCCGGACCAACGCGGTGAACCTCCTGCTGGCCTCAGCCATCTGCCTCCAGCTGGGTGTGCCGCCCCACGCGGTGGCCGCCGGCGCCGGCGCCTTTGACGGCGTTCGCGGCCGCTTCCAGGTCATCACTTCCCCCCGGGAATTCCGGGTGGTTGTGGACTACGCCCACACCGACGACGCGCTGCGCCACCTGCTGCGCTCGATGCGCGAACTCACCGGCGCCGGCCGGCTGATCACCCTCTTCGGCTGCGGCGGCGACCGCGACCCGGGAAAGCGGCCGCTGATGGGCAGCACCGCCGCCGGTCTCAGTGACCTGGTGGTGCTCACCTCGGACAACCCGCGCACCGAAGACCCGCTGGCCATCATCGCCCAGGTGGAGCAGGGTGTCCGCGAGGCCGCGGGCCCGGAGACCGGGGTCACGGTGCAGGCAGACCGGCGCAAGGCCATCGGCATCGCCCTGGGGCTGGCCCGGCCGGGCGACACGGTGGTAGTGGCCGGAAAGGGGCACGAGGATTACCAGATACTGGGCCGCGAGACGATCCACTTCGATGACCGGGAAGTGATCGAAGAACTGATGAACACCTGGACTGAGCAGACCGGCGCCTCGACCATGGACATGGTTCCGCTGAACCTCTCCCTGGGGGACTGTGCCGCGGTGATGGGCGGGACTCTGGTCAGCGGCAACAGCGGCGAGACGGTGAGCACCTACGCCATCGACAGCCGGGCGCTCCGCGGCGGTGAACTCTTCTTCGCCATCGTCGGGCCGAACCACGACGCCCACCGCTTCCTCGGCGCGGCCGCGGCGGCCGGGGCCCGGGCCCTGGTGCTTTCCAGCCTGCCCGATGACTCCGTGGGAGAAGCGGCGGTGATCCGCGTCGCGGACACCACCCGGGCCCTGCAGGACCTGGCGGCCCACGTCCGCTCCCTGGTCAACCCGCTCACCGTGGTGGGGATCACCGGCAGCTGCGGCAAGACCAGCGCCAAGGAGATCAGCGCCGCCCTGCTGGCCGGCCACGGGCCGGTTCTCTCCTCCCTGGGCAACCTGAACAACCACTACGGCTTGCCCCTGACCCTGCTGCGCCTTGGCCCGGGCCACCGCCGGGCGGTCTGTGAGATGGGGATCAGCACCCCGGACGAGATGCCGCGGCTGGTGGAGATCGCCCGCCCCGACGTGGGGGTGGTGCTCAACGTCAACCCGGTACACCTGGAAAACTTCCCCTCGCTGGCGGGCATCGCCGCCGAGAAAGGGAAGCTGGTGAACGGGCTGGGCCCCGGAGCCGCCGCGGTACTCAATGCCGACGACCCGCTGGTGGCCGGCATGACAGCCCCCGCCGGCTGCTCCACGGTGACCTTCGGCCTCGAGCAGCCGGCCGACGTGGCCGCCGTTGAGGTGCAGCAGCTCGGACTGGGCGGGATGCGCTTCACCCTGCTCCTCGACGGCGCGGCGGCGGGCCGCTGGTTCTCCCCTCTCCCCGGCCGGCACAACCTCTCCAACCTGCTGGCCGGGCTGGCCGTAGTCCGCGCCGCGGGCCTCGACCCCCGGGAATGCGAGACCGTGGTCGCCGGCCTGCGGCCCTACGACATGCGGGGCACGGTAACCAGGCTGGACAACGGGATCACCCTTTACGACGACAGCTACAACGCCAACCCGCAGGCCATGGCCGCGGTGCTTGAGATGCTGGGACGCAGCGAGACGCCGGGACGGCGAGCGGCCGCCCTGGGTGACATGCTGGAACTGGGGCCCGGCACCGACGAAGCGCACCGCGAGGTGGG
>JAQAZP010000211.1:0-5109 GCA_032127265.1 Acidobacteriota bacterium
AGCTGCTGCGTGAGTTGAACGAGGCGGGGGCGACCCACCCCAGTCTGCGAACCGTCTGCCTGGTGGGCCAGTCGGTGGGCTCCCGCACCCTGGACGAGCTGAAAGCCGCTGGTTTCTCCGGAGTCATCCCTCTGGACGCCACACCGGAGTTGATTGTCTTCCGCGTCAACGACCTGATCTTCTCCGAAGAAGTCAAACAGAGGAGAAATCTTCGGGCACCGGTGTCCATCACCGCCGAGGTCCGTCTGGGGAACGAATTGGTCAAAGGGATGATCGTCAGCCTCAGCAAGCACGGCCTGTTTCTCAAGTCAAAACAACCGATGGAGGTCAACCGGCAGATCGAGTTGACCTTTACCCTGCCTCCCGATAGCCGCGGTGCGGGCCGCCGGTTGACGGTGCCCGGCCGGGTCACTCTGGTCAAGGGGAAGACCGGACCTGAGGACATCTATTTCGGCCCGGGCATGGTGGTTATCTTTGATAATCCCAATACTTCGATGCTCGAACTGCTGGATGAGTTTGTGGCCGGCGAGCTGGACAAACTGTAATCACCTGGGCCGACCGCCCCGGACGGGGCGGTGTTGCCTTGGGAGGCGGATCAGGCGGAGGAATCCCCGAGGGCCCTGGACACGGTTTCCAGCAGTTGCCCCTCGTCGAACGGCTTGAACAGCAGGTGGTCGGCGCCGGCTTTCACGATCTCTTCACGATCGTTGTCGTTGAGAAACCCGGTAATCACCACGATCTTTGTCTGCCGCGTATTTTCGTTGGCCCGCACCCGGCGGCAGATCTCCAGACCGTCCACCCAGGGTATGTTCACATCAAGAACCATCACGTGCGGTTCAAAAATACCCAGTTTCATCAAGGCGTCGATACCGTCATTGCTGAATTCGCAGATACACTCCAGAACGCTCTCCTCCAGCGATTTCTGGATGAAGCGGCGGACCACCATCTCGTCGTCAACCACCAGGACACGCGGGGTTGCAATGCCGCTGGCGGTGTACCTGGGCAAACCGTTATCTTCGATGAACTTCACCAGGTCTTGTTCCTGGATTCGGCGGTGTCCCCCGGGGGTTTTGTATGACCCCAGACGGCCGGCCTCGATCCATCGAATAATGGTCACCGGGGCCACATGGCATATCTTTGCCGCCTGAAACGTGGAAAAAACCTTTCCATCATTCATGCCTTTTGTCCCTCCCCGTTACCCTGGACCGTCAACGACAAGTGTACATTTGTTGATGTGTGACGTGCGTCAATGCAGTTTGATCTTTGGTGAATAATTTCATAGATTCACTTAATATTTTAAGATCCTAGCATCTTTACATAAAACATTCAAGTATTCCAATCATTTTAATTCACATTACGCTCAAAAGAAGATCATGCTGGTCTCCATTGTCGCAGAATGGTACACTCGGATAGACCAACGGATTGATGGTCAAAGATCGGGAGGTGAGGTGAGTCATGGGGAGCATCAAGAAGGTAGCCCTGGTGACCGGTGGAGCCCGGCGTCTGGGCCGCCACATTTCGCTGGCCCTGGCCGGGCGCGGATACGCGGTGGCGGTGAACCACAGCAGCAGCGAAGACCAGGCCCGCCGTACGGTTGAGCAGATCCGCGCCGGGGGCGGAGAGGCGGTGGCCCTGCGGGCCGACGTCTCGGACCCGTCCCAGGTCGCGTCCATGGTTGCCGAAGCGGAGGAGCGGCTTGGTCCGGCAACCCTGCTGGTGAACAACGCGGCGGTGATCCCCCCTTCCTCCTTTGCCCAGCTGGACCATCAGGTCTGGTCCGCCACTCTTTCGGTCAACCTTGACGGCACCTTTCACTGCTGCCGGGAACTGGGTCAGCGGATGCTGGAACGGGGCGGCGGCGCCATCGTCAACATCGCCTGCCTCGGCGCCTTCCAGCCCTGGCACAAACACATCGCCTACTCGGTCTCCAAGGCCGGGGTGGTGATGCTCACCCGTTGCCTGGCCAAGGCCCTGGCCCCCGCCGTGCGGGTCAACGCCGTGGCCCCGGGCACGGTGGACGTGGCCGACGAACAGGCGCCCACCGCCATCACTCCGCCGGTGAAAGCCATTCCGATGCAGCGCTACGCCGCACCTTCGGACATTGCCGGAGCCGTGCTCTACCTTGCCGAGGACACAGGATACGTCACCGGCCAGACCCTGCTGGTGGATGGCGGCACTTCGCTGCAATCCATCTGGTGACCTGGCCGGCCCTGCCCCGCCTGAAATTGCAACCGCCGGATCGGCTATGGTATCTTCCCTCTTCTCAAGTCCGGGCCAGGGAATCGTGTATATTCTGAACGAACGTTTTCAGTGAAATCATAGTAAGGAGAAGAGCATGGGAGCGAAAGAAATCAAGAACATCCTGGTCACCGGGTCGGTGGGGCAGATCGGGTCGGAGCTGACTCTCGAACTGCGCAAGCAGTACGGGGCGGACAACGTGGTGGCTTGCGGGCGCAAGACAAAACCCTCGAAAGAACTGGAAAAGTCCGGCCCCTTCGAGTATGCCGATGTTACCGACCCCGAAAAGCTGAAGGCCGTCTGCCAGAAATACAAGGTGGACACGATCATCAACATGGCGGCCATTCTTTCGGCCACCGGTGAGCAGAACCCGCTCCTCGCCTGGCACGTCAATGTCACCGGCCTGATCAACACCCTCGAGCTGGCCCGGGAGCTGGAGCTGACCCAGGTCCTCTGCCCCAGTTCCATCGCCGTCTTCGGCGCCGGCTGCCCGCAGGTGAACACGCCTCAGGAGACGGTGCTCAAGCCGACCACGATGTACGGGGTGAGCAAGGTCACCGGCGAGTTGCTCTGCGACTACTACGTCAGGCGCTTCGGCGTGGACGCGCGGGGTCTGCGTTACCCCGGCATCATTTCCGCCGAGACCCTGCCCGGCGGCGGCACCACCGATTACGCCGTGGAGATTTACTACAAGGCCATCGAGGAGAAGAAATACACCTGCTTCGTCAAAGAGGATACCAGGCTGCCCATGATGTACATGCCCGACTGCATCAAGGGCACCATCGACCTGATGGAAGCGGACTTCGACACTCTCAAGCACCATGGCGACTTCAACATGTCGTCGATGAGCTTCTCGGTGGCCGAGCTGGCCGCTTCGATCCGCACCTACATCCCCGAGTTCGAGGTGACCTACGAGCCGGACTACCGCCAGGCCATCGCCGACTCCTGGCCCCAGTCCATCGACGACTCGGCGGCCCAAAGGGAGTGGGGCTGGAAACCGAGCTTCGACCTGGACACCATGACCCGGGACATGCTGGACAAGCTGGGCAAACGGCACGAGGCCGGCACGCTGTATCGGTAAGCAGCGTTTTTCATTGCGAGCCCCGTACCCGCGGGGGCCACGGGAGGTATGAGCCAGGAACAGCGCTGGCCCGTAGCTGTCATTGCGAGGAGAGGGCCTGGCCCTCGAAAGCAGCAAGATCCTCTTCACCGTGCGGTCTTTGAGATCGCCACGTCGCAGGCTGCGCCTGCTCCTCGCGATGACAGTAATGGTTGCCCCCACCGCTGTCACTCCGTGACCTTCTTCTTCACCGGGTAGGCCGGAATTTCAGGCAGGCCTGCCGGCTGATCGCCGATCTGCTTCATCAGCAGTTCGATGGCCGCTTCAAGCTGGGAATCCGTGCCGCGCATCACATCCCCAGGCATGTTCTGCACTTCCAGATCCGGCTCCACGCCGTGGCCTTCCACGATCCAGGTGCGGTCTGTGCCCAGCAGCCCGAACTGCGGCGGGGTGGTACCGCCGCCATCCACGAAACCCTGGTGCGGTTCGATGCCCACCACACCGCCCCAGGTGCGCATGCCGATGATGGTGGCCAGTTCCTTGCGCTTGAGCGCCTCGGCAAAGAACTCGCCGTTGGAACCGGTGTCCTCGTTGATCAGCACGGCCAGCTTGTCGCTGCCCACCCGCTCGGGGTTGCGGCCCGGGCCGCCTTCCCGTGGGACGGTGAAGCTCCAGAGACGGCGCTCGAGACGGTCGATGATCATGTCCCCCACAAAGCCGCCGCCATTATAGCGCTCGTCGATGATCATCGCCTGTTTGTCCACCTGGGGATAGAAGGCCCGGGCGAACTCGATCAGGCCCCGCTCCCCCATGTCGGGAATGTGCAGGTAGCCGACGGCGCCGCCGCTGGCCTGATCCACCAGTGCGCGGCGTGACTCCACCCACTGGCGGTAGCGGATCCGCCGCTCGCTGCCCAGGGGGGTGACCAGCCACTGCTTCGCCCCGTCGGCGGTTGGCGAAGAGTTCCAGGTCAGCTGCACCGGCTTGCCCGCGGTGTCCATGAAAAAGCTGTAGATGTTGTCCCGGTCGGTCACCGGCTGTCCGTTGACCGCGATGATGTAGTCGCCCTCCCCGATGGGGCAGCCTGGCTCGTCCAGCGGCGACAGCTCGGAGGTCATCCAGGGAGTGCCGGGGATGATCCGCTCGATGCGGTGAAAACCCTTCCCGGACGGCTCGGCATAGTCCACACCAAGAAGGCCCACCGATACGGTGGGAGCACGGTGTCCCATGTCGCCGCCAAAGATGTAGGTGTGACCGATGCTCAACTCCCCGATCATCTCCCCGATGAGGTAGTTGAGGTCACCGCGGTTTCCACACCAGGGGATGAGGGCACGGTATTTCTCGCCCATGGCCTCCCAGTCCACGCCGTGCATATCGGGGTCGTAGAACCAGTCGCGCTGGATCCGCCAGGCTTCGTTGAAAATCTGGAGAAACTCCTCGCCGCGGTCCACCCGCAGGCGGATGGTGTCGAGATCGATCCGCCCGTCGCCCTCCTTGGCCTCCTTCCCGGCATCAACAACGCCGAAACGGTTGCCGCAGCGGTAGACCAGTTTCTCGCGGTCAGCCGAGAGGTGGTAGTTGCTGACCCCGGAGAGCAGGGTTTTCGCCTCCTTGTCTTCAAGCACATAGCGGCGCAGGTTCAGCGCCCCGCCGGTGAGATCGTTGACGTTCTGATACTTGGTGAACTCACGCTCGGTTTTGTCCAGGTAGAGGAAACCGTCGTCCAAGGCCTCGAGACGGAAATAGTTGCCGGCAACCACCCCCTCGGCGGCCACGATGCGACGTTCGAAATCATTGGTGTGGATCACCAG
>JAQAZP010000212.1:0-8234 GCA_032127265.1 Acidobacteriota bacterium
GCGCCCCGACCTTGCCGAAGAGCCAGGCCTGCAGCAGGGAAAGTCCGGTCCGGAGCAAAGCCACCGCGACCATCACGGCGATGAGCACCTCGATCATCAACCAGGTATCGCCGGTGGCAATGATCCGGTCGAGATAGGCGCCCCCCAGATGCTGGGGCAGCTTGGAAACCGACGCCACCTCACCGGGGGCCAGCACGTTGATAAAGTCCGCGGAGATGGCCACCGGAATCAGTGAAATCAGGGTGGCGCTCAGCATACAGCCAAGCATGATGGCCATCCGCCCTTTGTAGGGCCAGGCATAACTGAATATGCGAATGAGTTTTTTCATTCGCACATAGTATTCGGAGGGTCGGGAGGGGTCAAGCCGCGCCGGGCCCTCGTTGAACAGCCGGAAGCGGTTCCGCTATACTCCTCGGGATATGGCACCGACCGGCACCACCGGCAAGGAGATCCCCATGAACAGCAGTCCAGCCCTCCCCGACCTGGCCGGCGCCGACCTGGTGATCAGGAATGCGTCCCAACTGCTCACCGTGCCGATAGCCATTCCGCACAACGCCCCGGCTGAAGAGCGGTTGGGACTGGTGGAGGACGGCGCCCTGGTGATCAGCGGCGGCAAGGTGGTCTGGGCCGGGTGTTCCGCGGAACTCCCCGCGGGGCCGCCGGAGCACTTCCACGGCCGGTGGATCGACGCCCGCGGCCGGGCAGTGATTCCCGGTCTGGTGGATTGTCACACCCACCTGGTGCATGGCGGCTCCCGGGAACGTGAGTTCGAGTGGCGGATCCAGGGCCGCAGTTATTCGGAGATTGCCCGGGAGGGCGGGGGCATTCTCAGTACCGTGGCCGCCACCCGCGCCGCGTCGGCGGACCAGCTGCTGGAGAGCGGTCGGCGGCGTCTGGACGAATGCCTGCGCCAGGGTGTGACCACGGTGGAGGTGAAAAGCGGTTACGGTCTGGAGACGGCCACCGAGATCAAGATGCTGGAAGTGGCCGCCCGACTCGGCAGCCGCCACCCGGTGGACGTGCTGGCCACCTTTCTCGGCGCCCATGAAGTTCCTGCCGAATACCGGGTCGATGGCGGCAAGGAGCGATACCTGGATCTGGTGATCGGGGAGATGATCCCCGAAGTGGGACGGCGGAAGCTGGCCGCATTCTGCGACGTATTTTGCGAAACCGGGGTCTACACCCGGGAGGAGTCCGAAAGGGTATTACGGGCCGGTACCGACCATGGTTTACGGCCCAAGGTTCACGCCGACCAGTTGACCAACAGTGGCGGCGCCGGACTGGCCGCCGAGGTGGGCGCAGTGTCCGCCGACCACCTGGAATTCACCGACGATGCGGGAATGGAGCAGATGGTCCGGGCCGGGGTTACCGCGGTGTTGCTGCCCGGTTGTGTATTCTTCCTCGGCACCGAGCCCTGGCCCGATGCCCGGCAGATGCTGGAAAAGGGTCTGTTCGTGGCCCTGGCCACCGATTTCAACCCCGGGTCCTGCATGACCCAGTCGCTGCCCCTGGTGCTGACCATGGCCTGCACCATGATGCGCATGACACCGGCGGAGGCGCTGCTGGGCGCAACACGGTATGCTGCCGGTGCACTGAACCTGGAGGGTGTCTGCGGATCACTCAGTCCCGGGTCGGCCGGTGATGCCGTGATCCTCGACGCAGCGGACTACCGAACCCTCTGCTACCACTTCGGCACCACCCATGCTTCCACGGTGATCAAGAACGGACGGGTGGTGCTGGAAAACGGTCTGCTGGTCTGAGTCACTTGCGGCAGTCCATTATTGCTGCGGGTATTGCGGCTCGGTGGGCAACTCGAAGGTATCGCCCTCTTCGGCCCACCAGGACCGCCAGCGCTCGGCAGCGGCTGTCTTATCCTCATCACTGCCAAACACCTTCCAGTCGAAGGACATGCCGGTGGACATTTTCAATGCTTCCACCGCCGCGTCCCGCACCCCCTGGGTCCGGTCGCCGCTGCCGGAGTAGAACGTGGAACCGACCATGAAGTCGCGGACCAGGATCGACGGGACACCGATACCCGCCCGGTCGTCCAGCAGGTCGAGCAAAGGCTTGATCACCGGCTTGCCCCCCACCTCGCCCAGCATCCGCGCTGTTTCCGCCCGCTCGTCAGGATTTGAATTCTTCAGTCCCTCGAGGATCCCGTCCAGGACCTGGCGGTCTCCAAGCCGGGCCAGGGAAATCCTCGCCGCGTAGGCGATCCAGAATTCACCTTCGTCCATCTGCTTGCGCAAGGCCTTGCGGGCCACCGGGCCGTCCATTTTGCCCAACGCCTCCATCGACGCCATTTTCCTATCCAGATCGCCGTTCTCCAGCAGGTCGGCCAGCAGACTTGCCGACGCCGTATCCTTCAGTTCACCGAGGGTCATCACCGAAGCCACCCGCACGTTGGGATCGGTGCCCTCCTCCAGCTCCTGCCGCACCCGGTCGAGCACCGAGCGGTCCTCCAGCACCCCGAGCACCTGGATGGCGGTACTCTTCACCGCAGTATCGTCGCTGTCCAGCAGCGCAAGCACACGGGTGGAGGAACCAGTCGCCTTCATCTCGGCCAGCAGGGTCAACACCGATATCTGAAGGTTCATGTCATCGCTCTGGAGCAGCGGGTACAATGCATCCAGCGCCTCGGGATCTTCCAGCAGGCTGATCGCATAAATAGCGCCATTGGCCACCTGTGGGTTGTCGTCCTTCAGCCAAGGCGCCAGCTTCTTCCACAGACCAGGCTGCGGCAGGTTACCGAGAGAAAGCAGGAGGTTGATCCGGGTCTGGTCGTCGGTTCCCTCCTGCTCCAGCATCTCCAGCAGGTAGGGGTTCACCGACGCATCACCAAAGCGCCCCAGGGCGCCGATCAGGGCGGCCCGCAACTCCGGCTCGGAGTCCTCTGCGGTGAGCAGTTCGATCAGGTCAGGCAGCGCCCCGGTGTCGCCGATCTGGACCAGGGCCTCGATCACCACTCCACGGAGTCTCGGATCGTCGCCATTGAGGGTATCCAGCAGCAGGGCCACGGAACCGGAATCCTTGAGCGCGCCGAGAGAGCGGATCACCTGAACCTGCAGTTTCTCCGTGCTCCCCGCATACATCTCCCGCAGCATACTCACGGCCTCCGGCCCGCCAACCTGCCCCAGAGCGCCGGCGATCTGGATCTTGAGGTCGGCCGGTGCATCCGTGCTGAACTCCCGGAGCAGCGTGGCCGCGGTTTCGTCCTTCAACTGGCCCACCGTGCGCACCACATCGAGGCGGGCCCGGGCGGAGAGTGCGGGCCAGGATTCCCGGAGCAGAGACATCACCTGCCCCGTGTCAAACTTCCGCAGAACGGACATGGTATATCGCCGTACCTGGGCATCGGGATCGTCAAACAACTTCCGAATTCTCTCCAGCGATGCCGGGTCGGCCAGATCGCCAAGCACGTAAAGCGCCGAGATGCGGACATTTCTTTCCCCCGGTCCAAGCAGGTCATGGAATGTATCTATGGCATCAGCGGCACCGATGCGGTCCATGGATTCGATGGCCGCCACCCTGATATCGGTGGAAGCATCCTCCGTGGCAATCCGCTCCAGTTCCGGAATCAATTCGGGGTTTTTCAACCAGCCGAGACAGAGTACGGCCATCAGCCGCATTTCCTCATCAGGGTCACGGGCCAGGGCACGGAAATCCTCCGCCGCCTCCGGAAGGTTGCGGGCTGCCGCCACCGCCATGGCCGCCAGACGACGTTTCCGGTCCACCTCGCTACCGGTTATCGCCGGTTTCAGTTGCTCGTAGAGGCCCTCCCGGGGCAGGACCTTGATCTCCTTGATCAGTTTCTCGCGGATCTCCCAGTTTTTCTGCACCAGAAGATCGAGAATCTCTTCTATCTCGGCGCCGGAAGTACCCGCGGTTTGGGCGAAAGAGGCGACCACAGGACCCGGCACCGCAAGCAGCAGCAGGAAGGCGGCGATCCAGGCAAGACAGCTTCGGTGAAGATTGTTGCGGAAGGGCATATGGAGTTTCATGGACAACACCTCGGGAAACGGGAGCCGGGCCCAAGGGCCTGGATGCCGAATAAACCACTGATAGATTTCAAGATGGGCGATTATAAGAAGTCCCCGGGACCGAGTCAAGATGCGCCGGGACCTGATGCTGTCCGGGAAATGGCGTTCCATGCCTGCCTGCCGACGGGTCAGCGATGAGAGGGTGTTTGACGCCGTTGCAAGGGATTCGCTATATTCAGCACTGAGAGTCCGGTCATATTTTTCCTCTTGAACCTTGCTGGAACTGCTGCGGGCCTGATCCCGCGCCACGTTGTTCTGCGGGCGTCGATATGAAATTGGACGGTCATCCCCATTCGCATCCGCCAGATTCGTGCGATCTGTCAGCTGAGGATTTGTCGGATATCCGGATCCTCTTGGTGGACGACGACGAGATGATCCGCCAGTTGCTCCACGATGCGTTGACCATGGAGGGCTACCAGGCCACGACGGTCCAGAGCGGCGAGGAAGCGCTCCAGGTTCTGCAAACCAGCACGGTCGACGTGATCATCACCGACCTCTCGATGCCCGGAATGAATGGCCTGGAATTGATCCGCCGCACCAACGTGGATCACCCCGACGTGCCGAAAATCATTATCACCGGGGCCGGCACCATCGAGAACGCCATCGAGGCGATCAGGATCGGCGCCTACGACTACATCCGCAAGCCGCTCAACCTCGGTGAACTCTGGATCGTGCTCAACCGTGCGGTAAAGAACCGGCAGCTGCTCCAGTCCAACCAGGAATATCAGCGTCAACTCCAGGAGAGCAACCAGCGTCTGGAACAGCGGGTCAAGGAACGGACCGAGGAACTGATGCGGTCGATGCGTCTCAAGGACAATTTCCTCTCCCACCTGAGCCACGAAATTCTCACGCCCCTGGCTCCGTTGAAAGGCTACCTCTCCATCATGCGCCAGAATCTCGATGACCGGGAAGCCGTGGAAGAGAGTCTCGCGGCTGCGGGAAAAGAAGCGGCCCGCTTACAGAATCTTCTTGAAGGTCTCATCGACCTCTCGCACCTGGTGACCGGCGAGGCTGAAGTGATGCAGATGCCCACGGACCTCAACGAGTGCATCGAAAGGGCCGTGGCGGTGGAACGGGAGGGGGCCGCGAAGAAAGACCTGACGCTGTCACTGGATCTTGCCCCCGACCTGCCTCGATTCCTCGCCGACCCGGCGAAGATCGACCAGATAGTCGCCAACCTGCTGACCAACGCGATAAAGTTTTCCGAGGATGGCGGGTCGGTGACCCTGACCAGTTCCAGGCAGGGCAGCCAGGTCTGTCTCCAGGTCAGTGATTCGGGAATCGGTATCCCTCTCGAGGAACAGCCCCGCATATTCGAAGCGTTTCACCAGATCGACGGTTCCACCCGCCGCAAGCACGGGGGTATCGGCATCGGATTGTCACTGGTCAAGCAACTGGTGGAGCTCCACCGGGGCACCATCGAACTGGAGAGCAAAGCGGGTAAAGGGTCGATCTTCTCGGTGCGAATACCCCTGATTGTGACCTGACAATGTCTGCCGGTACAGGTATGATATGAACTTCAGGCGAGATGACAGAAATCTTTTCCACATAGAATGTAACATTTTCCCCATTTCTGCAGTCGCCAGAATAACCGAATCGAATATATTGCAATGACCCGCCAAACCAGAAAACGTTATGTCCAACGATATGATCAATTTGTCGCATCAAGTTGAATCGGTCCGGCAACCTGCCTTACGGTTGCAAATGGCCCGGAACATGGCATAGGATTTGCTTAATTAACACTCGGTTGAATTAATAGTAGTTGGTTTCTGCTTACCCGTTTCGTAAAAGTGTATTAATTCCATGCATAAACAACTCAATATGATAGTTTTGGTGCTTTTGCTGATCCTGTTTTTTAGCTCTCCCGCGCAAAATGTGAGCTGGATACCGATGGGCCCCAATGGCCCGATCAATCAGACCGATACTATATCCACATCCAGCCCGGCCCTGGATGGCGGAGCCGGACCTGGAGGTCGGTCGGTTTCCGATTCGCTTGCCCTGATCATCTGTGGCCTGACCATGCTCCTCTCCGCCTCCTTCCTCAGACGGCTCGCGGGCTGATTTACCCGCGCCGGATTCTCCTGATTACTGAGACGATACCGGTGGATCCTGCCGTCGGGGCTTGACGTTGCACAGCCCCAGTCCCTATATTATGAGTGAGTTGTTACAAGCGACCCGCCCCTTAACACTATTCACGAAGGACGCGCTTCGGCGGGAATGCCGCCATTCTGTACCTGAAGAAACCATGCATAGAGGTAACATTGTCATCTGATTCGGTAATGCGCTACATCGTCGACAGCCCTCCGGAAGTGACGGCCCAGATTGCCGCGGGCCGTCTGGAGGAGATCAATGTATTGCTGCGGGCCAGCCGGATTCCGGGTCTGGATTCCGATCCGGAATCGGCGATCAGCACGCTCCTCGACATGGCCCGGGACATCCGCTATTTCGATGGGGCCCTGCTCTACCTGGTGCACTCCGGCCAGCGAAAGATTCTCTCCGTCTTCAGCAAAGGGTTTGAAGATCTGCCGCTGCCCGAAGACGCGCTTTCCACGGGAAATCACTTCCTCCAGTGGACCCTGGACCACGAAGCATCTTTCCTGGTGCCTTCCCGCGACGGATCCGAAGCCACCGCGGACACGCTGAAGCAGTACGGCAGCCGGTCATTCCTCTCCGTACCCTGTTTTACCGGCAACAGGCTGGTGGGCGCGCTGCAGTTGTTTAGCCGGCAGGCCGGTTTCTTCCATCCCGATGACGTGAGACTCTACCTGATTCTCAGTCAGCAGGCGGAAAAAGCGGTCAGCGCCCTGCTCTGCAGTCACGACGACGTGAACGAAACCGATGTCCGTTCGTGGCGCAGGGTCGAACACGACTACCTCTCCCGCGAATTGAGACGGGAGCACGGGAGGGCCAGGCGCTCAGGGAGCCCTGTGTCCATGCTGCTGGCCTCGCTGATGCCACCCATCGAAGCGGATCTGGCCTTCAGCCGCCTGGAGCTGGAGAACCTGATGCGGCAATTCAGTCAGCAACTCAGCGACAGGCTTCGTCCAGGGGATCTGGTGGCCCGCTACGACACCGGCGAAATGGTGGTGCTGCTTCCCGAAACCAGCGGCACCCATGCCCGCCGCGTGGCCCGCCGGCTGCGCCGCACCATCAGATATGAGCTGGGCGTGGGAGACCCGCCGCTCCGGCCGCTACTCACCTCGGTGAGCATGCCCTTGCCGGCCAATGGCAGCCAGCCGGATCTTTCGGTTATTGAGCACTTGCGCTCCCCCCTGCTTGAGCAACAACGGCGGCTCTGGAGCAGCCATTCCGGCATCATGCCTCCGCGCCCACCCGAACCGGCCTCGTCCATGCACAATGAACAACGCCACCTCTTCCGTCCGGACCTGGAGAAGATGGAGCTGGCCTCCAACGCCTCGTTCGACGTCAACCGGCTGCTCGACCTGTTGCTGCTGGTGGGTATGGAGAGCCTGGGCGCCGAGCGCGGCTCCCTGGTCTTGCAGACCCGGCAAGGCCCGCGAAGAAATCTGCTCAAGCTGCAGTCTTCACGGGGCCTGCAGATGATGGAAGACCCGATGGAGGTTGTTCTCGATCCACATGAGGGGCTGCTGGGCCACGTTCTCGAGGAAAAGCTGCCCTTGTTCACCGAGGATGTGCGCCGGGACTTCCCCCGGCTCACCGGCCGGCCCAACAGGAACTACACCAACCGCTCATGCCTTTGCGTACCCGTGGTGAACCGGGGACAGGTGCTTGGAGTGTTCAACTACTCCAACCGGAAACATGGTCTGGATCCCTTTGACAAGATCGACCTGGACCGGGTCAAACCACTGATCGACTCCGCCGCGGCGATCATCTCCGAGGGACAGCGCTTCGACAGTCTGCAACAGGACTTCATCAGTCTCGCCTCCCTCTCCCTGGTGCGAATGGCCGAGGTTCAATTGCCCTGGAGGGACGGTCACGCCCAGCGTGTGTCCACCTATTCCCTGGAGATCGGCCGGCACCTCGGGCTGCCGGAGAAGGAGCTCGCCGCTCTCGAGCAGTCCGCCATGCTCCACGATATCGGTATGATCGGCATCCACCCCCAGGTGCTGGCCCAGGAGCACCGGTTCAACAGGCACGACCTGGAGATCATCAAGAGCCACACCGCGCTGGGCTGGAAACTGCTCAAAGCCCTGCCCTTCGGGCGCACCGAGC
>JAQAZP010000213.1:0-13818 GCA_032127265.1 Acidobacteriota bacterium
GCCCATGGTCTGGCCGCTGTAGCGGATGTTCTGGGCCACCCAGTGTACCAGCACCTCGGCCTTGTCGTCGTCGGTGCCCTCGGCCACACCTGCGTCCTCCAGGATCTGTGCCACCGCCGCATCGATCTCCTCGTTGGAGTCGAACTGGCTGTCGTTGACCCCGAAAAACCAGCGGCTTTTCTTCTCCCAGCTCTCCACGGTGGCGATGACCACTTTCGTCAGGTAATCGCTGCCATCCGGTCCTCGGGGCTCGTGGGTTGCGGGGGAGAGGTCGAGACCCCACCAGGCGTAGACGCTCTCATCCTCGGTGTAGCTGATGCTGGAGTAGAGCGCACCGTTGTAGACCTTGGAGTTCAGCCGCTTGTCTGCCGGCAGACGCAGTTCGTAGCGCTTCTCCAGGGTCGGCACGTCCGCCTGGAAGATGACGATGTCGAAGTACTCGCCGGGCATGGGGGGGATGAAGCGGTCGTCATCCGGCTCACCGCCGCCGCTTCCGGCAGCGCCCCCCTCACCCTCCAGCAGCGCATAGGTAAAGCCCTTGCGGAAAATGTTCACCACGATGCCGTCGCCCACCCGGAGCCGCGGCAACTGCAGCTGTTTGACCCGGTCGCTCCAGTAGATCGCCGCCTGGGGCGCGGGCAGGTCCAGCACGCTGTCCACCGGGACGTCGATCCGTTCTCCGTCCCGCACCAGCTGTACCGAACGCACGTCGACCCAACTGCTCTGGGGGTCGTAGCCCCAGCGTAAAGCGGACTGCTCGATGCAGCCCGCGGGGGTCAGCACCTTGTAGATGATCTCTGAGTCGGTCTCGGTGACCCCCAGGTCATCCACCCGGTTCACCGTCTCCTCGAAGACGATCAGATACTCGAAGCCGGGGTGCTCCTCTGTGCCGCCGGCGGCCTCCAACCGCGTCTCGACGGTGGCCGGCGGTTTGTCTCCAGGTGCCGGTCCATCGGCGGCCATGCCGGGAAACGCAAGGCCGCAAAGCAGCGGCAGCAGCAGGAGGATGGTCCGCACCCGCCGAACCGCGGCCGGGGGTATCGGTGAACAGGCCAATCGTTTGAACGGAACCATGAGGGTACTCCCATCTCGTTATGTGGACTTGCGGGCTGGACGATGATTATGGGGTCATTATAGCCCTTGCCGGTCTGGTTCGTCGATGAAACCGGCGGCACGGGCGGCGGGTGGGATGATGGGAGGGAATACGTCTCTTGTGGAACACTCACGCGATCGTGCTATCCTTGTGTTATCAACAGTTACCCTCTATCACGATGAAAAAAATAGGGATTCATGCCGCGCCTCCCGGGTCGATTGAAGCCTTGGGGAAATCAGGGTGAGGTCATTATTTACAGAAACGCCATCATCTGTGTCATTCTCGTTTTGTTGACTGCCTGCTGGTACGGCACGGCGCTGGCTGCCGATCCACCCGACCCGGAGCGGCCGCAACTGGTCCGCGGCGAAAAGGAGCTGGTGCCCCTGGGCGCGGGGGTTCGCTGGTGGATGCCGGATAAACTGCGCCAGGGCCTGGTGCCCCGGGCCACGAAAGTGAAGGTGCCCAAGATCGACTTCGAGGGACTCACAACCCTCGGCGTGGCCTGGAAGGTCGAGTGGGACGGAGGTCCCCTCCGCGTTCCGGTGGAGCTGGAGTTCAAACTCCCCCAGCGGGCCTTCCGCGAGGGGGTGCGGGTGGTGATGATCCGCCAGGATGAAACCGGCACCGCCACCGTATACATCAACGGCTTCTCCACCTGGATCCCGGCCGAGATGGCGGATGCGGTGGGTTACATCCACACCACGGTGAAGGGCAATCTCAACCTGGTGCCGGAGTGCGAGCAGGATCCCGAGGTCATCTGTCACCGGCTCCGCCCTGGTGGACGGCGAACCGGCCAACTTCCCGGCGCCAGGCCCATCACCTGACAACCCCGCCCGGATTCGCGGGTGGCTGGTCGAAGGCGGTGCCATCGAGGAAGCCATTGCAGAACTGGACTTCGATGCTTACGAGGATCTGGGAATGCTCCATGGTGGGTCGGTGACGGCTGGGCTGTTTTAGCGCTGGTCATCGCGAGCGCGGCGAAACGATCTCCCTGGAGATTGCTGCTTTCGCCTGCGGCTCCTCGCAGTGACAACTACCCCGCTTTCTCGTTGATGTGCCCGATCACTTTCCTGACGAACCCGCATTCGCAGGCCACGGGGCATGCGCGCCCGCTGTCCGAGGAAAGGCACTCGGGGGCCGCTTCCTCGAAATCCTCCCGGCTCTCGTAGATTCTGTCTCCGTGCAGGTCGGCAAAGAGCTTGGCCGAGAGGGCCAGGGTGGTGTTGCATGGGTGATGGTTGAAAAGGAAGAGGCCCAGCACTCCTTCGTGGACAAAGGCCTGGTAGCCGATGAACTTCAGGCGCGGGTCAGCGAGGAACTCCCGGCGGGTCGGCCACGGGTGATCGCAGAACTTGCAGATCTTGAAGGGATCTCCGGCCATGGGACCTCCAGCAAAGATAACCGCCACCAAGGCGTGCCATTGTATACCGGTTTATTGTACGAAAGTCGAGATCGATGGCGCCGCGATGGGTCTTACGACCGGTGGCAGGTGAGGATCACGTTGTAGCCCAGCCGGGTACCCAGACGTCCGCGGTAGTAGCGGATCAGCGGTTGCAGGACCCGGGCGAGGCGGCTGGGAAAGAGGGTGGAGCGGATTGCTGCGACCGGCAAGTCGGCTCCGGCCAGCTTCATCTTCAGCCGGGTGATGTTGCTCACATCCCGGTCACGGAAATGGTCCAGAGCTCCATGTGGAGCCCTCATGCCTCGGCGGTCAGAAGATTTTCACTGAGGAATAACGGCCAGCCGTCATGCAGCGGGAATGAGGCGCCGCATTCTCCGCAGCCGGCTGGTCCCCGATCGGGCCAGTTCCGCGTGTCCGCGTTGCAGAGGGGACACGCCAGGATTTCCGGGCGTTGGAATTGCTCCCGTGGGTGCATCGCCTACTTTTTCCGGGAAGCCCGCTTGCGTCCGATCTCGGTGAGCAGTATCTTCCGCATCCGGATGTTCTTCGGGGTGATCTCCACCAGCTCGTCGTCGGCGATGTGCTCCAGGGCGTACTCCAGGGTCATTTCCCGCGGCGGGGTGAGCTGAATCGCCTCGTCTGACCCGGCGGCGCGGATGTTGGTCAACTTCTTGCCCTTGATGCAGTTGACCGTCAAGTCCATGCCCTTGTTGTTCACCCCGATAATCATTCCCTCGTAGAGTTCATCGTTGGGGTGGATGTAGATCTCCCCCCGGGCCTGAAGCCCCCAGATGGCGAAACCCACGGCCTTGCCGCTGGTCATCGAGACCATCACCCCGGCCTGGCGCTTTGGCAGCTCACCCTTGTGCTTCTGGTACTGGAAGAAGTTGTGATACATGATCGCCGTGCCGTGGGTCATGGTCAGCAGTTCGTTGCGGAAGCCGATCAGTGCCCGCGAGGCAATGTGGAACTCCAGACGAATGGTGCCCACCGTGCTCATGACGATGTTCCCCATCTCGCCCTTCCGCTCGCCGATGGCTTGCATTACCGGCCCCTGGAATTCGGGATCGACCTCGATCACCACTTCTTCCACCGGCTCCAGCAGGCCGTTGTCCACTTCCTTGAGGATCACCTCGGGACGGGAGACCTCCATCTCGTATCCCTCACGGCGCATGGTCTCGATGAGGATCGAGAGGTGCAGCTCGCCGCGGCCCGAGACCTTGAACCGGTCGCCGCTCTCCGTTTCCTCCACCCGCACCCCGACATTGATCATCGCCTCATGCATCAGCCGCTCGCGGATATGCCGCGAGGTGAGGAAACGGCCGCCGTCCTTGCCGGCCAGCGGGCTGGTGCTGTGGGAGAAGTTCATCGAGATGGTCGGTTCGTCGATCTTGACCATCGGCAGCAGTTCGGGGTACTCCGGTGAGGCCAGGGTGGAGCCCACCTTGGCGTTCTCGAACCCGGCAAAGGAGACGATCTCACCGGCCATGGCCGACTCCGCCTCCACCCGTACCAGGCCTTTATACTTGAGGATCTTGGTCAGCCGTCCTCGCTCGTGGTGCCCGTCGCGCCGGACCAGGACCAGCGTTTCGCCCGCATTGACCCTGCCGTGAACGATCCGCCCCACTGCGATGCGACCGATGTAGTTGTCGTATTCCAGCATGGTCACCAGCATCTGGAACGGCTTTTCCGGGTCGCCCACCGGCGGCAGCACCCGGCGCAGCATGGTGTTGAGCAGGGGGGCCATGTCGCTGCTCTGGCCGTCGCTCTCCAGCATGGCGTAGCCGTCCCTGGCCGAGGCGAAGACGATGGGGAAGTCCAGTTGCTCGTCGGTGGCGTTCAGTTCGCAGAAGAGGTCGAAGGTCATATCGGCCACTTCCTCAGGCCGGGCGCCGGGCCGGTCGATCTTGTTGATCACCACGATCGGCTTGAGGTGCAGTTCAAGCGATTTTTTCAGCACGAACTTGGTTTGCGGCATCGGCCCTTCGAAGGCGTCCACCAGCAGCAGCACACCGTCCACCATCTTCAGGATCCGCTCCACCTCGCTGCCGAAGTCGGCATGGCCCGGGGTGTCGACGATATTGAACAGGGTGTCCTTCCAGCGGAAGGAGGCGTTCTTGGAGAAGATGGTGATCCCCCGCTCCTTCTCCAGCGGGTTGGAGTCCATGATCGCGATCTCGCCCTTGCGGAAGTCGTGGGCTCCGGTCTGGCGCAACAGGGCGTCCACCAGGGTAGTCTTGCCGTGGTCAACGTGGGCGATGATCGCCACGTTGCGAATTTCCCTGATCCGCTTTTGTCTTTCCTGCTGGCCGGACATGCTGTCCCCTCCGTTGGTCGATTATTGGCCGCCGGGCGGCCGGTGCGAGGGCAGAGATTACACCCTCGCGGCTGGTGAAGCAACAGGAAAGATTCGGGAGATCAATGGGGCACAGGGTCTATTCCCCACCGAAGACAACCACCCAGGGCCGCACCTGCCACCGGGCGATCAGCCCGCCCCGCACGTAGGGGTCGTTCTCGGCAAAGGTCTCGGCCGCTTCCGGCCCCTCCCCGCGGAAGATCAGCAGGGCGCTGTCCGCCGGTTCGTCCAGGGCTCCGGCCATCACCAACTCGCCCCTTTCAAACGCTGCGGTGGCGTAGGCCAGGTGCTGGTCGCGGTAAGGCGCGCGCTTTTCCACGTAGTTATCCACCGTGTCGTAGAACAGGACGTAATACATGCGGTTCCTCCCTGCTGTGCCGGAGCGCCATGCGGTCAGATCAACCGCGGATAAATGTACCGTCGCGCAGGTCGCGAAGTGCCTGCTCGATCTCCTCACGGGTGTTCATCACGAATGGGCCGTGCCGGGCGACCGGTTCGCCAAGCGGTTGGCCGGCCAGCAGCAGGAAGCGGGTTCCCTGCACCCCGCCAATCACCCGAACCCGATCGCCATCGGTGAAGGAGATGAATCCCCGGCGGCTCACCGTCTCTCCGCCACCGTCCTCCCCGGCCCCGAACGCTCCGCCGCCTTCGAAAACATAGGCCAGAACGGTGTGCCCCGGCGGTGTGGGGTGGGTGAAATCACCGCCCGCGGGCAGAGTTACATCGAGGTAGGCCGGTTGGGCCGCGATCTCGGTAACCGGGCCGGCGGTTCCTTCCACTTCCCCGGCGATCACCCGGACCTCGATGCCATCGTCCCCGCGCACCACCGGGATTTCACCGGCGGTGATGTCCTGGTAGCGGGGCGGCGACATCTTCAACTTTGCCGGCAGGTTGACCCAGAGCTGGAAGCCGGTCATCCCCCCCTCCACCGATTGGGGCATCTCCTCGTGCATGATTCCGCTGCCCGAGGTCATCCACTGGGCATCCCCCGGGCCGATGGTGCCGGCATTGCCGATGGAGTCACCGTGTTTCACTTTTCCCTTGAGCAGGTAGGTTACCGTTTCGATCCCGCGGTGCGGGTGCCAGGGAAAGCCCCGGATGAAGTCGTCGGGTTCATCGCCGCTGAAATCGTCAAAGAGCAGGAACGGGTCGAGATAGTCCACTTCGCCCCAGGGGAAACTTCGGTGCAAGCGGACCCCGGCGCCCTCCATCACTTCCGCCGGCGTGATCACCCGGGAGACAGTGCGCCATGTGTTACTCATCGGTTTTCTCCTGTGTTTTTTGGTAGAGGGCGGAGCAGGACCCGGAAGGATCCCGGATCACACAGTAGCGATCGTTGCCCATTGCTTTTGGCGGCACTACCAGCTGCCCGCCCATCCGGAGACAGCGCTCCACGCTCCGGTCGAGGTCCTTCACGGTGATATAGATCAGCCGCCCCGCCGCATCTCGTAGAGGCCGGCCAGCGACAGGGCGACGCCGATGCCGCAGGCAATACCGATGAAAAAGCCGACTATGAAATCCTCCCACGTCCGCTCCGGCGACGTCAGGCCGAGCCCGATTACCAGCACAATGCCCAAACCGCCGAGGATTGCCAGCACCGCGCCGATCCCCATTTTTGTCCGTGCATCCATCGTCATTCCTCTGTATCGATAACCCCCTCATGTTCAAGCCAGGCGTCCGCCTCGATCTCCACCAGCATCTCGGGGGAGACCAGGCGGCTCACTTCCACCAGGGTGGCGGCGGGCTTCGCCGTGCCGAAGTATTCGCCGTGGGCCCGGCCCACCTCCTCCCAGTGGTCGATGTTCGTGACGTAGATCCTGGTCCGGGTCACATCGGCCAGCGAAGCGCCAGCCCGGGCCAGCACCGCTTCGATATTGCGGATGCACTGCACGGCCTGGGCATAGGGGTCACCGGCACCGACGATCTCACCGGATTCGCCGGTGGCCGTGGTGCCGGCCACCTGGACCAGGGGGCCGGTCTTCACCGCGCGGGAATAGCCCACGATCTCCTCCCAGGGCGCCCCGGAAGAATACCGTTCCTTTTTCATGGTGCTGAAACTCCTCGGATCACCGGGATGTGGCTTGATTTCCGGTTCAGTATGACATCAAATATATAATTCCAGACAGATTTTTTCCATCATTTCCGGCCAGCATCGGGGTGCCGCAGCCCATGAAGAGCCTCACCATCCCTGTCCCGCGAGCCTGCTGCGCCGTTCTGATTCTGGTCCTGCTCGTTGCGGCCGGGGCCTGCACCGGCGGGAAACCGGTGCAGCAGAACCTGCTGATCATCGTTTCCGATGCCCTGCGGGCCGATGTTCTCGGTTGTTACGGAGGGGCGGCCCCTACACCGAACATCGACCAGCTCGCCGCCGGGGGAGTTCTCTTCGAGCGCTGTTACAGCACCGCGCCCTGGACCTGGCCCGCGGCGGTAAGCATGTTCACCGGCAACTATCCTGCTGCGTACCATCTTACGGTGGCGAGTCTCTTCCCGGAAAAACGCCCCGAAGCGGTGCCGGTGACCGTTTACTACGTGCCTGATGAGGAGCAGTTGATCGGCGAGGCTTTCGAGGCCTCGGGATACGAACTGCGGATGGCCCTGCAGAACCCGCTGCCCCAACGGTCCAACAGCCTCCAGGGTTTTCGGGAACTGGATCCCGCGGCCGTCACTGCAGAACGGAAAGCCGCAGTGGAGCGAGTGACCGGACCGGCGCTGCGCCAATCGGGGTCGTTCCTGGCCCTGCTCGACTACCTGCTGAAGGCGCCGGCTGACCGGCCCTTCTGTCTTCTCGGCTGGGTTCTCGACCCCCATGGTGAATACGACCCGCCGCGGAGCTTCAGGCCGCGGATCGAATCGGGTGAGCCGTTGCCTCATGAGCGGCGTTATTACGCCCGGCTGAACTCACGGCAGTTGAAGGACGCCACTGCCGAACTGGACCAGCGGGAGCGGTCCTACATCGAAGCGCTCTACCGGGCCGAGGTGGAGTACGTCGACCAGCGGGTGGGCCGCATCCTCGCCGTGCTCGAACACCGCGGCCTGCTGGAGCACACCCTGATCGTCTTCACTTCGGACCACGGCGAGGCGTTCTGGGAGCACGGCTACCCCTCCCACGGCAACACCTACTTCGAGGAGATGGTTCATGTCCCCCTGATCTTCAGCGGGCCCGGGATCGCCTCCGGGCAAAGGGTGGAAACCCCGGTGTCACACGTGGGACTGGCGCCAACCCTGGCCGAGCTTTTGGGGATCGGTCTGTCCGGCCAGGTGCAGGGGGCCAGCTATGCCGGTCTCTTCAGCGGAACGGAGGCCGATCCTGCCCCGGTGTATTTCACCGGGGCGCACCAGCAGTTCCAGGTGGACGCGATCCTCGACGGGCGACACAAGCTGATCACCGGCACCAATGGATCGAAGGAACTCTACGACCTCGCCGCGGAACCGGGCGAGACGCAGAACATTGCCGCGGAGTTCCCGGAAATCGTGGAGCGGTTGGAAGGCCGGCTGCTGGAGATCAGGGAGGAGAACCGGCGTCATCGTCAGAGGCTTCCCCAGGCGGACGGTGATGATGGGCCGGAGAGAGAAGGGGAGCTTCTCCAGCAGATGCAGGCCCTGGGCTACGTGGAGTGACTGGGGAATGAAGAGTGAATACGTATCGCCGGCCGCGGAAGGGAGCCCGGACCGGAGACGAACGCGGCGGATTGCACTTCTGTTGATTCTCGCCATGCATCTGCTTGTCTACCTTCCCATTGTCGGGCACGGTCTACACACCGACGATTTCTCCCGGATTGCCGACAACAGCTCATTGGGCCCCGGCTATTTCACCGAGCTCTTCCTGGTCAACAAATCTGACGGGTTCTACCGGCCGCTGAACCATCTCAGCTTTGGCTTGACCTATGCCGTCTTTGGTTTGAACCCGTATCCCTACGGGTTGTTCAACTTTCTCTTGCTCGCCTGTTCGTCCTGGCTGCTGTTTCGCATCACGGAGATGCTGTTCGATGACAGTGTCTTCTCCCTGATCCTTGTCATGGGGTGGCTGGCAAATGTAAAGATCATCTCCAGCGTATTGTTGTGGGCCGTTGGGCGAACAACCGGCCTCTATGTTCTTTTTATTCTGGGCGCCGTGTTTGCCGTTCTCAAATTGTCCCGGAGGAATGCTGTCCTCTGTCTGGGCCTCTCTACTCTCTTCACCGGACTGGCCCTGTTTTCCAAGGAGTCTGCCGCTATCGCCGGCCTGCTCGTGCTTGCCGCGGCGTTCTACCGGCAGCGGTCCTCGGCACAGGCGAAGCCGGTCCATACCCTGTCACTGACGGCTCTTCTCTGCGCGGTCTACCTGCTCTACTTCTGGCTTCGTCATCAGTCGCAGGCCATGGACTTCGTTACGACGCCGGTCTATTACCAGCCGAATCTGTCATTTTCCGCCCTGATCCACAATGCGCACAGCTATCTCAGTCGGTCCCTGCTCTTCTCCTCGCTCCTCCTGCCCCTTCTCTGGTGGGCGCTTCCGGGGGCCGGCCACCGGCCGGTCACGGCCCTCCGCGTGCGGATTATTCAGCTGCTCGGCTGGTTCCTGGGCTTTGTCATTTTGATCGGCCCCATGTTACTGATTCCGTTTCGATCGAATCTCTATGTTTTCCTGCCCAGCGTGTTCGTGGTGGGGAGCATCGTCTGGTTCTGGAAAACAACATCCCACTGGCCGCTCGGAAACCGCCTCAGCCGCCGCATGATCATCCTCACCCTGGTGTTGATCATCGTGGCCTGCCCCGTATCCTGGGTTGACGGGTATAACAGCTACCAGTTTCACCGGCACACACTGGATTGGGCGCGGACGGTGAATCTGGCGCTGGGGGAGAACTCAACTCACGCCATTGTCGTCACCTATGATGAGACACAGTTTGCCGGCCGCTGGCTGACGCCGATGGACTTCATATACCTGGAAGCGGCACTGGGTCTTCAGGGGCGGCATGTTCGGGTTCGGGTCAATCCGGGAAGGATGAAACGGAGCTGCCCGGTATTCCATCTCAGTCCGGCAGACAACGACCTGACCCTGGGGGAACTTCAGCCCGTTGCGCCATGAAGCCGGCGACCAGTAGCATGCACTTGATCGCCTCCGGTCGTTCCATTACTCTTCCCTATGATCGCGCCGCTGAACCTCATGAATATGATGGCCCCTGAAAGGAACTGACGATGACCGAGCCTTATCCCGCCGACCAGCCGCTCAGTGGAATCCGCGTGCTTGACCTGTCGAGGATCCTCGCCGGCCCCACCTGCACCATGATGCTGGGGGACCTGGGCGCTGAAGTCATCAAGGTGGAGCGGCCCGGCATGGGGGATGACACCCGTACCTGGGGCCCGCCTTTCGCCGGCGGCGAGGCGGCCTACTACCTCTGCTGCAACCGCAACAAGAAGTCGGTCACCATCGATCTGAAGAACCCCAAGGGCATCGAGCTGATCAGGGAGCTGGCGGCGATCTCTGACGTGGTGGTGGAGAACTTCACCCCCGGGCTGCCGAAGAAGCTCGGCGTGGACTACGAGACACTGAAGGCGATCAACCCGCGGCTGATCTACCTCTCGATCACCGCCTACGGCCAGAGCGGGCCATACGTCGACCGGCCGGGCTACGACATGGTGCTCTCCGCGGTGGGCGGATTGATGTACATCACCGGCGAGGCCGACGGCCCGCCCTGCAAGGTGGGGGTGGCGATCACCGACGTGCACACCGGCACCCACGCCGCCGGGGCGATCATGGCCGCGCTTTACTGGCGCGAGCGTTCTGGCCGGGGTCAGTTCATCGACTGCAGCCTGCTCGACATCCAGGCTTCGGCGCTGGCCAACATCGCCAGCAACTGGCTGGTAGCCGGCAAGGAAGCCCGCCGCTGGGGCACGGCCCACGAGTCGATCGTGCCCTACCAGGTCTTCGACACCGCCGACGTCCCCATCGCCATTGCCGCGGCCAACCAGAAGCTCTGGATACGTTTTGCCATCGCGCTGTCGCGCGAGGAGTGGCTGGAGGACCCGCGCTTCGAGAGCAACCCCAAGCGGGTTGAAAACCGGGACGTCCTGCTGCCGCTGATCAAGGAGCGGCTGAAGGAACAGACCTGCGACCAGTGGATGAAGCTGCTGGTGATTGCCGCCGTGCCCTGCGGCCCGGTGAACAACATGGAGCGGCTCTGGAGCGACCCGCAGATGCTGCACCGCAACATGGTGGCCGAGGTGCAGCACCCCACCATCGGCACACTGAAGCTGGCCGGCGTGCCGGTGAAATACTCCGAGACCCCGGCGGAGATCAAGATGGCGCCACCCCTGGTGGGCCAGCACACCGACGAGATCCTCACCGAAGTGCTGGGCCGGTCGCCGGAAGAGATCGAGGCCTTGCGGGAGGCCGGGGCGATCTAGGCGGACGAGAAACCGGACCAGCCAGGGAATCAGTCGGTCAGCCTCGCCGCTGGGGTATCGTAGTCTCCGTTATCGCTCCCAGGGGGCGGGGCGCCGTAGAGCAGGGTGGGGATATAGGCCTTGATCAACGGGTCGTCCCCGTATTCCTTGATCTGTTTCCGGATTTCTTCCACATAGATTTTCCCCTCGTGCAACTGGACGATGATCGAGGAGAAGAAGTCGAAGATCTTGCGGAAGTCGGCGAAATTGCTCACGACCTCTTCTGAGATGTTGGTAAGCGCCTTAATGGCCGCCCGAGGTGACCCGGCGGCCATGAGATTGTGTATGGCCATGTTCTCGAAGAATTGGATCAAACCATAGGCATATGGTGATTCAAGGGTCTGCATCTGTGCGTGCGCCAGGGTCAAGTATTCGATTGCCGTATCCGAGTGACCCAGGATCATGCGGCAGTTGTAGAGGTTGAGGTAGATGTTGATTAGAGCCCGCTTGCAGCTCAGCACTGACTGCAGTCCGATCAGGATGTCGAGGCTTTGTTGATATTCCACGAGGGCCTCCTCCGATCGCCCCTGCTGGTCAAGGAGATTTGCCAGGGTGCTGTGGTAGAGTTGGGAGGCCTTCAACCAGTCGGAAGTATCTTCGCTGTAGTCTGGGGAGCAGAGTATGCTGTTCGCCCTCTCGAGGCAGACTTCGGATTGATCATATTTCAATAACGACTTATACGTATTCGCCAGTTGGATATACGCATGAGCCTGGTTGGTGGGGCTGACGAACCCGCTCTCAGCAAGGCCGCGCAACTCTTTGATACTCTGGTCCCAACGGCCATGGAACCGGTATAACGTGCCCAGGTAGAGGGTGGCTTTCGCGAGCTTCCCGTGTCGACTTGCTTCGTCCTTCCCCTGTAAACACCTGGTAAGCAGTGAAATAGCCCGGCCGAGGTTTCCCAGGTTATAGAGACTAACAGCCTTACTTAGTACCGTGGCCAGTTTCAATTTGCCACCAGGATTGACCGTTCAGAGTTTACTGTTGATTCACGACTAAATCACACACACTTGCACCAGCTATTCTTTATATGGGTGTGATAATTGTCAACCGATTGGGGGGGGGCAGGACTGATTCATGGGAAATCAGAAAAATGCACGGTGGCTGCGATTATGCAACCACCGTGCTGCAGGTCAATGAGGGATGCCAACGATTACTGACAAGAACTCCAGGGCTCATTACCGCCGCCTTTGCACCTCGTCCGCTCATACGACTCATCGTAGTGGTACACGGCCTCCAGTTCGCCCTGGCTCTCATCGATCAGCTTGATCATGCAGCTGCCGATCACGTCGTCACTGCTGACCGAGTAGACGTCCGGCGTGGACCAGGAGCCATCGTACTTCGTATACACGGCCTCGCCGTCGCTGGAAGCATGATCGCGGAAAAAGACGAGGTGGATGTCGCCGTCCGATTCGATCACCATGTGCGGCGTTTCGTCACCATACTGCGTTCCGCCGGAAGTGACGGTCTGCGGAGAGCCGAAGTCCGACCCGTCATACCACGAGATCCTGATCCGGTTGCCGCCCATGACGGTCTTGGACCAGACCACCACTGCGTAGCCAGTGGCAGGATCAATGGCGATCTGTGGGTCTTCATCCCCTCCCGAATCGGCCGTCACCCAGTAAATCGAAGCCGGCGATTCGTCGGTGACCACCTTGATGTCGTAACCCTGGGAAGACGAGTTGTATTCCCGGGTGGCCGTCCAGGTGACACCCGAATCATCTTCCACTGAGTTGGCAAGCACCGGGGGTGCATTGAGCATCACCAGGGCCGCGAAAACGATGAGGATCGTGGACGGCAGTGAGAATCGATTCAGATAAGTGCTCATCACTGTTCCTTTCCATGTTGGCGACCGCAGCTCAATGCCGGGTCCACCATCGGGTTTACATCCAGAACAAAACGGGATTCAGCGGTCAGGTGGCGAGTCGTATTTCACCTGTCCGGATCCGGCATACCGGCTGATCAGACATATGCATGTCACCCCCCCGATCCTCTGCCTCCTTTCGTGATTTCTGGGGGATGACGGCTGCAGATACGAGCGATCAACAGCCATTACTGCAACATCATTTAGCGCGGCATAATATCAATATAGAATCATATGGCGCAGGCGTCAACACAAATGTGAAAAATTTCTTATGACGAAACTTGGAACTTTTTCTGATCTGAGGCAGAAGTAATATCAGATCAGTAACTTGACATTTATCTGGAAATGTGGATGATATTCATCAAGTTCTCAGACATATATTCCGAAACATATGGAAGGCAGACTGATTCGAAGGTCTGATCTCAACAGGGAGGCATGTGGCTGATGGACCAGGCAAGAGGACAGGCTCGACAGGCGGCTGATGAAACCACCGGGATCGACGGGGACTCGGGCACGGACTTTCAGCAGTTCATCGGTGACCAGATCAAGAGCACGAGACTGCGGCGCCGGCTCTCGCAGAGCGAGCTGGCGGAACTGGCGGGCATCGACCAGGCCCAGGTGTCCCAGTTTGAAAACAGCAAGGTCATGCCAAAGATGGGCACTTTCTACAAACTGACCAG
>JAQAZP010000214.1:0-6246 GCA_032127265.1 Acidobacteriota bacterium
TACGAGGAGGCGGCGGCCCAGGGGCTGATCGCGGGGGTCAATGCCGTGCTGGGTCTGGGGGAAGGTAAGGAACCGCTGGTGCTGGGCCGCGCCGAGGCTTACGCCGGTGTGCTGGTGGATGACCTGGTGACCCTGGGCACCGCCGAGCCGTACCGCATGTTCACCTCCCGGGCCGAGCACCGGCTGCTGTTGGGGATCGATACCGCCGAACAACGGCTGCTGCGCCATGGGGTCCGGCTGGGGCTGGTTCCTGGTGAGCGCCTGCAGCGGTTCGAAGAGAGTGAGTCGCGGGTTGAGGCGGCCCGGCAACGCCTGCGTTCGCTGGTGGTGAAGCCGGACAGCGAACTTGCCGGTACGTTGTCCGCAGCCTTCGGGTTCCGGCCCTCGCGGCCGGCCAGTCTCGAGGAATTGCTCCGCCGGCCGGGGGCCTTTTTGGACGGCGAGGCCTCGCCGCTGGATATTGAAGCGCTGGCCGCGCTCGACCGCCGGGAGCGGCGCCGCCTGTACTATGCCATCAAGTACGAGGGTTATATCGAACGGGAGACTCGCGAAGCAGGGAAGGCGGCGGAGATGGAGGGGTGGCGGCTCCCGGAAGAGCTGGTTTATCATGAGATTCCCAGTCTCAAGCGGGAGGCGGCGGAGAAGCTGGACCGGCAGCGGCCGGAGACGTTCGGCATGGCCGGCCGGATCCCCGGGGTCACGCCGGCGGACATGGTAGCCGTCAGGGTGCACCTCAAACGGCGGGAGACGAGATGAGCGGATCACCATTTCTTCCCCTGGTGCAGGAAGGACTGGATCTGGTCGGGGTCACCGACAAGGGGGAGCTGGCCGGCCGGCTGGCCGACTACTGCGCCATGGTGCGGAAGTTTCGCCGTGCCGCCGGCCTCACCGCCGAGCGGGACGACCGGCTGATGACACTGAAGATGGCCATCGAACCGCTGCTGGCCCTCCCCCTCCTCTCTTTAGCCCCCCGGACCCTGCTGGATGTTGGTTCCGGTGCCGGCTCGCCGGGAATCGCCCTGGCTGCGGCGAACTCCGGCCTGGACGTGACCATGCTCGAGCCGGACCGCCGGAAGAGTGTTTTTATCGGTGAAGCGATCCGCACCCTGGAGTTGCCCAACGCCAGGGTGGAGCGTATGCGCCTCGAGGACTTCCTGCGAAAACCGGGATCCGGCGATTCCTGGCCGGTTGTGGTCTCCCGGGCGGCGATGAAACCAGCCAAAATAACAGAGGTGGTGGGTAAATCCATGCCCGGTACCACTGAATTGATCCTCTTTCTCAGTGGTGACGGTGTAAATGAGGCCGGATCCGGGCCGTATTTCAAGCTGAAAGAGCAGATCTCCCTTCCCTGGCGACCGGCCAGTTACGCGGCGTTGTTCAAGAGAACCTGACAGAAAACTCTCAAACAGAACGTTGCGGCGGAGCCGGTTCCCCACCAGCACTCCCGGTCTGCGAGCGCACGCCGTTGTATGCTCGAAAACCGACGGGACCCTCCTTGTTCCGGACCAGACAGACGATATCCGTGATGTTGATGGTTTCCATCAATGGCTCTTTTCTGGTCAGTGCGTTCCGCACCCGGCCACGGAAACCCGTCCGGTTTTCTTCACATAACGGCGGCGCGTCTGCGACAGGTCGTTCTGTTGGAGACCCGGCCCCGCCACCGGTCACGTATCGATAAAGACCTGCTATCGATTGGGGTTTTTGGGGTTTCGAGGATTGTTCCACGTGGAACAATGGGTCAAAACAGCCCGAATGTTCCACGTGGAACATAAGGACCCACCAGTGGAATCTCTTCCATTTCACTCGATCTCCGTGTTATTATTTTGACTTCTCTCCGCAAGAAGCTCTTTGTCGGCCACGATTCTTCACATTGTTGGGGTTCTATGGGTAAAATAATTGCCATAACCAACCAAAAGGGTGGGGTGGGGAAGACCACCACCGCCATAAATCTTGCCGCATCCCTGGCCGTGGCCGAAAAACGGGTTTTGCTGGTGGACCTCGACCCCCAGGGCAATACCACCAGCGGCCTGGGCTTCAAAACCGGAGAGGAGAGCCGTCGACGTCACATCTACCACGTGCTTATTGAAGGTCTGGAGGCCCGGGAGGTGGTGCTGCCCACCGAACTCGGCCTCCTCGACCTGATCCCCTCGGGCCGTGACCTGGCCGGCGCGGAGCCGGAACTGGTGAACATGGAGGGGCGGGAGTACCGGCTGCGCGAGGCGCTTACCGGCCTGGCCGCGGATTACCAGTATGTGTTCATCGACTGCCCCCCGTCCCTGGGCCTGCTCACCGTGAACGCCCTGACCGCGGCGGACAGCGTGCTGATCCCGATCCAGTGCGAGTATTTCGCCATGGAGGGCCTCACCGAGCTGACGCGCACCCTGGGGCGCATCCGCTCCTCGCTCAATCCGGCCCTGGACACCGAGGGTATCCTGTTGACCATGCTCGATGATCGGACCCTTCTCACCCGCCAGGTGACCAGTGAAATTCGGGAATATTTCGGCGACAAGGTCTACAGCACGGTGATCCCCCGCAACGTCAGGCTCGGTGAAGCACCCAGCTTCGGCAAGCCGATCCTGCTCTATGACATCCGTTCCAGGGGGGCGGAAGCCTACCTGGACCTGGCCAGGGAAGTGATTGAAAATGAAGCGGAAAGCACTGGGTAGGGGGCTCAACGCCCTGATCCCCGACGCCCCCCCCGAAGCACCGAAGCCGGCGGGCGAAGAGATCCAGATGGTCAAGTTGGATGCCATCCGGCCCGGCCGGTTCCAGCCCCGCCGCAGGATCGATCGCCGGAAGATCTCCCTGCTGGCCGTCTCGATCCGCAATGACGGCATCATCAACCCCCTGCTGGTCCGTCGTGTCGACGGCGGCCTGGAACTGGTGGCCGGTGAGCGGCGCCTGGAGGCTGCCAGGGAGGCCGGGCTGAAGCGGGTGCCGGTGATGATCCGGGACCTGACCGACGAGAAGGCCGCGGAGCTTGCCCTGGTGGAAAACATCCAGCGGGAGGAACTGAACCCGGTGGAGGAGGCCGAGGCATACCAGCAGCTGATCAGCCAGTTCGGGCTGAACCAGGACGAGGTTTCCAAAAGGGTGGGCAAGGAGCGGGCTACGGTGGCCAACATGCTCCGGCTGCTCAAGCTGCCCGATGCGGTGAAAGAGCACCTGCGTAACGGCGAGATCACCATGGGGCACGGTCGTGCCCTGCTGGCCGTGCCCAGGGAGGAAGAGCAGGTCCGGCTCTGCAAGAGGATCATCGCCGAGGGGATGTCGGTGCGCAGCGTGGAAGCGGCGGCAGGCCAGAGCGGCGCCAGGAAGAAGCCGGTAAAGAAAAAAGAGCAGACCAGGAAGGACCCCAATGTGCGGGCGGCAGAAGAGGAGATGACCCAGAGCCTGCATGCCAAGGTGCAGATCAACGGCAGCCACCAGAAGGGGAGGATCGAGATTTACTACCCCTCCGCCGAGGAATTGGATAGAATTTACCAGCTTCTGATCCGAATGCGGGGCTGAGTGATTAGTGGGTGAGGGCCATGGCAAAAACAAGATCGACGGGTGAGATCAACGCATACCTCGACGGGGAGACGATTGTCGACGGCGAGATCACCGTCAAGGAGTCGTTGCGTATCGACGGCAAGGTCAAGGGCAAGATCACTGCCGGCGGCGAGGTGGTGGTGGGGCCGACGGCCGAGGTGGATGCCGAGATTACGGCCACGGTGGTCTCGATCAGCGGCAAGGCGGCGGGGAGCATCACGGTCACCGACCGGGTGGAGATTTTCACCGGCGCGGTGGTGACCAGCTCTTTGATCACGCCCAGCCTGCATATCGCTGACGGTGCGGTGTTCCAGGGCCACTGCGAGATGAATCCCGGCGGCAAGCTCGACTGACCGGTGCGGTGAGGAGACGGTGATGAGCGATGAACCAAAAAACAAAGAGGTCCGCCTGACCAGGTCGGTGACCAGCGGCGGGTGAGCGGCCAAGCTCTCTCCGGGGGTCCTGGAGCGTGTTTTGGGAAGCCTGCCGCGAATCGACGACTCGAGGGTCCTTGTCGGATTCGATACCAGCGAGGACTGCGGTGTCTACCTCTTGCGTGACGATCTGGCCATGGTGCAGACTATCGACATCCTCACTCCCGTTGTCGATAACCCCTTTGTTTTCGGACAGATAGCGGCGTCGAACGCACTCAGTGACGTCTTTGCCATGGGGGCCCGGCCGCTCACCGCGCTCTCCTTTGTCGGCTTCCCGCGCAGCGGCATGGGGATGGAAGTGCTGGAGCAGATGCACCGTGGCGGACTGGACAAGCTCATGGAAGCCGGCACCGCCCTGGTGGGTGGCCACACCATCGCCGACATGGAGATCAAGTTCGGGTACGCGATCACCGGCGAGGTCCACCCCGGCGGCATCCTGCGCAACTCCGGCGCCCGGCCTGGCGATTCACTGGTGCTGACCAAGCCGCTGGGCATCGGGGTGCTGACCCACGGCGTGAAACAGGACAAGACATCGTCGCAGGAACTGGCCGCTGCGGTGGCCCAGATGACCACGCTGAACATGAGCGCGTCCAGGCGGGCCCGTGAATTCGGCGCCAGCGCGTTGACCGACATCACCGGCTTCGGCCTGGTGGTTCATGCGTTGGAAATGGCCCGGGGCAGCGGGGTTGACCTGGAACTCGATTCGGCCGCCGTTCCGCTGCTGCCCGGAGCGCTGCGGGTGGCGTCCGAAGGCTGCATGCCCGGGGCGGTGAAAAGCAACCGCGAGTTTGCCCAGGGGAGCGTCAGCTACGCCGGCAGTGTTGACGAGCACCTGCAGTGTCTGCTGAACGACCCGCAGACCGCCGGCGGCCTGCTGATCGCCGTCGATGCCATCAGCGCCAAACGACTGGTGCGGTTTCTCACCGAGGATGGTGGAATCGCCGCGGTGGTGGGCCGCGTGGTTGACGCCGGGAAGTGCCCCTCCATCATTGTTCGCTGACCGGCCCTTCAACCGGCCCATGCCGCCTGGACACCCGCAGCTTCCCCCGGTTGAAACAGAGACGGATCAAACCATGACGGACCCAGCTCCCGACTCTGGACGAGGTGCATTGCTCCGGCGCACACTCCTGCTGGCGCTCTGGGGCGGGCTGGTCCTCGGCGGTCTCGACGTGGCCCGGATTCTCACCCGCGGCGACCTGGCCCCCGCCGGTGTGCACTACCTGGTTGTGGCCCTGAACATGGTCCAGGCGCTGGCCGCGGGGCTGCTGTTCTTTCTCCTGATCGCCATTCTGCCGCGTCGCCGTTTTGCCCGTTTTGCCGCCGACCTGGTGCGGCTCCCCTTCCCCGGTCCCCGGGCCGAGGCGGCGGGCGCCGTCCTGGTCCTGCTGCTGGCGGGGCTCACCGGTCCGCTGGCCGGGATCGCCGAAGAGAGGCGTCTGGCCGAGGAGTTTCCCCCGGCCGCCGAAGATCCGGCGGCCGGCAGGGCACTCCCCGCGGACAACGCTCCCAACGTGATTGTCCTGGTGATGGACACCGTGCGTGCCGACCACCTCTCGCTCTACGGCTACAGGCGGCCCACCTCGCCGAACCTCGAGCGCCTGGCCCCGGAGTTCCTGGTCTGCCGCAACGCCATCAGCTCGGCGCCCTGGACCGTCCCCTCCCACGCCAGCCTGTTCACCGGCCTCTACCCCTACCACCACGGGGCGCATAGCTTTCTGCCGCAGCGCATCCGCAAGGGGAACCGGAGCAACGTATTTACTCTCGACCCGAAGTGGACCACCCTTGCCGACCTGCTTGGCCGGCAGGGCTACCTCACCGCCGGACTGGTCTCCAACCCCTACCTCTCACCCTACTCGGGTCTGAGCCGGGGCTTTGACCAGTACCAGTTTCAGACCAACCGCAACTACCTCCTGCCCCTGCGTTGCCAGTGGCTGATGAAGAGATGTTTTGAACACCGCTGGCGGGCCACCTTTGACAAACCGCAGCAGTCGGCGGGGCAGCTGAACCGGCGGATCGAACACTGGCTCGACATCCACGGGGACCGCCCCTTCTTTCTCTTCGCCAACTACATGGACGCTCACCTGCCGTATAACGCGCCGCCCCCCTTCGGCACCGCCTTCCCGGGACATCTTGCGGGGTTCCGGTTCAACCGCCTCTTTGAAGCGACCATCATGGGCCGGAAGCGGCCGGTGAAGGAGGCGGAGGTCGCGCACCTTCATGCCATGTATGACGGGTCGATCCAGTATCTCGACCACCAGCTGGGCCTGTTGCTGGACGGGCT
>JAQAZP010000215.1:0-7435 GCA_032127265.1 Acidobacteriota bacterium
CGGAAATCGTACTTCGTTCACCACCATACTATCTTTCAGGACCCGGCAAGCCTCAGCGACAACTATGTCCGCTGCTTCCACGAGGAAGAAGACGGCACGGTCTGGATCGGCACATACGGCGGTCTCAATCTGCTCGACCCGCAGAGCAGCACCTTCTCCCGGATGTCCCACGACCCGCTGGACCGGGGAAGTCTCAGCGATGACAAAGTGATGTCGATCACCGCCGACCCGGAAGGATCACTCTGGCTGGCCACGCACCAGGGGCTGAACCGCTACCACCGGGACAGCGGGACTTTTTCCCACTACCGGCACGACGACCTGGACCGGACCAGCATCAGCGACGACCTGGTGCGAGTGGCGTTCCTCGACAGCGACGGCGAACTCTGGCTGGGCACCCGGGGGGGCCTCAACCGCTATGACCGCGACCGGGACAACTTCATCCGCTTCCCCAGTGTCGCCGACGACCAGTCAACCATCAGCCAGGACTATGTCTACTGTATCGGTGAGGACCGCCAGGGCAGTCTGTGGGTCGGAACCATCGACGGCCTGAATCGCTACAACCGCAGCAGCGGCACCTTCACCCGCTACTATGCCGACCCGTTGGACCCCGCCAGCCTGAGCAGCAGCGAGGTCCTCTCCATCTGCGAGGACCGCAAGGGCACCCTCTGGGTCGGCACCACCAGCGGCCTGAACCGCTATGACCGCGCCAGCGACACCTTCAGCTACTACCTGGAGAAGGACGGGCTGCCCAACAACTGCATCTACACCATCCTCGAGGATGACAACGGCCACCTCTGGATGAGCACCAACAACGGCATTTCCATGTTCGACCAGGACAGGGAAAGATTCATCAACTACACCGTAGCCGACGGCCTGCAAAACGAGGAGTTCAACCTGGGGGCCAGTTTCCGGGACCGCGAGGGGAACCTCTATTTCGGCGGGATCAACGGATTCAACATCATCGACCCGGATGGCATCCGCAAGAACGACCACGTCCCGCCGATCGTCATCACCGGACTTAAGATTTTCAACCGCTCGTCCAGCGGGCGGGAGGAGATGGATCTGCTCCGCACCATGGACAACCGGCGGGAAATCGAGCTCTCCTGGAAGGACTACGTCTTCCAGGTGGAGTTCGCCGCACTGCACTACTCCAACCCGGAGTGCAACCGTTACGCCCACATGCTCGAGGGCTACGACACCGACTGGATCGACCTGGGCAACCGCCGTTACGTGACCTACAACAGCCTGCCGCCAGGCGACTACACCCTGAGGATCAAGGGCAGCAACGCCGACGGCTACTGGAACGAGGAAGGCGCCTCGATCAAACTCTCCATCCTGCCGCCGTTCTGGGCCACGTCCTGGTTCAAGGCAGCCATGATCCTCTTCGGGCTGCTGGCCGTGGCCGGCGTGATCCACCTTCGCACCCGTTCGGTGCGCAAGCAAAACCATCGACTGGAGCAGCGAGTGGAGCTGCGCACCCGGGAGATGAAGCAATCGAACCGCGAACTGCGCAAGGAGATCGTGGTACGTAAGAAGCTGGAGAGCGAGGCGCAACGGCGCGCCGCCCAGTCCGCCCTGATCCACGAAGTGGGCCTGCGGCTGAGCAGCGAACTGAACATCGACTCGCTGCTCGACGACACGGTGCAGTCGATCCGCGACACTTTCGACTACTACGGCGTGATGCTGTTGCTCAAGGACGAGAAAAGCAACCAGCTGGTACTCAAAGCCATCGCCGGCGGCTACAGCGAAGTATTCCCCAGGGAGATGACCATCCCGGTGGGTGAAGGCCTGGTGGGCCACGCCGCCATGTCCGGGGCGGCCCAGATCAGCGGTAAGGTGACCAGCGACCCGCACTACGTAAAAATCGCCGACGAGAAGACCGCATCCGAACTCTCGATCCCCATCCGCAACGGCGATAATGTGATCGGCGTGCTCGATATCCAGAGCCGGGAACCCGACGTCTTTGACCAGCTGGACATCGAAGCGATGCAGACACTGAGCATCCAGATCGCCTCGGCCCTCGAAAACGCCCGGCTCTACGAACAGGCCAACACCTCCTACGAGCAGGCCAATGCCGAGATCCAGACGCGCAAAGCCATCGAAAAAGAACTGCGCTCGGCCAAGGAGACGGCCGAGTCGGCCACCGTGGCCAAGAGCGAATTCCTGGCCAACATGAGCCACGAAATCCGCACACCGATGAACGGCGTGATCGGCATGACCGGGCTGTTGCTGGGCACCAAACTGAGCCCGGAACAGCGGGAGTACGCCGAGATCGTCAGCAACAGCGCCGATACGCTGTTGACGGTGATCAACGACATTCTCGACTACTCGAAGATCGAGGCGGGCAAGATCGATCTGGAAGAGATCGAGTTCAACGTCCGCAACACCATCGACACCGTGGTGGACATGATGACCCTGCGGGCCGAGGAGAAGGGGCTGGAATTCAACTACCTGGTGGACCAGAAAATCCCCACCATGCTCAAAGGCGACCCCGGCCGGCTGAAACAGGTGCTGCTCAACCTGGTGAACAACGCGATCAAGTTCACCGAGAAGGGCGAGGTATTCATCAACGCCGAGCTGGAAGAGGATGGCTCCGAAGCGATGAGGATGAAGATTTCGGTGATCGACACCGGTATCGGTATCCCCGAATCGGCACGGGACGCGCTGTTCAAGTCCTTCTCCCAGGTCGACTCCTCCACCACCAGAAAATACGGCGGCACCGGCCTGGGGCTGGCCATTTCAAAGAACCTGGTGGAGTTGATGGACGGCGGTATCGGCGTGGAGAGTTCGCCTGGCTCGGGTTCGGCCTTCTGGTTCACGGTTACGATGAAGAAGGGACGAAATCTGACCGAGATCAATATCGACAAATGCTTCGACCTGACCAAAAAGCGGATCCTCATCGTCGACGACAACGCCACCAACCGCTTCGTGCTGCGGGAGCAGATGAAGTCCTGGCACTGCACGTGCGAAGAGGCCAGGGACGGTATGGAGGCCCTGGAATTGCTGTCAGCGGCCACGGACGAGGGGAACCCCTTCCAGATCGTCCTGGTGGATATGATGATGCCCGGAATGGACGGCGAGACACTTGGTCGAAAGATCAAGGAGGACGAGCGGCTGTCCAGCTCGATCCTGATCATGCTCACTTCTGTGGGACAGCGGGGGGACGCGTCAAGAGTGCACGACATCGGCTTCTCGGCCTACTTGACCAAGCCGATCAAGCAGTCGCACCTCTATGACTGCCTGGTCTCGGCGGTCTCCAAAGAGATCGGCACAGCAGTCCCCGCAAAACCGATTATCACCAGGCACTCCATTGCCGAGGACAAAAAGCGCAGTGTCCGGATCCTGCTTGCCGAGGACAACCTGATCAACCAGAAGGTGGCGATCAGGATCATCGAGAGCATGGGCTTCCGCATCGTGGCGGCCATCAACGGCCAGGAAGCGGTGGAGATGCTGGAAAAGGAACTCTTCGATCTGGTGCTGATGGACGTGCAGATGCCGGTGATGGACGGGTTCAAGGCCACCCAGGCCATCCGCACTTCGGATATCATCGACCGCAAGATTCCGATCATCGCCATGACCGCCCACGCGATGAAGGGCGACCGCGAGCGGTGTCTCGATGCCGGCATGGACGACTACGTGCCCAAGCCGATCAACCAGGGGGAGCTGCGCAAGGCCATAGACCGCCAGCTCACCGAGTTGCCGAAAACCGAACCGGAAGCGGACGATGCCCCGTCAATGGAGGATACCTCGATGGACCACGACATTGACCGTGAGGCATATTTCGATCGCAACGAGCTCGCGGAACGGCTCGGGGGCGACGAGGAAGTGGTGGAGGAAGTTGTGGAGTTTTTCCTCCAGGAAGTCCCGCTGCAGATGGATGAGCTGCGCAAGGCGCTGGATGAGTGCGACTTCTACCAGATCCAGGAGCTGGCCCACGGGATGAAGGGGTCATGCCTCAATGTCGCCGCCGGCACCATGGGGAAAGTAGCCATGGAGATCGAAACCCTGGTCAGGGAGAATGAGCTGGACAAGGTCCCCGAAGCCACGGAAAAACTGATCAGCGCCTTCGATACAACAAAGAAAGTGATCAGCGGAAGGCAGGAGCCGGAGGCCTGAACCGTGGCGAAAGCCGCATCTACTTCTCGTCAATCAGGGCCCTGACCTGACGCAGGAAATCTCCCGCCAGGAAGGGCTTCTGCATCACGCGGATATCACTGTCCAGGACGAACCGCTTGTGCATCCCGTCCACCGGGTACCCGGTGATGAAGAGCACTTTGAGGCCCGGAACCTTGTCCCGCATCTCGTCACAGGCCTGCTTGCCGTTGAGCACCGGCATCACTGCATCGAGAATTACCAGGTCGATTTCGCCTTTGCGAAATGAGAACTCGTCCACCGCCGTGCGCCCGTCCCGAACCACCAATACCGTGTAGCCTGCCCCGGTGAGGACTTTTGCCGCCAGGCGGACCACGATCTCGTCATCCTCGGCCAGCAGGATCGTCTCCGACCCTCCGGGGGCCGGCTTGACCGCCGGGGCCTCTCCCCGCTCCGCCGCGGCGGCCGCCGCGGGGAAGAAGATTTCGAACCGCGCCCCCTGGCCCGGCTCGCTGGTGACGAAGATGTGGCCCTCGTGCTGCCGGACGATGCCGTAGACCGTGGAAAGCCCGAGGCCGGTACCCCGTCCCGGGCCCTTGGTGGTGAAGAAGGGATCGAAAATCCTGGTCCGGGTTTCCCCGTCCATCCCCAAGCCGGTGTCGCTGATGGAGAGTACCACGTGGCGCCCGGGAAGGATCTCCTCGTATGACCGGCAGGCTTCGGTGTCCAGTTCGCGATTTTCCGCCTGCACGGTGAGAACACCCCCGCCGGGCATGGCGTCCCGGGCGTTGATCGCCAGATTCATCAGCACCTGCTCCAACTGGTTCCGGTCGGCGAAGATGGCGGCCAGCGGCGCCGGCGATTGGTAGACCAGGTCGATATCCTCGCCGATCAGCCGGCGAAGCATCTTCAACACCCCGGTGATCACCTCGTCGATGTCAATATGGGCCGGCCGGATCACCTGCTGGCGGCTGAAGGTCAGCAGCTGCCGGGTGAGCATGGCCGCCCGCTCGCAGCCCTTTTCGATCTCCTCCAACTCGCAGTGCGCGTCCTCATCGTCCGTGATACGCTCCCCCAGCAATTCGGTGTAGCCCATCACCGCCTGGAGGATGTTGTTGAAATCGTGGGCCACACCACCGGCAAGGGTTCCGATGGCCTCCATCTTCTGGGCCTGGCGCAGCTGCCCCTCCAGTTTGCGCTGAGTGGCCTCAGCCTCCTTGCGTGCACCGATCTCCTCCACCACGTTGATGAAGTAACCCGAGCCGCCGTCTTCCTCCCAGACCATCGAGACGGTGATACTGACCCAGACCAATTCGCCATCCTTGCGGATGTAGCGCTTCTCCGAGGAGCAGGTCTCGCGCTCCCGTGCCACCATCTCCCGCACCAGAACCAGATCATGGTCCAGGTCGTCGGGATGGGTGATCTCCTGGAAGGTCATACCCACCAGCTCTTCCCTGGAATACCCGACGATGTCGCAGAATTTCTGGTTGACCCTCAGGAAAGACCCTTCCAACGCCACATGGGTCACCCCCACCGCCGCTTTCTCGAAGGTCAAGCGGTAGCGTTCCTCGCTCCGGCGCAGCGCTTCCTCGGCCCGCTTTCGCTGACTGATGTCGTAGGCCATCACCACGAAGCCGGTGATCCGGCCCTCACTATCGATGTCGGGGACCAGGTGGACGCTCAGCCAGCAAGGCTCCTTCTCTCCGAATAGAAAGCGGGCCTCGTAGGAGACCGGCTGGCCGGTGAGCACCGCGTCGATGTGTGGTTTGGCATTGGCATAGGAATCCTTGCTGAGGATATCCCGGACGTGCCGGCCCGCTATCTCCTTCCGGGGCCGGTCCACCAGCGCGGCGTAGTGGCTGTTGACATGCTGGTAGATTTCGCGGTGATCGATGGAAGCAATGCTGCAGGGAAGACTGTCCAGCAGCAGGCGAAGGTGGCTTTCGTGAAACCGTCCGTCCCTCAGATTTGCGTCTGCGGGGCTCATCGGTCCTGCACACCTCTCGAGGGAAGACATCACGGTGAAATGCACCAGGCCCCCACTGGAGCTGTCCTGAAATTTCTGGAATCAACCCAGGAACAATGGAGAGTATGATAATTACAATAAGCTGTTATCCCCTCAGAGTCAAGCGGATCAACAACAATGGCAGGAATTCCCCCAGGCGACAACTTCTCCAGCTCAGAAATCGTCACTGAAATTATCTTGTGATCACTTCCCCCATCGAACATAATGAAATGGTTGACCCTAACGATAGATAACGGCGCGGCCTGCACCATACCCGTCCCGACGGAGAAGGAAGATGAACGACAGCTTCAATGCCAAAGCCCGATTCACGGTGTCCGGATCGACCTATGATATCTGGCGTCTTGACGCCCTGGCGGAGCGCTTCCCGGTCCACCGGCTCTCCTACGCCCACAAGGTGCTGCTTGAAAACCTGCTGCGCTGGGAGGACGGGGTGACCGTCACTGCCGAGGACATTGCCGCTCTGGCCTCCTGGGACCCCAAGGCCGGGACCGAACGGGAGATCGCCTTCCGGCCCAGCAGGGTGCTGCTCCAGGACTTCACCGGGGTCCCGGCGGTGGTGGACCTGGCGGCGATGCGCAGCGCGGTGCAGCGGCTGGGGGGCGACGCCAACCGGATCAACCCGCTGCAGCCGGTGGAGCTGGTGATCGACCACTCGGTGCAGGTGGATCACTTCGGCAGCGCCGAAGCCTTCGGCCAAAACGCCGAGCTGGAAGCGCAGCGGAACCGCGAGCGCTACACCTTCCTTCGCTGGGGTCAACAGGCCTTTGACAACTTCAAGCTGGTCCCGCCGGACACCGGCATCGTCCACCAGGTAAACCTGGAGTATCTGGCCCGGGTGGTCTTCCCCGGTGCAGCTGAGGGCCAGACCGCGGCCTACCCCGACACCCTGGTGGGCACCGACTCGCATACCACCATGATCAACGGCCTCGGCGTTCTGGGCTGGGGCGTGGGCGGCATCGAGGCCGAGGCGGCCATGCTGGGCCAGCCGGTGTCGATCCTGATCCCTGAAGTGGTGGGTTTCCGGTTCACCGGACGGCTGGCCGAGGGGACCACGGCCACCGACCTGGTGCTCACCGTGACCGAAATGCTGCGAAACAAGGGGGTGGTGGGCAAGTTCGTCGAGTTCTTCGGACCAGGCCTCGACCACCTGCCGCTGGCCGACCGGGCCACCATCGCCAACATGTCCCCCGAGTATGGCGCCACCGGCGGTATCGTCCCCATCGACCGCGAGACGCTGACCTACCTCGAACTGTCCGGCCGGCCGCCGCGTCAGGTGGAGCTGGTGGAGGCCTATGCCCGGGAGCAGGGCCTGTTCCG
>JAQAZP010000216.1:0-7872 GCA_032127265.1 Acidobacteriota bacterium
CCCCGACGATCACTCCCGGGTATTCGTCCGCCGGACAGATACCCCTTCCCCGACGGCCGGGGTTGACCAGCAGACCGGCAACGTGTTCAAGCCCTGGCGGCCGAGAGATCGTCAGAGCAGCAACCGCACCGGCTGGCGCTACGGCTGAGGCATTCAGACCGCCGAAAATCCTGTTGACCCTGATCAGCTGAATCGATGAAAAACAGAGCAGCGTTGGTCCGCGAGCGGTGAACAGCGCCCGCGAGACGATCAGGAGAGTTGCGGAATCGGAAAGGGAGTGATGAGCGAGTTCAAGCAGCGTATGGAGCGGATCATCAACAATGCCGATCTGCTGCTGCCCCACAAGCCCGACCGCTACGATTCCGGCGACCAGTTGACGGTGGACGTCACCGGCGTGGTCCCCGCCCGCCGCGCAACCGCGACTCTCGAAGTGGAGAAGTTCGTCGGCGGCGGATTTGCCGGCCAGGTATACCGTGTGCGGCTGATCCATCTGCAGGCGCCGGAAGGTCCGCTGGAAGGCCTCGAGGAGGGCGGGCAGTACGCGGTGAAGATTATCGTCCCCCCCTCCGGCTTCTCGCTGTTCTTCCGCAACACACTCTACTGGCTGGCCTACCAGGGACCGTTCTCGGCCCAGGTCAACGAGCATGCCGCCCGCAGCGGCGTGCTGTGGCAGAAGATGATCCGCCGCGCGGCCCGCATCCACCTCGGTGACGAGACATCGGTGGTGGACACCTTTGCCACATTCTTCGACAGCAACCTGGACAGCTACGCCGAAATCAACGAATGGGTCGCAGGCCGCACCTGGCTCTACGAAGTGGAAAACCGGCTGATCGGCCGCAACCGGCGGGTGCGCAAGGACGGCCGGATCATGGACGCCGGGGACGGCTCCCGGGAATACCTGGAGAAACGCTCCTTCATGATTCGTTTCGTGCGAATGCTGCACAACCTGGGCGCGCCGGAATTCGCCCGGCAGTACGAGTGGTGGACGATGAAGAGCCAGCCCAATGTGCTCAAGCGGACCGGAAAGGACGATGAGACCGGCGGCCGGCTCACCGCCATCGACTTCCGGGCCGGCCTGGCCCTGCTGCCCTTCCTGCCCATGAGCCCGGCGGACTTCGGCCTGATCCTGAAGGGCCTCCGCCGGGGCGACCTGGTGCAGTTCGACCGGGGCAGCGTGGAGAAGCTGGAGGAATACTGCAAGGAGAACCGGGACAGCTTCGCCGACCTCCAGCCGGCCCTGGAAGAACTGAAAGTGCGGGAAAAGGCCTACCGTGAGTCCCTGCCTGACCTGACCCACCACCATTTCCGGTTGCTGACCAACCGGGACCTGCGCCGATCGGTGCGCCAGGGGCTGGTGGAAGGCTGGCGGGTGCGCGGACACCTGGACGAGGAACACGCCCAGCGGTTGAACTCGTCGGGCTGGCGTTTCCTGCTCTCCCTGCTGGCGGGCGTGATTCCGTTCCTCGGCCGGCTGTTCCGCCGGGCCTGGGGCAACGGCCTCTACCGCCGTCACCTGGGCCGGATGCTGGGCAGTTTCGCCTATTTCCGCCGCTGGCTGCGCGCCGGCCGGGCGGCCAAGCTGATCGGCTGGCAACGGAACGGCCGCGGTGCGGAGCCACGGCTGGAACGATTGGTGGACCGGCCGGTCCGCTACTACACCCAGCGCTTTCTTCTCGGCTGGCTGCCCCCGTCGTGGCATCGCTTCTTCACTGAGCCCGGCTATGCCTGGGACCGTTTGAAAGCTGCAGTGACCTACCCGGTGAAGCTATACTTCAACGCTGATTTCCGTGAGAAGTGGCTGCTGGATCAGATCGACACCGGCCACCGTGACGGCATGCTCACCGACGAGGAGGCGGCGCACATCAGGAACCGCGCCAAGGATCCCTTTATCCAGAAATATCTCAAGTGCATGGCGGTCCACGTCTGCACCATGCCGGTGACCCAGGTCGTGGCCATCATTCTCGCCGCCTGGGCCTGGTGGCGCCTGGGAAAAACATGGCAGGAAGGGATGGCCTATGCCGGCGTCATCCTGCTCTTCTTCCAGGCCACGCCCATCTCACCCGGATCGCTGGTCCGGGGCTTCTATGTGCTCTACCTGATGATCCGGGAGCGGAACTGGCACAATTACCGGGTTGCGGTCTTCGTGTCCTTCTGGCACTACGTGGGCTACCTCGGCTTCCCGCTGCAGATGGTCACCGAATATCCCTCCCTGGCCCGCTTCATGGCCGGCAACTGGGCCGCTGGTATCGTGCGGATCATTCCCGTGTTCGGCGAACGGGGTGCGCTGTTCGAGCACTGGATCTACGACCTGTTCTTCAACCTGCCGATATCCATCGGCCGGATGTTCCGCCGCAAGAAGAAAGAGCCCGCCTGACAGGTGGGGTCTCCATCCCCTCCTCGCTACGGTCTCGGGTTCGCGTTAGGGTTGTCATGAACCCCTCGACAGGTCGCTCGGAAGGGATAGAGACCCTACCCGTCCGCCGTGAATTCAACCGGACCGCGACAGAAGGGCCGGTCAGTTTCCCGGCTGAGCGATATGTCGAGAGGTTCAGGCCAGAACGAACGTGGTGAAAGATGCACGTTTAATCCCAATGTGAACTCGAGACCCTGAGCGAAGACGGGGGAACTGACCTGCCCCTCAACCCCCGAGACCGCAGCGAGGGGGGATGTACCCCGCCACGTCGCAGGCTGCGCCTGCTCCTCGCGATGACAGGGGAGGCCGGTAACGCAGCCGGCGGATCACGGACGGGATTTTCACGACAGGATGTCGGCGATTCGCTGTAGCATGTCAACGAGCGAGAAAGGCTTCTTGAGGAAAGCATACCCCTTGCTGCGGATCACCGGCCACTGCGACTTCTCGTCGGTGTATCCGCTGCACAGCATCACTTTCAGTTGCGGGTCGAGGACTTTCAGTTCCTCCACCAGTTGCACGCCGCTGCGGTCGGTGAGCACCACGTCGCTGAACACGAGTTCGAAATCCCGGTTTTCGCTCTCGTAGAGCGCCAGCGCCTCGTCCGCACTGGCCGCGGCAAATACCTGGTAGCCGCTGCTGCCCAGGGCTTCGGTGATCAGGTCGCGGATGTCCGCCTCGTCCTCCACCAGCAGGATGCGCTGCCCGGTGCCGCTGAGACTCTCGAGGGGCACGGCCTCGTCGTCGGCTTCGCTCACTTTTTCGGTGGTGGCCGGGATATAGACGCTGATCGATGTGCCGCGGCCCAGCTCGCTTTCCACCGAGATCCACCCCCCGTGCTGCTGGACGATGCCAAAGGCCACGGCAAGACCGAGACCGGTGCCCGACTCGGTCCCCTTGGTGGAGAAGAACGGCTCGAAGATGTGCTCCAACATCTGCTCCGGGATGCCCACGCCGGTGTCGATGACCGTGAGGCGAACAAAGTTCCCGGGCAGGGATCCGGTGAGATCCCGGCAATCCACACTGGTCATCGCCACATTCTTCGTCTGGAAGAAGAGCCTGCCGCCGTCGGGCATGGCGTCCCGTGAGTTTACCGCCAGGTTCATCACCACCTGCCCCAGGCTGCCTGAATCGGCACGCACGGCCCAGAGGTCCTCCTCCAGGTCGGTGGCCAAATTGATGTCCTCCCCGATCAGACGTTCGAGCATTTTCAGCAATTCCCGAACCACGCTGTTCAGCGACAGGACGGTCAGTGTCATGGGCTGCTTGCGGCTGAACAGCAGCAGCTGGTGGGTCAGGTCCGCGGCCCTGAGGCTGGCCTGCTTGACCTGCTTGAGATACCAGAAAGAGGGATCGGACTCGCCCCCCTTGACCATCGCCAGGTCAACGTAACCCTGGATGGCGGTGAGCAGGTTATTGAAATCGTGGGCCACTCCGCCGGCCAGGGTTCCCACCGCCTCCATTTTCTGTGCCTGGAGCAGCTGGGCCTGCATCCGCTCCTTCTCCTCCTCGGCCAGCACCCGGCTGGTGATGTCCTCGTAGGTCCCGAGGATACCGATCACCTGGCCCTCGGAATCGTGCAGCGGCACCTTGTTGGTGTCCAGCCAGGCTCGTCTGCCGTCTGCCTGCTGCTGCGGTTCAATGAGGTGGAATTCCGGGGTATCGCTGTCCATCACCCGGGTGTCCATCTCGACGAGGAAGTCGGCCTGATCCCTGGTCCAGGCCAGGTCATGATCGGTCTTGCCGATGATCTCCTCCGATGAACTCATCCCCGCAGCCTGGGCAAAGATGTCGTTGCACCCGAGGTAGACCGAGGCACGGTCTTTCCAGAAGACATACTGGGGGATGGTGTTCATCACCATCCTGAGCATGGCCCGGGATTCGCGCAGGTCCTCGTGGGCTCTCTCCCGCTCGGAGATGTCCCTGATGATACCGGCGGCGTGCCACCTGCCTCGAACCTGCATCGCCGAGGTGGAGATCTCGAAGGGAAAAATACTCCCGTCCTTCTTCTTCGCCACCAGCACCACCGTTCGGCCGATGACGTTCCCCTTGCCCTCCTGCTTGAAGCGGCCGAAGCCCCGGAGGAAGTCCTGGTGGTATTCCCCGGGGGCGAGGAAGAAATGCAGATCCTGCCCCAAAGCCTCGGTGGCGGAGTACCCGAACATGCTCTCGGCGGCCGGGTTCCAGTAGGATATTTTTCCTTCATTGTCCATCAGGATGATGGCGTCGGTGGCGGTTCCGGTGATCGCCCGAAATTTTTCCTCGCTCTCCCGCAGCGCCTGCTCGCTCTTCTTCTGCTCGGTGATATCACGGATGATACCCTGGTAACCCACCGCCCGCCCCTCGGGGTCGTAGCGCTGGGAGGAGGTGAGCAGGCAATCCCGCATACTCCCGTCCTTCCGCTTGAGGGCCACCTCGAAACTTCGAACCATGCCGGTTGACCTGATCGCCTCCTGGAAGCGCTGCCGGTCGGCGGCATTGGCGTAGAGTTCGGTGGCGTTCATCCCGATCATCGCCTCGAGGGAGAAGCCGAAAAGATCGAGCATCGAGCGGTTGACGGCGAGAAACTTCCCTTCCACCGTGGTGATGTAAATCGCGTCCAGGGATTCCTCGAACAGGGCGTGAAACTGCTCCTCGCTGGCCTTGAGCGCTTCCAGGGCGTGACGCCGGCCGGTGATGTCGTGGATGATCCCCTGGTAGCCAATAATCTCTCCCGATGCGTCGCGACGGACACTGGCTGTGAGCAGGCAGTGCAGGGTCTCACCCGACTTTTTTTGCAGATCCAGTTCCCAGTCACGGACCGACCCCTCTACCTCGATGTGCCGCTGAAAGCTGAAGCGCTTTTCGCGATCAACATAGAGGTCCCCGGCCCGCATGGTCATCAACTCTTCCCGATCGTAGCCGAAGAGTTCCACCGCCGACGGGTTGATATCGACGAACCTCCCGTCGCGGCTGTTGATGAATATGGCATCCCGCGATTCCTCGAACAGGGCGTGGAACTTTTCCTCGCTGGCTCGCAGGGCCGCTTGGGCCTTCTCCCTCTCGGCCAGTTCCAGCCGTAACTGCTCATTGGCCTGGCGCAGCTCGGCCGTCTTCTCCTCCACCTGGATGCTCAGATCTTCCTGAATCCGTTTGCGCTGGAAAAACTCCGGAATATCCACCGAATCGTGCGCCCCGGGAGAGTCGAGTTTCTCGCGACCCAGTCGGGCCAGGTGCTCCCTGATCTTCGAGGGGTGGGCCATGATGAACCGGCAGTTCTCCGCCCCGGTAGCCCGGCACTCCAGCTCCACGGTGACCAGGGAAATGCCGAAACACTCCTCGCACCAGCCGGAGGAGTACCCGCCGCTCATCACGCAGACCGGCCGGGGCGAAGTCCGGCCGCTGCGCAACCAGACGTCGGCCTCGGAGGAGTTGTCGTGGTCGAAGTAGAGGAAGTAGTCCTGATTCGCGCTGGGGCTGGATTCAGGATGAATCACCACGTGTCCCCACCCGGAGTGGGCGAAGTGAACTGGTCCCAGGGCCAGCAACTCCGCCGGGTCCGTTATATTCATTTTCCGGCGAAAGGTACGGGCATCGGCCCGGCCGATGGCGTGGGCGATGTCGAACAACAGGCTGTTGGCCACCTCAATGGCCTTCTCTTCGCCCCGGTCCCGGTAGAGATGCATCACCTGGTCGAAAAACTCGGTGGAGAGGGACGCGGCCCGGATGAGCATATACCGCTCGCCGGAGATATCGATGGAACCGCGCTGCGGGCTGTCATGCCGCCGGCTGAAAAAGTGGCGGATCGATTCCTCGGCCTGCTCGAAGAGCGGTCGCAACTCCTGCGGCACGGTGGCTGAGAGGTCCGGGCTGAGTTTTGCGCGTGCCATACTGGGCTACCCCGAAACATCGGGCAAGGTTCAACGGCACACCGCACCCGAAAAGAATCCGTGTCCGTTCCGGCCAACCGTAACCGGGGTGCGGACATCCTCTGTTCCTGCCATTCCTTTCGGATTCCCCAGGGCGAGACTTTACGCAATCCCCATTCCGCATAGGGGAGGTATTTTTCAAACAGAAAGCCCCCGGCTGGCACTGGCCGGCCGGGGGCATATAGTGTCGCAAATCATTGATGCTGCGGCCGCTATTTTCCGCGGACCAACTCGCGCAGTCTGGCCTGGACCGTATCCTCCGGCCCGGCCGAACTGTTGATCAGGAAACAGGGAACAAGACGCAGCAGGTATCGGAAATACCGTTCCTGGGTGTCCAGCCGTTCGGGACGCGAGACCAGGAGGTGCGGGTTGAAGAACGGCGGCCCCGCGCCGTCCGTCCGGGCGGAAACGGGCGTCGGCACACTCACGTGGACCACAGGGTGCCGGGTGAAATAGCTGCTGGTGTCCAGCGGTGAGGAGGACGAGAGTCCGCCGGAGGCGCCGGCGGAACCGCGCATCATGGCCAGCGCCTCGTCGGCGTCGATGCTGCTCAGCGGTGGTGATTTCCGGTCATCGGTGAACAGCACCACCCGTCCAAGAGCGGTGCGCCGGACATACTTGTCCGGGCCGCCGAACCAGACCGGATCCACCATCACCCGTGAGGAGGTCGCGCCGTGGAAACAGAACGGGTCGCCGTGATCCAGGGCGCACTCGCCCAGCTGGCACTGGTGGTCCTCACAGTAGGCACGCTTCATCACCACGTTTTCACAGCGGCTGGCTTCGAAGAGCCGGGCAAAGTTGGGATAGTCGTTGGCCAACCGGGTCTTGAGGTAGACCTTTCGCTCCACGTTGTCCGCCTGGGCCTTGCCGCCGCGGTAACGCACGTTGAGCCAGTCCTCGGTGACAAAGCTCACGTCGTGCTGTTCGAGGAGCCCGTAAAAGTGGCGCCGGCGGCCGGCCCCCTTCGCTCCCAGCAGCAGGGTGCCCTCGCCGCCGATGTCCACACAGGCGCCGTACACCCCGTGCACGTCCAGCAGCCGCTCGCTGATGTCGGCCACCATACCCAGGGCCATGCTCTTGCACTGGCCGTAGTATGAGCTGTTGAAAATCAGGGCGGTGCGCGACTCAGGGTGGTAGTAGGCGCTGGGTTCCCGGCCGGGAACTCCGTCCACGGCGTAAATCACCCCGTGGGGCTCGAGGTCGGATTCGATCAGAGCCGGGTACCAGTTCTCCATCCAGAAGTCGTAAAGGTGGCGGACATTGGTCCGCAGCTGGAGGATCACCCCGCCGATGTTGGCGTTCCACTCGAAATAGTGGTGGTGCGGCAGGTGCTCCTCGGCTTCGGCCACCATCCCGTCCCGCACCCCGTCGGCCAGGTCCACCCGGGGGCTGACCCGCCTGGTCACCGAGGTGAAGCAGTTGTCCAGCTTCACTTTCCGCGAGGCCAGGGTGGGCTTGAGCTTCGAGAGCGCGTCGGCGATCCGGTCGATCCCCTTCTCCAGGTTCTCCATGGAACTGGCATAAGAGAGCCGGATGTTGTCCGGCCCGCCGAAG
>JAQAZP010000217.1:0-4735 GCA_032127265.1 Acidobacteriota bacterium
GGACTGTACAGACGTTCATATTCATCGAGGGCATATTTGTCAGTCATCCCGGCGATGTGGTCGGCCACTATGCGGACAAAGGCCGGGCTGTTGTGATAGGTGTGGCGGATTTCCTCCTCCACCTCCTCGAGGCCGAAATCCCGCAGGTAGGGCCGGCCGATGGTGTCGCGATAGCGGAGCAGGACGTAACTGTCCAGTTGCCGCGGATTGGTGTAGTAGGATCTGAACAGGGCGGTGACAAAATGCCGTGCCCGGCCGTCCGACCGGTTGACGTAAAAACTGTTGATGATGTAGCGGTAGATAAATTCCTTGAGGTTGTCGAACAGTGTGCGGCCGCGGTCCGAGAAGGCTACCGCGTCGGCGGGCAACCGGGACAGTTCTCCCCGAAGGTCCTTGTCCTTACCCAGCCCCCGCTCCTCGCTCCAGGAATTCAGGCGGGTCCAGGAGGCGCGGATTACATTGGTCACCAGCAGGTGGATCAGCCCGCGGATCAGGGTGTTCTGGCGGCGGTAGCGCTGGCCCATGGTGCTGTAGCTGGTGCCCAGCCGGCCAATCACTTCGCGGGAGATTTTCAGTTTCTCGACCGCGCCGAAGTCCACCTCGCCGGCCCGCAGGCCGTCTTCCAGGTCGTGGGTCTGCTGGGCGATCTCGTCGGCCAGGGCCACCACCTGGGCTTCGAAGTGCGGAGTTCGTTCGGGCTCGATGCCCTCCCAGCGGAATTCGGGGTAGCGGATCTCCCCGCCGCTGCGGGTGTGCTTGAAGATGCCCTCCCGGGTGGGGTCGGTCAGGTTGATTCCGGCGTGGGAATACCGGGTTTCTATCAGGTCCACCACCCGGATGCTCTGGAAATTGTGTTTGAAACCACCGGCGGTGCGCAGCAGGTCAGGTTCGGTGTTGTCCACCGCCACCTTGCCGGAGAGGATTTCGTTGAGGATGTTCTCCCCGCTGTGGCCGAAGGGTGTGTGCCCCAGGTCATGGCCCAGGGCGATGGCCTCGGTGAGGTCCTCGTTGAGATTGAGGGCCCGGGCCATGGTACGGCTGATCTGGGCTACCTCCAGGGTGTGGGTCAGCCGGTTGCGGAAGTGGTCCCCCTCGAAGGGGATAAAGACCTGGGTCTTGTGCTGCAGGCGGCGGAAGGCCCGGGAGTGGATGATCCTGTCGCGGTCCCGCTGGAACTCGGTGCGGTAGACGAATTCACGCTTCTCCTCGTCCAGCGGGTGGGTCCGCCCGGCCCAGGCACTGCGCATGGCGTAGGGGGCCAGCCGGCGGTCCTCCGCCGTCTCCAGCCACTGCTTGTCGATGACTAACTGTTCGTTCATGGGAAATAGTACTCCAAGCGGCCGCCGGGATACAACTTGCCATTGGTTTGACCCGGTCGTTGCCGCGCGGATATCATGATTCCCGGTCGCCGCCGGGGTTTCCGGCGGCGATTCCGTGCACAGAACCCAGGATCAGACCTCCTGGCCGAACAGCTTCGGTCGGGACCGCACCGTCTGGTTTGATGACGAGGTGGGAATGAACGAGAAAATACTCAGGGTCGGGCACAGCCCGGACGCTGACGATGCCTTCATGTTTTACGCCCTGGCTTGCGGAGCCGTCTCCATCGAGGATTACCGCATCGAGCACGTGATGGAGGACATCGAGAGCCTGAACCATCGGGCAATGACCGGCGAGTTGGAGGTGACCGCGGTTTCGGCCCACGCCTTCCCACTGCTGGCCGACCGCTACTGGATCATGGCCTCCGGCGCGTCCATGGGCGAGGGCTATGGGCCGGTGGTGGTCTCCCGGGAACCGCGCTCCATCGCGGACCTGGCCGGGCTGAAGGTGGCCACTCCGGGCCGGTTGACCACCGCACGGCTGCTCAGCGACATCTGGCTTGAGGGAGCGGTGGCCGTGGACATGGATTTCGACCGCATCATCGACGCGGTGCTTTCCGGCGAGGTGGAGGCCGGGGTGCTGATCCACGAGGGGCAGCTGACCTATGCCGGCCAGGGATTGCACAAGGTGGTGGACTTCGGTGAGAAATGGGAGCAGGAAACCGGGCTGCCCCTGCCCCTGGGCCTGGACCTGGTGCGCAAGGACCTGGGCCGGGAACTGGCCGGCCGTATTTCGGCGGCGATCAAGGCCTCGATCAAGCACGGTTACGAGAACCAGGACAAGTCCATACCCTACGCCCTGCAGTTCGGCCGGGGGCTGGATCACGAGACCGGTTCAAAATTCGTGAAAATGTATGTCAGTGAACTGACCATTGACATGGGCCGGCAGGGGAAAAAGGGCCTGGAAACCCTTTTCCGCCTGGGCCACGAGCGGGGGATCATCGAGACGATCCCCGAAATCGAACTGGTTTGACGCCAGGGGGAGGGCCCGGCTCCCGGCGGGGAAGAGGGCGATGAACGGCATCTGGGTGGCCGGCGCCATCTGGATCCTGGTGGGGGTGGTGTTCATTGGTGCGGTGCATGACTATATGGCGCTGACCGTGAGCATGCGCCACGGCGGACGGAGCATTTGCGATACTTCCCGAGAACTGCTGGGCACCGTCCATCCGCTGTTCAACAACCGCTACCTGGCATCGGCCCTCACGGTGGTGCCGGCTTTTCTCCTCGGTGTGACCGGCGGCTGGAAACTGCTCTGGCCGCTCTTTGCCTCCTCGAACCAGATGTCGCCGCGCCGGCCCTCTTCGTGGCCACCGTCTGGCTGGTGGGTCAGGGGCGGCCCTCGATCTACACCCTGGTGCCGGCGATGATCATGCTGGCCACCAGCGTCAGCGCCTTTGCCTAGCAGGCCTGGAGGCATTTCTTCCGTCACGAAGGCAGCGTATTGCTCGGGGTGCTCTGCCTGATGCTGCTCTCCATGGCCCTGGTGGTTTCCGTCGATGCCCTGCGGGCCGCGCGGAAATCCGCCTCCCGGCGTGCCGCTGGCGCGGGCCCTGCGGATTATCCTTGAGGAACTGGAACGGCAACTGGCCCGTTCCGCAACCGGCCGGGGGCAATCGAACCCCGACAAATCAGATAGTGGGGGGCACGATGATGGTGGAGCGGGAGATGGCGGGGGATGCCTGTGTGGTGGATCTGCGGAGTGACACGGTGACCAGACCGGTCCCCGGGATGCGGCAGGCCATTGCCGCGGCCGAGGTGGGCGACGACGTCTTTGGCGACGATCCCACGGTGCTGGCCCTGCAGGAGAAGGTGGCCGGGATTTTGGGCAAGGAAGCGGCCCTCTTCGTGCCCAGCGGAACCATGAGCAACGGCATCGCGGTCAAGGTGCACACTCGTCCCGGTGACGAGGTGATCCTGGAGAGCGGGTGTCACCAGTACAACTTCGAGACCGGCTCCGCCGCCGTCATCTCCGGTGCGCAGTTCAACCCCCTGCCCGGGGTGCGCGGGGTGATCACCGCCGAGCAGGTTGAGGCGGCGGTGCGGCCCATCGACGACCATTTCCCGCGCAGCCGGTTGGTCTCGCTGGAGAACAGCTGCAACGTGGCCGGCGGAACGCTCTTCCCGCTGGAGGAGATGGAACGGATTCGCAAAGTGGCTTTGCGCCATGGCCTGGCCATGCACCTGGACGGGGCGCGGCTGTGGAACGCCTCGGTGGCCGAGGGCATCGAGCCGGCGCGCTACGCGGAGAACTTCGATACAGTGTCGGTCTGTCTTTCCAAGGGCCTGGGAGCCCCGGTGGGATCCTTGCTGGCCGGATCGGCGGAATTGATGATGGAGGCGCATCGGGTGCGCAAGATGCTTGGCGGCGGGATGCGGCAGGCAGGCGTCCTTGCCGCTGCCGGCTTGTACGCCATCGACCATCACTGGCAGCGGATGGCCGAGGACCACCGGCTGGCCCGGATTCTGGCTGAGACCCTGGACCGTCTGCCCGGCGTCGAGGTCGACCTCGATGCCGTGAAGACAAACATCGTGATGGGTGTGCTGCGCCGTGACGGCTGGACCACCGAACGGCTGGTGAAGGAGCTGGCGGCCCACGGGGTGCGAATCACCCGTTTCGGTGCCGACCGTTTCCGCCTGGTGACCCACCTCGACGTACAAGAAGAAGCCGCCCGGCGGGCGGCTTCAGTTTTCGAGCTTCTTCTGGGCTAGTTCAGCCGTTCAGATCTTGAACGGGAATTTGGTGGAGGAGAGGTAGGCCCGGGCATCCTTGGTGCCGCCGCAGCGGATGCTGAAAGGCGAGTCGGTCTTGAACTGCAGGCTGGAGTCCTTGCCGATGGTGTGGGTCTTGCCGTCCACCTTTACTTCCACGCTGCCCTCGATGCCGCGGATAAAGATCTCGCCTTCGGGGATCGAGTTCTCGTGGACTTCTCCCTCGGGCCGGATGGCCAGCACGCCGACATAGAGATTCTGCCGGGCGATCATCCGGGTGAAGGTCTGGAAGTTCCAGCCCTCTTTCTCCGACATGTAGGACACACCTTCATCCTTGTGGGCGAAGGAAACCTTCTCCTTGGCTTCGTCTTCGATCTCCAGCAGGAACTCGAGGTTCTTGCCCATGGCTTCAGCCATCCGGAGCAGGGGGATGAGAGAATACTCCACCTTCTGATTCTCGTACTTCCAGATGGTGCTGAGGGGGATCCCGGAGAGTTTGGACAGCCGTTCCAGGGTCAGGTTCTTCTCCTTCCGAGTCTTCTTCAGTTTGTCACCGATCTGCGAATGGAGGGTGGTCATGGTTTTCTCACTCATCATGATCTGTTCCCCTTTGCTGAATAAGAGTTGATATTATGGGATTACTTTTTTTC
>JAQAZP010000218.1:0-12702 GCA_032127265.1 Acidobacteriota bacterium
CCCCGAAGCGGTGAAGAGCGCGATTCTCGAGGCCGCCGGGACGCACAAAATCCGGGAACTCGAGGAGGTCACCGGGCCGGATGGAGTCGTCTACGAAGCGGAGTGGCTGGTGGACGGCAAGGAAGTCGAAATAGAGGTCGCACCGGACGGTACGATTCTCGATGGCGGCGACGAGGAGGATGACAGCGACGACGTGGATGACGAAGACGATGAAGGATAGTCCTCCCCGAAACGTGCGCCACGCGCGGTCACCTTGATTCAGGGAGAACGAATGAACCTCGATCCGAGCCGGCGGGACCTGCTGATCCTGATCTGCGCAGCCTGCATTCTCTTCACCGCCGCTCTCGGGTCAAGGGACTTGTGGAACCCCAACGAGCCGATCTACGGTCGGGCGGCTGTTGAGATGTCTGAACGGGGAGACTGGCTGATCCCCACGGTGAACGGTGCGGTTTTTGCCGAAAAGCCCATTCTCTACTACTGGATGGCACTGGCGGCATCGAAGCTGACCGGCAACGTCAACGAGTTCACTCTCCGGCTCCCCTCGGTTGCCGCCGGCCTGCTCGGCATCGTCCTGACCTACTTTCTGGTGCTGCCCTACACGGGACGGAAGCGGGCCCTGATTACCGGCCTCCTGCTTGCCAGTATGTACGGCGTCTTCTGGTGCTCCCGATCCATCCAGATGGATATCCTCGTCCTGGCCTCCACCGTAGGGACGCTGTTGCCGCTGAGCCGCATGGCCGATCACGGCATGTCCCAGTACCGCGGCTGGCTCTGGGCTGGCCTGGCGGCCGGCCTCGGATTTCTCGCCAAAGGTCCCGTGGCCCTGATTCTCCCCGCGCTGGCCATAACCGGCTACGCGCTGGTCACCCGCCGCCCGGGGATACTGTTCAACGTCAGGATGTGGCCCGGGATCCTGCTGTTCGTGGCGGTGGGCGGGTCGTGGTACTACGTGCTCCTTGCCGGCGGTCACACCGATGTGATCCATGAAGTACTGATCCGCCAGAACTTCAGCCGTTTCGTCGCCGCCTGGGACCACCACCGGCCATGGCATTACTACCTGGGCTATTTCTGGCAGGATTTCGCTCCCTGGTCCTGGTTCATTCCGCTGGCCGCCTTCCTGCCCCGCCGGGACGACGACGGCTGGCAACTGAGGAAATTCGCCTGGGTCTGGATCGTTGGCGTGATCCTCTTTTTCTCGTTCTCCGAGAGCAAGAGATCTCCGTATGTGCTCCCCATCGCCCCGGCCGCAGCCATTCTGGCAGCGGATGTGATCCACCGCTTGATCACCGGCCGGCTGTCGAACCGCTTGAGAATCGCCGCCCTCTCCATCCACGGCCTGGCGGCTTTCATCTTTGCCGCCGGCGGGCTGGCCCTGATCATTGTCGTGCCGTCCCGATACCCGGAATTTCAATCCCTGGCTCTTTTGGTTGTGGTGGTGCTGCTGGCCGGAAGCGCCGCTGTCGTTGCCGGCATCGTCCTCAGCAAAACCAACAGGGTTCTGGCAACGTCGGCCCTGGGCGGCCTGATCGTCGCGATCTATCTCATCGGCGGTATCTGGCTGCTGCCCATGGCCAACCAGTTCAAGTCCGCCAGACCGGTGGGTGAGATGCTCAAGGCGGAAGCATCGTCAGGAACCGACATCGTGTCCTACGGGCTCTGGGCCTGGCGGGCGGAATACTCGTTCTATGGTGAAAAGAATATCCCGGTCATCATCGACCTGGCGGGCCTGCGGAGTTTTTGGGATGGTTCCCCACCGCGGCTGGTGCTGGTGGAAGATGACGAGTTCGAAGAAGTGCGGCAAACCCTGGGCCAGGACCCGGCATTTCAGAGGAAGATCGGCAGTCGAACCGTGTATCTCTTCAGTGACCACCCCCTGGCGGCAGAGTAAGTACCGGCGATCACCGGCAAATCCGATTTACGGCCTGAAAAAATCTCCTGGACTGAACAGCTTGCGATTTTCTCTCTTCCGGTCCCTGCCGATCATGTACAAATTCCGAAAATATACGACCAGTCCCGTACTTTGACCCACCATGAAGACCCAATCGAACCGGTACACCGAGTAAGAGAACAACAATATCCCCCCGGCAATACTGAGGATCCAGAATCCAATCGGCATGACACTGTGCCCGGCACGCTCGCTGGCAGCCCACTGGATGAGGAAGCGCGAGCCGAACATCCCCAGGGCCAGGAACCCCAGGATTGTCCAGAGCGTTTCCATGGTCCAGAACGTCTCCCATGACCAGAACGATTCCATCGACTCTTCCTCTCTCTCCATCCGATCGGTTCGGGATTATCATCACAGCTCGCGACGCACCGGTTATCCGAAAGCTGTCCGGACTCAGCCATATGTATACTATGACCGGGCCGGGCATGAAAGGGATGATCGGAAATCCGCCGGGGATAAACTGGCGGTAACTGGGAGTGGCAGCGGTCAGCCACCGGTGATCCGGGCAACCACCAGGGTCATGTCGTCAAAAGGCTCCGCCCCGTCGACAAAAGTGTCGACGTCGTCCCAGATCAGACGGTGCACCACCGACACCGGAATGTCCGGAGATACCCGGGACACCAGGGCCTGCAGACGCTCCTCACCATACATATCCCCGGCCCGGTTGCTCGCCTCGGTTATCCCGTCGCTGAAGAACACCAGGAGATCCCCGGCTTGCAGGTCCGCCGTCACCGTCCGTCGTTCCGCCTGCGGCATCACGCCCAGCGGCAGTCCACCGAGGGTCAAGACTCGCACATCGCCGCCACGGCAGAGCAGGGGATGCGGTAACCCGGCATTGACCAGCACCAATTTCCGCCGCCGGCCGTCGATGGCGGCGAACACCATGGCGGTGAAGATGTTCCGGTCGGTGAGGTGGAAGAGTTCACTGTTGACTTCGTCCAGCACCTCCCCCGGCTCCCCGCCCGACCGGACCTCGGTCCTCAACAAACCGGCGCTCAGCACAGCGTGCATGGCGCTCCGCAAACCCTTGCCCGACACGTCACCAATGACCACCGACAACCTGCCCTCACCGCCTGGCAGGTAGTCAAAGAAATCTCCACCCACGTCCTGCGCCGGCCGGCAGTCCCCCGCCACCTCCAGGCCGGCTACCCGCGGGGCTCCCCGGGGCAGCAGGGCTGCCTGCATCTGGTGCGCTTCCCGCAGTTCCCGGGCATAGAACGCGGACTCCACTTTCTTCTCGGTGAGGGCCAGTTCAGTTTCGTAAAGGCGGGCATTCTCCAGGGCCAGGGTGATCGCACCGCGAAACCTTGTCATTAGCCCCAGTTCCCTTTTGGAGAGCTGGCTCCGCTTCTCTTTCCGTTGCCCAAAGTTCAGCGTGCCGATCAGCTTTCCCCCCTGGACAAAGGTCAGGCAGGAATCGGCGGAAACCCGTTCAAAATAGGTGTGGGCCAGCGGGCGGATGGCCTCGTGCCGCTCCCGCTGCTCCACCTGCTCCCGCTCCAGGGTGACGGCATTGACCGCCAGCCAGGCCAGAAACGGGTCATCGGGGGTGAGGTTCGTCTCCTCCTCCCGCTCCTCATCCAGCAGTATGTACCGGCCGAGGCGTTCATCCAAGATCAGCAGGACGACGTGGGGAACACGGAGCACCTGCCGGGTCCGGCTGATGATAAAGCGGGAGAGAGTCCGCACGTCGCTCAGTTCCGCGGCCTCGGCCATCAGGTTGTTTACCGCCTCGCCCATGGCGTGGTATTCCCGCTGCAGCAGGCGGTTGATCGATGGCTGGACCTTTCTGGTGAGAAAGAAGAGCGGGTAGAAGAGCAGGGTGCCGATCAACGCCAGCTGCCAGTTGTTGAGACCACGAATCCAGCCGCCAATAAGCGAAGCGATGCCGAAATTGGCCGCCAGGAGGATCGAGCTCATCAGCAGCCAGACCAGGGTCCGGTTGAACACCACCTCTATTTCCATCACCCGGTATTTGACTATGGCGTACGTCACGAAGAGAACCCCGATGGCCGGGGCCAAGGTACCGATGTACTGCAGGCTATACACGTGAAAGAGAATAGGCAGCAGAAGAGTGAAGAGAATGGCCAGCAGATACGATATTCCGACACCCACCGCCACCCAGCTGATCTGCGAGCGGATCAGCGGCGAAGGAGATGAGCGGTAGCGGTAGACCAGGAAACCAAAGGCATAGAGCCCGGCGAGAATGACGTAGGCGGAGAAGACATGATGCAGCGGGCCGTAGTACACCTGAAGCTGTCCGCCGACGATATCAGCGCGTTCCGCATCCCACCGCGTGAAGGATCCGGCGCCAAAGAAAAACGCTATCAGACCGACGGACCAGAAGTGCCACTGTTTCACCTGTGGTGACAGCGAGGGGAAATGCCAGACAAACCAGACAAAGACGGCCACGATGAAGGCAGCAAAGGTCTTTTCCAGACCACGGATGAGCAGCATGGACTCCAGCGTGACCCGGCCGACCAGCAGGCCTTCGGCGGCCTGTGACGCAATCCAGCCGCCGTTGAGAAAACAGAACAGGGCCAGCAGTTGCCCCGGACGGGTGCGGCCGCTGTGCCAGAGCACAAACGCTCCCAGAACAGAGAGGATGAGCATCACCCCGGCTTGAGAAATCAGAAGCAGCGGCGAGATCATATCGATACACCCCAGGTGTTCCCGGAAAACGGTCGTTACCGGATCAGATGCCCCCCGGCCACCCTCCCGCCATGGCCCAGACCCATCCCGTCGTACGCCGGGAAGGCGGCAGCGGCACTCGCCGGCCCGTTGTCCACGTTCCAGACCTTCAGCTCGGCCTGGTTGTCCGCCCCGGGCCCCGGCATGGTGAGGATTTCATCGAAGCCGTCACCATCCACGTCCGCGGTACCCACGACCGCCCCGTAAATCATGCCCTGGTAGGCATTGAAACTTACGGTGGACATGGGCTGTACCGCGGCGCCGTCATAGTTCCAGCCCCGGACGTGGCTGCCGAAAATGGCGCCGGGCCCCGGACCGGTGACGATTTCGTCCATCCCGTCGCCGTCCAGGTCGCCGCAGGCCACGTTGACCCCCCAGCGCAGGGTGCCGTAAGCGAAGAAGCTCACGCCGCCCATTGACGCGGCCACACCCCCGTCCACGTTCCAGCCCCGCACGTGGGGTCCGAAGACCTCCCCGGGACCGGCGCCGGTGACGATCTCGTCATAGCCGTCACCGTCGATGTCCCCGGTGCTGACGTTGACACCGTATTTCAGCGTGCCGTAAGCGAAGTAGCTCACTCCGCCACTGGTCTGGACTTCGCCATTGTCCACGTTCCAGCCCCGCACGTGGGGTCCGAATACCGCCCCCGGCCCGGCGCCGGTGACGATCTCGTCGTAGCCGTCACCGTCGATATCGCCGGCACTGACATTGACCCCGTATCTCGGTGTACCGTAGGCCATGAAGCTGACCCCGGGCAGTGGAGTTCCCTGGGCATCGAACCCCCGGACGTGCGGCCCGAAGACCTCCCCCGGCCCCGCACCGCTGATCATTTCGTCCTGCAGGTCGCCGGCGATGTCGCCGCAGGCCACGTTGACCCCATATTTCTGCACACCGTAACAGTTCCATTCCGCCTGTACCGTACCCGGCGAGGCCGAATCGAAAACCCGGGCCAGGGTCGGGTTGTCCGGGCCCGGGCCCGGGCCGGTGACGATCTCGGCGGACTGCAACTCGGGGTCGTAGTTCTTCCACAGATTTACCGTCACGTCGGCCATCACCCGCAGGCCGTGGTTTTCGGCCCCGGAGAAAACGATGTAGAAATCTTCTTCGCCGGTCACATCGAGGGTCTCGTGGTTGAAGATGGCATCCGAGACAAAGTATCCGCTGCAGGCGCCGGTGGTCATGTACGCCTCGAGGTTCTCCTCGGTGACGACGAAAAAGTCCAGTTTGCCCTCGGTGAGCCGCTCGGCGTACCAGCCGGCCAGGGTGGCGTAGTAGTCCCGGCCGTTGTTGATATCACAGGGCAGGTCGTAGGTGATCTCCAGGGTGAACGGTCCGGGGTCACCCGGCGGGGTCACCTCGGTGAGGTCCAGCTCGGGCATCGGTTCCGGGGTGGACCACTCCCAGAAGTATGTGCCGTCCTCCTGGCTGTCGGTGATGATCGAGGCGTAGCCCGAGGCGGGAAAACTGCCCAGGTCGGTGATCACCTGGATGTAGTAATCCTGGTGGTCGCCGAGGGTAAAAGTGATCTGCCCGTTGCGGTCGGTCTCCCCCCAGGTGCCGCGGTAAATCGTCGTTGTGGACCAGCCCTCGCTGGCGATGATCACCGAGGCATTGTCCACCGGGACGTCATTGGGGTCGCTGATGGTCACGGTGAGGGTGCAGGTGTCCGAGTACGTGGCGATGGCATCGTAGGTGAAGCCGTCGTTGCGCCAGTCCCAGATACAGGAGCATTCCTTGGAGCCGCCGCTGTCCGCCTCGTAGCTGCAGTAGGGGTTGTCGAAGTGGATGTTGGGGTCGTTCTGGGTCGGCCGCCAGAGATAGTCCCACCACATCTCGCACCAGACGTGGTCTTCGAGCACGTCCATGGTGCAGCAGTAGGGCATCAGACAGGTGCGGCCCGCCGCGCAGAGGAGATCCTGTCTCTCCCCGCAGTTGCCGTTGTGCCCGTGGGCGATGATGTTGGGCTGGATCGGCCGGTCGCCCGAGGCCCCCGAGTCGATGGTTTTTCCGCTCCAGAGAGCCACGCATATCACGGCCAGCAGATCCGAACTGAACGGGTCGCCCACGGCATGCCAGCGGGTTTCACCGTCCCAGAGATACTGGATCGGCGCCATCACTTCCTGCAGGTTGGGGTAGCCGTCGTCATTCTCGTAGTAGAGGTACTGCCGCCAGAACATGTTGTAGACCGACTCGTTGATCAGGGGCCGCTCGTCCGAGACTTTGGGCATCACCACATACCAGTAATAGATGTCCGAGGGCAGGTCCACCGCCACCGGAATGCCGCCGTCCAGATACTGGTAACGGGTGGTGGAGTAAAAGTTTCCCGCCCCGTCGTCGTAGTCGACAATCTCCACAAACTGCAGATCCTGGTCGATGACATACATCAGTTCGGCGTTGACCTTCAATGCCTCGGGCTCCACGGTGGCGTTCGACAGCAGGGTGCGTGAGAGGTGGGCCACCTGGAAGCAGACCTCGTCGATGATCAGCGGGTCGGTGAGGCCGATGATCAGGTTGGCATACAGGTCCTGACGGTCGGCGTCCAGTTGGCGGAACTTGTCCTCCAGGGCATCCTTAAGCCAGTTGGGCGCCAGGGACACTGCCTGCCAGGCCGCCCCGGTCAGGGTGTAGGGCACCACCGCCTCCTCCAGCCTTCCCAGGCGGGCGTTGTAACGCAGGCAGTAGTCCTCCCCTGCCGGGACAAAGACCGTGCGGTCGATGCTGTCCAGCAGCTCGGCTCCGCCAAGGCGGGTCATCGGTGCCCGCTTTGGCGTGGACCGCCGCGGCCGGACCACCACCGGCGGTGTGGATTTCACCTGGTGCCGCACATCGTCGGTGACGGTCACCGGCCGGCCAAGGTCCTGGGTGGACTGGCGCTCCAGCGGAACATCGGCAGCCAGCGGCAGGGAAAGTGCGAGGATAAGGATGACAACACAGAGGACGGCAGTTCGGTAGCTCATGATGGCCTCCTGGGAGCCGGATATGAGAGAAGACGGACGGACGGAATGGGATGAAAAGCGGTATCAAACCGTTGGGGAATGGCTGTGGCGCGTGCCATGGCGGACCCGGATTGTACGGACAGATAAGAGACGGCAAACAGGGTCGCAGTATAACATGACTTGCGGGAACGGTCTGGTGAGCTACTTGCCCGCCGCCCCGAAAAGTGTCCGGTACTGATCTTCGCCCACATTTTCAGACCAGGCCCGGTAGCCCTTTTCCCGTGCCATGTCGATGAGCGGGGCGGGGAGAAAAGGGGTCAGCAGTTCGAAGAGCTCGCCTGGCGCCAACCCCGGCAGTTCCTTGAGCACCTGGGCCATGGGGTGTTCGCCCTGCTCGATCAGCGGCCGGGCATCGAGTGCGACCTTCACCGCCCCGCTGCCGACCCAGCCGGGCGTACTTTCGCCCTGGCCCCCGTTTCCTTCCTCTTCCGCCGTCTCCTCCATGCCGGCCGCGGCCCGCAGCGTGTTGATCAGCCGGCCCAGCGGCACATCGCCCACCCGGGCCACCTGACGGAGGGTGGCCACCCGGCCCACCGTCTTGCGCAGCACCGGATTCTTCAGCTTCGCGTAAGCCGGCGAGAGGCCGTACAGCGTCTCTTCGAGCTCGGGCAGGGCCTCGAGCAGGGCGGCGAGACGGGTTTCGGGAGTAATTTCCGGCAGACCCTCGCGTTTCCCGCTCATCACTCACCCCCCTTGTCGCCGGCGTAGGAGAGAAGTCGCTGCTCCCCGTCCAGGGCCCGCTTCTCGGTGAGGTCCTGGCTCACTTCGAGAGTGCCGAGATACGTGCCATCGGCCCCGCGCATGGCAAAGTACTCGATGATGATGAACCGCCCGCCCAGCGTGATCCAGAACCGGCAGTGCTCCTCGCGTCCGGCGTGGAAATCGTCGAGGATCTTCTCCACCATGTGCACGCTGGACGGCGGATGGCAGTGCTGCACCTTCCGGCCAAGGATTGCCCGGCTGCGGCCGAAAATCCGTTCCCGGCCCTGAGTGAAGTAACGGACCGTGTCGTCCTGGTCCACGAATGTCATATCAAAGGGGATCGTGTTGAGCAGGGTGGTCAGTTCGGGAAGGGTGAAACTCCCGCTGGGCAGCTGGATTCGCCCGCCCTCCCCCACCTCAGCAACCGGCTCTTCGATTCCCTCCGGTTTCCAGGTCTCCTTGGGGTCATACAGACAGAACCCGATCTCCAGGCTCTGCTGGTCAATCTCATACCACTCCGCTTCGGTCAGTGTGTCGAGGGTCATGGGGAAGAGGATCTCCTCCTCCTTCATGATCATGCCCGAGACCGCCTCCATGGCGGGCCGGAAGAGCAGCTCCGCCGCCGCACGCGCCTCACCGGCGGTGAGGGACCCGCCCTGGGCCAGCGCCTCGTCAGCCGCCTTGAGCAGTTCCCTGGTTTCGTCGTGCTTACCCCACATCACCGTGGGCGGGCCGGTGATACCGTGCTTCTCGAGGAAAGGGAAGAGCAGGTGTTCCTTTCGCAGGTAATGCTTTTCCACGTCCATCAGGTTGTGGAACTTTCCGCGCAGCCCGGTGAGGAGATCGGCGGCAGGGGCATCCTCGGCCAGGGCGCCGAGCTCGTCGAGCAGCGCGCCGAGCTTGTCGATTTCCCAGCGCAGTGCCTTGTTCTCCTCGCGAAAGGTATCCACCGGGTGCCCGGGAGGCGCGGTGGCCGCTCCGCTTTGATCAATTGCACCTTCGAGGGCGGCGGTGTGGATGTCACAGAGTTTGAGCACTTCCTCCCGGGGCAGGCCCTCGTTGATCAGTTCCTGCTCCACCTCCACGACTTCATTGTATGGCACCTGGCCCATGATCCGGATCAGTTGTTTGCGGACCTCTTCGGGAGCCTCCCCCTTGTGCAGTTGGAGGATCATGTGTTTGAGCAGTTCCTTGCGTTTGGCCGCGTTGTTGATCAGTTCACTCATATCGGGAGTCCCCCTTTGGATCCTATGTACCGCCACATTCTCATTGATTTCAATCGTTCTGACAGTTTATCACGCATCGGTCGAGGTTTGACAAAAATCGGCGTTGAACGCATACTTTTCACTCGAAAGAGAAGCACGCCAATCCATAACGGCACGCACGTTTTTTGCTCCCTCATCCTTTTACAGCACCGGCTGGTGATCCGGTCTCCGGGCGGTGTGGATACCTTTGGAGGAACGCCGATGACCCTCGAATGGCTCCCGCGGGACAACCAGATCAAGGACCACTCGCTCTTCGGATCCGAGCACTGGGGCACCGAAGCCCCCTGCACGATCTACGAGAAACGCCCGGTGCTGGACAAGGCCGGCAACCCGGTGGACGGGTTGTACACGGCCTGGGTGATCCTCAACAACCCGAAACAGTACAACTCCTACAACACCGAAATGGTCAAGGGTGTGATCGCCGGCTTCCAGGCCGCTTCGGGGGATCGCTCGGTGGTGGCCGTCATCTTCACCGCGGTGGGTGATCGCTCGTTCTGCACCGGCGGCAACACCAAGGAGTATGCCGAGTACTACAGCAAGCGTCCCAACGAGTACGGCGAGTACATGGACCTGTTCAACGGCATGGTGGACGCCATTCTGAACTGCAAGAAGCCCACCATCTGCCGGGTCAACGGGATGCGGGTGGCCGGCGGACAGGAAATCGGCATGGCCTGCGACCTGGCCGTCTCCTCCGACCTGGCGATCTTCGGCCAGGCCGGCCCGAAGCACGGCTCGGCCCCGGACGGCGGTTCCACCGACTTCCTGCCCTGGATGCTCTCCATCGAGGACGCCATGTGGAACTGCATCTCCTGCGAGATGTGGAGCTCGTACAAGATGAAGGTCAAGGGGCTGATCACCAAGGCAGTGCCGGTGCTCAAGGTTGACGGGAACTTCGTGCGCAACCCGCTGGTGATCACCGACCGCTACATCGATGACGGCGAGATCGTTTACGGCGAGATGAAGCGCGGCGAGGAGGCGGCAGCGGCCAAAGAAATCCTGAAGAGCGGCGCCACCGATTTCGAACTGCTGGACAAGGAAGTGAACGGAATGGTCTGGCGCTTCACCAACCTCTTCCCCGGCTGTTTGATCAAGTCCATCGACGGCATCCGGGCCAAAAAGAAATTCTTCTGGGACCAGAACAAGCTGCCCAACCGGCACTGGCTGGCGGCCAACATGTCCACCGAGGCCTTCCTCGGTTTCCATGCCTTCAACACCAAGAAGATCACCGGCAAGGACACCATCGACTTCGTCAAGTATCGGCAGATGATCGCCGAAGGACGGCAGATCGACGACGAGGCCATGGCCGAGGTGCTGGGCACGCCGATCGAGGAGTAGAATAAAATGGGGATTTGTCCCCGATTTTTTTATCCCAGCATCTTCCCCAGAATTTCCTTGAGCAGCTTGACTGCCGCCATGGCAGTGATGCCGGTGGGGTCCCGGCGGGGGTTCAGTTCCACCAGGTCAGCACCCAGCAGGGGCTGATCCAGCTGCTGAATGATCCGGATGACATCACGGGTTGAAAAGCCGCCCGGCTCGTGGTGTGAGACCCCGGGGGCAAAGGCCGGGTCGAGACAGTCCAGGTCGAGGCTGAGATAGACCGGCCCGTCGAATGACGGTGTCCAGCCAGGTTCCCAGTGCCGCATCTCCAGCACCTCCACGCCGTAGCGTGCGGCCCGTTCCCGGTCCACCGGCCGGAGGGTGCGGAGGCCGGCCTGGACCAGCCGTCCCACAAGCCCCTCCTCCAGGGCCCGCAGCATGGGGCAGGCATGGGAGTAATGGTTGCCCTCCAGTTCGTCATACATGTCGGCGTGGGCATCGAGGTGCAGAACGTTGAGGCATGGAAAGTGCCTGGCATGAGCCCGAAGCAGCGGGAGGGTCACCGAGTGGTCGCCGCCAAGGGCCACCACCCGGGCTCCGCTTTCGAGAATGTTCGCCGCGGCTTCCTCGATCAGGATAAAGGGTTCGTCGCTCTGCTCCAGGTCGAGGAGGCGATGGCCTTCGTGCAGGCCTCCGTGGGCCGGGCGCTGCCCTACACCCTGGTGGCCTGCACCACGCCCGGTGACCGCGACCTGCAAATCGATCTCATGGACCCCTCGGTGCCCGACGACTTTTTCACCCGGGGGCAGGATTGGGGATTCCCTCCTATGCATCCGGCGAGAAACCGCGAGGACGGATATCAATACTACCGGGCGTGCCTGCGCCACCAGCTTCGCCACGCGGGGATCCTGCGAATAGACCACGTGATGGGGCTGCACCGCTTCTTCTTCGTCCCGAGAGGAATGACCGCACAGGAAGGGACCTACGTCCGGTACCCGGCGGAGGAACTCTACGCTGTCCTCTCCCTCGAGTCGCATCGGCACGGTGTCCGGATCGTCGGGGAGGACCTGGGGACGGTTCCGCCCTACGTGCGGCCGGCGATGGCGAGACACGGCCTGTCGAGGATGTCCGTCGTCCAGTTCGGGCTTTCCCCGGACCCCGTGAGGGGCCTCAAGCCGGTTCCGGCGGAATCCCTGGGGTGCCTGAACACCCACGACATGCCCACATTCGCTGCCTTCTGGGCCGGTCTGGACATCGACGACCGGGTCGCGCTCGGACTGCTGGACGAAAAGGGGAGCCGGGAGGAAAGCAAAATGCGCTCCCGGGTAAAGGGGGCCCTCGTGGCTTTCCTTCGGCGGCAGGGATGGCTGAAAGGTTCCGGATCGGGGGCGGAAGAGGTCCTCGCAGCCTGTCTTTCGTTCCTTGCGGGGAGCGGGGCCGGCGTCGTCATCGTCAATCTCGAGGACCTGTACCTGGAGACGAACCCCCAGAACGTGCCGGGGACCTCGAAGGAGCGGCCGAACTGGCTCCGGAAGGCCCGCCACGGGTTCGAGGAGATCCGCGAGATGGGCCAGGTGATCCGCATCCTCCGGGAAGTGGACCGTCTCCGGAAAGGGAAGAAGACCGGCCCGGCGTGCAACGCGGTACAGGAACGCAAGCCGACCAGGGAGGAGGTAGGATAGCCCCATGCGATACGACGTGTCCCTTTTGAACGACCAGGACCTGTACCTTTTCAACGAGGGGAGCCACTACCGGCTGTACGAAAAACTGGGATCCCATTTCATGA
>JAQAZP010000219.1:0-36922 GCA_032127265.1 Acidobacteriota bacterium
CATGATTTTCATCTGTTGTCATTGAACCGGAATACCGCACTCGAAAGCAGCGACTTGAAATCCTTATTTCTCAATAATTGCTTGATTTTGATGTAATCAATACTTACTGTATAATTATGTTGTTGTATTTCTTCACCAAAGGGGTATCCTGATGTCACATCTCCGACCGCAGTTCATTGCAGCCTCTCTCCTGCTCATCACCTTTGCCATTCCCTTGAATGCCGCCACCATAGACGTGCCGGCCGACCAGCCCACCATCCAGGAAGGGATCGACGCAGCGGCGGACGGCGACACGGTGCTGGTGGCGCCGGGCACGTACTACGAGTCTCTCAATTTCAACGGCAAGGCGATCACTCTTTCCAGCAGCGACGGGTACGCCCGCACGATCATCGACGGATATAACGGGATGCCGGTGAGGTTCGAAAACGGCGAGGGCCCCGATTCGGTGCTGGAGGGGTTTACCGTCACCCGGGGCAGTATGGGAGGGATCGTTTGCGATCAGGCCTCGCCGATAATCCGCAACTGCCTGATCACCGAAAATCGAGCCGGTTACTATCCAGCCAGCGGAATTTACTGCGAGGAATCCACGGCCGTGATCACCGGTAACATCATCTTCGATAACGAAGACAGGGCCGCGGTGTTGCTGCAGAACTGGGACGGCCTGTTTTCCGGTAATATCGTTGCCCGCAACATCCCACGCGGCGGCATCCAGCTCACCGGGTCCGGCGGTGAAGTCAGCGGCAACATAATGGTGGAGAATATCAGCAGTGCCGGCGGGGGCGGGATACGGTTAGAGGATTCCTCCACCCTGGTATCCAACAATCTCGTCGCTGACAACTCCGTTACGGATTACGCGTTTGGCGGCGGTATCTATGTCCACTCGTCGCCGCAAGCCCTGCTGGTGAACAACACGATCCAGGGCAACTCCTCCGTCCAGGAGGGGGGCGGCATCTGCTGCTCCCCGGAGCCGCCCACGATCAGAAACTGTATCATTTTTGGCAACACGTACGACCAGATCGGCGCGGAACCGGGCGGGCTGGTGAACACCGTCACCTGGTGCGACGTGCAGGGCGGGTACGACGGCCTGGGCAACATCGACGAGATCCCGCTGTTTGTCGAGGGCCCGGGTAGCGCCCACTACCTCAGCCAGACCGCGGCCGGCCAGCCGGCGGACAGCCCCTGTGTCGATGCCGGGGCGATTGGCAGCATTGCCGTGGGCGGCAGCACTCGAACTGATCTTGTCGCGGACGCCGGGCGGGTGGACCTCGGCTTTCACATGCCGCTGGACACCACGGTCGCCGTTGACGCCATTCCGGCATCCATCGGCTTCCGGGCCGTGCTCGGCGAGGCCCCGCCGGCGGACCAGGCCGTACAGGTCTGGAACAGCGGCTGGGGGATGCTGCAGTGGTCGGCGGAAAGCGATACCGGATGGCTCACGCTCTCCGCTGCATCGGGCACATCCTGGGGCGAACTGGACACGGTGAACGTGAGTGTCGACCACGGCGGACTGGGCGTTGGGGAGCACACGGCAACGATCCTGGTCAGCGCCCCCGCGGCTGGCGGTCCTCCGCTGGAGATCCCGGTGACCCTGACCGTCACCGCCGGCGTCCCGGGCTATTCTCCAGCCGACTTCCGTTTCGATGCCGACCAGGGTGGACCGCCACCGCCGGACCAGGTGCTCTCCGTCTGGAACGCCGGCAGTGGGACCCTCGACTGGTCGGTGACCGACGATGCCGCCTGGTTGACCCTGGTGCCGGCGTCGGGCCAGTCCGCCGGTGAAGCGGACGAAGTGACCGTGTCGGTGAATCCCGCCGGTCTGCCGCCGGGTTTCAGCGATGCGGTGATTACCCTCCACACACCCGACGCCACGCCGGCATCGGTGGAGATCCCGGTCCGGCTGGCCCTCTCTGTCGAGGGAGTGGTCCGGGTGCCCCAGGACCAGCCCACCATTCAGGCCGGCATCGATGCCGCCCTCTTCGGCAACACGGTGATCGTGGCCGACGGCACCTGGTCCGGCGAGGGAAACCGCGATCTCGACTTCGGTGGCAAGTCGCTGGTCCTCGAGTCGGAGAACGGCCCGGCCGGCTGCATCATCGACTGTGAGGGCTCGTATGCCGACCCTCACCGCGGCTTCTGGTTCCACAACGGTGAGGGGCCTGACTCGGTGGTCCGGGGATTCCGCATCCGCAACGGCTATGCTTCCGAATACGGCGTCGAAGACGGTGGCGGGATCCTCTGTCTCGATGCCTCCCCCACGTTCGAGGAGCTGGTGATTTCTTCCTGCATCGCCCAGTCCTCCGGAGGGGGCATCCTTGCCGTCGGCTCCTCGTCGCAGATCTCCAACTGCGTGATCCGGGACTGTATCGCCCAGTTCGGTCATGGCGGGGGCGTCGGGGTCCACGACTGCGCGGGGATGAAACTGTACAACTGCCTGGTCACCGGCTGCATGGCCCTGGATGATTACGCCTATGGCGGCGGGCTGTACAGCACCGCTTTCGGGATGGAAATCGACGGCTGCACCTTCACCGGCAATTCGGCGGGGGAGGGGGCCGGCGGCGTCTATGCCCATTCCTTCGATCTGATCCGCAACTCGATCCTCTGGGATACGGACGGGTGGTATCCCAACCTCTTCTTCGAAACCACCATCAGCTACAGCGACGTGTACGACACGGACGGGTACGTGCAGCCGGGCGCGGGAAACATCTATGCCGACCCGCTGTTTGCCGTGGGGGTCGGGGGTGCGCACTACCTCAGCCAGGTGGCCGCCGGCCAGGCCTCTGACAGCCCCTGCGTCGATGCCGGCGACCCCGGCGCCTGGCTGGTCGACGGGACCACCCGCACCGACGGGGTGAACGATTCAGGCCGGCTGGACATGGGCTACCACTACCCGGGATCGGGCTGGAATACGGTGGACTGCCAGCTCTCCTGTCTGCCCGGCTCGGGCACCCTGCCGTTCCAGTCGCAGTTCTGGGTCACCCTGTCCAACCCCCTGGCCGAAATCCGTCGGGCGGCGGCCCGTATCGATGTTGTTATCGCCGGTGGATTGGCCTACACCAGCTGGCGGGCCGGCTGGACCAATCTTACCTCCACCGAGGTCTTTGCTGCCGGATGGACCCAGGACTTCCCGGCCCTGGGCGCCCTGGCCGGTGACAATATCTTCACCCTCGCCGCCGAGGATGTGACACCTCCGCCGTACAACCAGCCGCCCGGCACCCCGTCGGGGGATACGGATACCGCCGGGTGCACGGTGACCGGTGTGACGCCCTGAAAAGCCCACTGGCCCGGCCTGTTGCAATCGGATGCCCTGGCAGCATTTCGCTGACGGAATCCCGCCGCCTGCGGTTTGACTCCTCCTCCCCGCCCTGATGTAATACACCCTCTCCGGCTGGAGAAATCCGGCTGCCCGAACCTGCAACATGACCAGCGAGGAGATGACCATGAGCGCCGACATCAGACGCGAGGATCTTGAGAAATGGGCCGACTACCTGATCGACCACTCGATGGGCGGGGTGGGGCCGGGTGACGTCGTGATGGTCAAGGGTGAGCATGTCTGCTGGCCGCTGATCTCTATCCTGCAGGACAAGATCTTTGCCGGCGGCGCCATCGCCGACGTCAACCTGGTGGCGCCGGACAACGACCGGGGCAAGGTCTGGGGCGCCTCCATGGCCCGTCACGGCAGCCTGGAGCAGATCGAGCAGGTGCCGGCCTGGGTGCTGCCGCGCTACGAGGCGATGAACAAATACATCGAGGTGCTGGGCGCCGAATCCCCCGAGCTGTTCGACAACCAACCGGACGAACTGGCCATGGCGGTGATGCGGGCCGACGAACCGACAAAGACAGTCCGCCTGCTCAAGAAGTGGGTGATCACCCTCTATCCCACCCAGGGCTTCGCCGACATGGAGGAGATGAGCCTCGCCGACTACACCGACGTGATCGTCTCGGCCTCCACCGTGGACCCCAAACTGCTGGAGACCATCGAGGAGCCGATCCACCGGGCGATGACCGACGCCGAGACCATCCGCCTGGTGACCCAGCACCCGCAGACCGGCAAGAGCCTGGAGCTGTCGATGAACATCGGCGGGCGGAGCGTGGTGATGTGCACCGGCCTGCGCAACTTCCCCGACGGCGAGGTCTTCACCAGCCCCGACGCCCGCACCGTGGAAGGCGAGATCTATGTCGACATGCCGGTCTTCCAGGGCGGCACCACCATCCAGGGGATCTACTTTCGTTTCGAGGGTGGTGTGATCCAGGAGTATTCGGCGGAGAAGGGGAGTGAGGCGCTGGCCAAGATCATCGAGACCGACGAGGGGGCCCACCGTCTGGGCGAGGTGGCCCTGGGAATGAACTCGGGGATCAAGGAGGTGCTGCGTCACCCGCTCTTCGTGGAGAAGGTGGGGGGGACGGCGCACATCGCCATCGGCTCCAGCTATCCCGAGGCCTACGTGGATGACCCGGCATCGGACCAGGGCAGGAAGGAGTGCGACGCACTCCATGCCCGGGGGATCCTCAACCGCTCGGCCCAGCACGTGGACGTGGTCACCGACTTCCGGCCCGGCGGCACCGGCCGCGAGGTCTGGCTGGGCAACACCCGGCTGGCCATAAAGGGCGGTATCTGGGTGGTGGCCTGAATGATCGACCGGGCCGGTGCGGATGCATTTCTCTCCGCCTTCCTGCGGGCGGTGCTGCTGCTCGCGGCCGGCCTCCTTGTCCTCGTCTCCGGGGCCTGTTCCGCCGCGCCCGAAGCCGCACCCGAATCGGGGTCCGAACCGGCGGCCGACAAGAGCCCGGAAGGTTTCGTCGAGGCCTCCGCCACGGGGTTCATGATCGACGGTACGCCCTACCGCTTCGTGGGCGCCAATTTTTGGTACGGGATGAATCTCGCCTCCACCGGCCCCGGCGGGGACCGGGAGCGGCTGGACCGGGAACTGGCCCTGCTCAAGGATCTGGGGGTCACCAACCTTCGGGTGATGGCTGGTTCCGAGGGCCCGGACAGCGAACCGTGGCGGGTGGTTCCCGCGCTCCAGAACGCCCCCGGCGTGTATGACCCCTATTTGCTGGACGGCCTTGATTACCTGATGTCCGCAGCCGCGCGGCACGAGATGCGCCTGGTCCTCTGCCTCACCAACTTCTGGCCCTGGACCGGCGGCATGGCCCAGTACGTGGCCTGGGACAGCGGCGAGCCCATCCCCTATCCCGTGGGGCCGGAGGCGGACTGGGATGCCTACCAGGAATACGCCGCCCGGTTCTACTCCAGCGCCGGTGCACGTGAATTCTTCCGGCAGCACGTCACGGCCCTGGTCACCCGGGTCAACCCGCTCACCGGAATCGCCTACCGCGACGACCCGGTGATCATGGCCTGGGAAATGGCCAACGAGCCGCGGGGGATGGCCAATGCCGCGGCCTTCAACAGCTGGATCGACGAAACCGCCGCCCACATCAAGTCGCTCGACACCAACCACCTGGTGACCACCGGCTGCGAGGGGGACACGCCGTTGCCGGAAGGCAACGGTCTCGACTTCATGGCCAACCACGACGGCCCGGATATCGACTACGCCACGGTGCATATCTGGCCCCAGAACTGGGGCTGGTATGATCCGCAGCGGCCGGAGGAGACCTTTCCCGATGCCCGGCTCCAGGTGCAGGTCTATCTCGAGCAACACGTGGAGCCGGCCGCGCGCATGGGCAAGCCCCTGGTGCTGGAAGAGTTCGGGCTGGCCCGGGACGGGGGCGCCTTCGATCACGGGGCGCCCACCTCCCGGCGGGACATCCTGTTTGCCGCCATGTTCGAAGCGGTGGAGGCCAGTGCTGCTGCCGGCGGACCCCTGGCCGGAAGCAACTTCTGGGCCTGGGCCGGCGAAGGCGTTCCACCCAGGCCCGGCGAGCACTGGCGGACCGGTGATCCCTGGACCGGTGACCCGCCCCATGAGCGCCAGGGTTGGTACGGTGTGTACCGCACCGATCGCATCACGCTCTCTCTGATCCGCTTCACCGCGACGGCGCTTACTGCGCCGATACCGGCCTCCGGCTCCGGTCACAGCGACCATTGACCCATTCCCGATCCCTGCCTATAATTACGGTATTAATGCTATCCCATTGAAGTCTTGGGAGTTACGATGAATATTCGGCTCCTGCTGGCCATCGTCATCATTTCCGTCGTGGCCATCCTCGGCTCGCGGATCATCAGCCACGGCCGCCGTCTGCCCTTTGGCCTGAACCACCTGCTGGTCAGCGGCACCGGCTATATTTTCCTCGGTATGGTCCTGGGACGGATGGGCCTCGACGTCTTTGACGAGGCCACCCTGGCCCAACTGCAGCCGGCCCTGCTCTTTGCCCTGGCCTGGATCGGGTTTCTCTACGGCCTGCAGTTCGAGGTGCGGCAGCTGAAGAGCCTGCCGCTGTTTTATTTCTCAATCACCGCGGTGCAGGCCGTGATCACCTTTGCGGCAGTGACCGTGCCGGTCTACCTGCTGCTGGACTGGCACTATTCGTCTTCGGCCTCGATGTTTCTCCTCACCCAGGCGGTGACCCTCGGCAGCGCCGCCGTTTGTTCGGCCCAGGCCGCGCTGGCCATCGTCGCCCAGTCGCGCCAGCTGGCCCAGCGCCCCCAGCTCCAGCTGCTGCGTTACATCTCCAGCGTGGACGGCCTGTTCGGCCTCTCCTTCTTCGCCCTGGCCGTTTGCGGCATGGCCGGGGCCGCCGGCTCCGGTTCGCTGGCCGCGGCGGCGGTCCAATGGCTCTTCGCCACCCTGCTGATGGCCGGTGCGCCGGCCCTGATCCTGGTGGTGCTCAGCCGCACCCGCCTGGTGCGCCAGGAGTTTCCCCTCTTCCTGGTGGGGGCGGTGATGCTTTGCGCCGGCATGGCCCACACCATCCACCACTCCCCGCTGATCTCGGGCATGATCTGCGGGGTGCTGGTGGCCAACTTCAGCCGGCACCGGCTGCGCGCCCTGGCCATGGTGATGCCTTCGGAGAAGCCGATCTACATCATCCTGCTGCTGATCATCGGCGCCGGCTGGCGGCTCTCCGGTGGCTTCAGCCTGGTGGTGCTGGCGGCGTACTTTGCACTGCGCCTGCTGGGCAAACTGGCCGGGGTCCGGGCGGCCACCCTGGCCTTCCGGCCCAAGTACCACATCCCCGGACGGCTGGGGCTGGGCCTGGTCTCCGAGGGGGGGCTGGCCATCGCCATCATTGTCAGCTACCGCCTGCTCCATGCATCGCCCGTGACCGACGTCATGGTCACCATCATCATCTTCTCGGTGCTCATCGGCGAGCTGATCGGGCCCCGGCTCATCCGCGGCCTGTTCAAAGGGGAGGGCGAGGGATGATCCAGCGCCTGCTCATCCTCGTCATCGCCGCCGGCTGCATGCTGGCCATGGGGCACCAGGAGCTACCCGGCGGCGGGGCGCCGGCCCACTCGATCATGGTGCTCGGCTTTCTGCTCATCGCCGCCTACTGCATCGGCTACCTCGGCGAAAAGGCGTCGCTGCCCCGGATCACCGGCTACATCATCGCCGGTCTGCTGCTCGGCCCGCACTGCCTGGGATTTATCGACCGCTATGCCATCGCCGACCTGGATTTCCTCAACAGCCTGGCCCTGGCCTTCATCGCCTTTTGCGCCGGCGGCGAGCTGAAGCTGGAGAGTATCCGCAAGCGGCTCAAGACAATCGGTTTCATGCTGGTGGGGATCACTTCGGTAGTCATGGGTGGGGTGACCCTGGTGGTATTGGCCGCCGCCCCCCTGATCCCCTTCATGAAGGATCAGCCATTCGGCACCCGCCTGGCCATGGCCGCCATCATCGGGGTCATCTCCACCGCCCGGTCCCCCTCGTCGGCCATCGCCGTGATCAGCGAGATGCGGGCCAGGGGGCCGTTCACCGACACGGTGCTTTCGGTGACCATCGCCATGGACGTGGTGGTGATCCTGCTCTTCGGGGTGGTGATTTCGGTCTGTCACTCCCTGGTGGACCCGGCGGGAACGGCGGGCCTCGGCCTGATCCTCCACCTGCTGTTCGAGATCCTGCTCACGCTCCTGCTGGGCTACCTGCTGGGCCGGGGGATCATCATCCTCATCCGCAACCTCGGGGTGGAACTGCCGATCATCATCGCCGCCACCGGCTTCCTGGTGATCAAGTCCTGCCACCTGTTCAGCGATTACCTCTACTCGATCCACGAGATCAGCCTGCACCTCGAACCGCTGCTGATCTGTATGGCCGCCGGGTTCACCGTGCAGAACTTCTCCAGCAAGGGCGAGTCGTTCCTGGAGAGCATGGACCGGGTGTCGCTGCCGATCTATGTCGGTTTCTTCGCCGTCACCGGGGCGATGATCGACCTGGACATGCTGCGGGCCGGATGGCTGCTGGGCCTGCTGGTTTTCGCATCCCGCGGCCTGATGGTTTACATCGGTTCGATGTGCAGCGGCCGGCTGTCCGGAGACCGGCCGATCATTTATCGCAATGCCTGGCTCGGGTTCATCACCCAGGCCGGGGTGAGCCTCGGCCTGGTGGCCGAGGTGGTCCGGCGCTTCCCGGAAATCGGGCTCTACCTGCAGAGCATTCTCATCGCGGCGATCACGGTGAACCAGGTGATCGGGCCCATACTGTTCAAATATTCCCTGCGCAAGACCGGTGAGGCAAAACGGTGATGGTGAAAGTTGTTGGTTTTTTATATCGGGGATGCTAGATTAGCGGGCGACGGAATCATCGGGGAAGGATCCTCAACCATGCGTATCATTGATGTGCTGAAGCGCGAAAATGTCCACGTCTTTCTCCAGCAGACGGGGAAGGAAGCGCTGCTCGGTGAACTGGTGGGTCTGCTGCTCGCCGGCCATCCCGAGGCCGAACGGCGCGAGGCTCTGCGGGAAGTGCGGATGCGGGAGGAGATCGGCTCCACCGGCATCGGCGAGGGCGTGGCCATCCCCCACGCCAAGCCATCATTCTGTACGGAGATGATGGCCTGTCTGGGGATCGCGGCGGAGCCGGTGCCCTTCGACTCCATCGATGGAGAGCCGGTGCGGATTTTTCTGCTGGTGCTCGGTCCGCGGGACCAGGCCGGGCAGCACCTGCGCTTTCTCGCCCGGGTGGCCCGGTTGCTGAAAAAAAGTGAACGGCGGGTGGAACTGCAGGCCTGCACCGACGCCGACCAGGCCTTCGAGGTGCTGGCGCGGTTCGAAGACGGGCAGATCGACGCCTAGACCTTGAGGGGGAGCCTGTCCGTGAAACTGGTGGTGATCATTCTCAACCGGGTGGAATACCTCGAGGACCTGCTGACCGCTTTCCTCGAGATCGGGGTCAGCGGCGCCACCGTCCTCAACTCGGTGGGCATGGGCCAGATCATCTCGAAGAACATCCCCATCTTTGCCGGCCTCAGCGATGCCTTTCCCGGCAGCAGCCCCAGCAACCGCACCATCCTTGCCGTGGTGCGGGAGCACCAGGTGGAGCGAATCGCCCGGATGGTGGAGGAGGTCTGCGGCAGCCTCGACGAGGCGGGCTCCGGCCTGATGGTCAGCTTCGACATCGACCAGACCTTTGGTTTCCGCCCCGGGGCGGAGTGATCCCCTACTGTCATTGCGAGCCCCGGACCCGCGGGCTCGCAATGACAGTCGAACCTACTCCGGGGACCAGGTGGGGACACGTCCCGGGGTCCACGGCCCGCCGGCGGCCTCCAGTTCCGCTTCCAGCGCCGCCAGGTCCACTTCGATCAACTGCTTGAGGTCAGCCAGCACCGGCTGGAACAGTTCCGCGGCGATGCGGTAGTTTTCCAGGTGCGTCCCGGTGGGCGCCGAGCTGGAGCTCCAGTGGCCGCCCACCACCTGCTGCACCCGCCCGATGATGGAGGGCGAGGTGGGCTCGTTGCGTGAAGCCACCGTCCGGTCGCCGGAAAGCTTGACCTGCAGTTCCTCCAGGCGTAGTTCCAGCGCCCTGGCGCGGCTCACCAGTGCGGTGTCGGCGGCGGGGGTGTCCATCACCGCTTGCTTGACGTGGGACAGGCGCGTTCCCGCCTCACCCGCGGCGCTTCTCACCCCAAGCACCGCCCGCTGCAGGCGGCCGGTCTTCTTCTGGAAGGCCAGCACCGCTGCCCGGTCGGCGGCGGGCAGGGTGGCCATGCCCAGCGCTTCGGTGCTGAAGGCCCGCGGCTGCCCGATGGGGGTCAGCTGATCGTTGACCCGCAGGGCCAGGGAAACGGTGTACTCGCCGGGCACGGCCATCGGCCCTTCCGGCGGCGTGTCCCAGGGGCTGCCCGGCTCCTGCTTTTCGAGCGAAGTGGGATTGAACGCCGGGTAGCGCAGGTCCCAGACCGCCCGCTGCAGGCCCTTGGCCGCCGGGCCGGTGAAGCGCCGCACCACGTCGCCAGCGCTGTCGGTGATGGTGATCACCACCACCGGGTCCTCCTCGCGGTCCTCGGCCCGCAGGTCGTCCCATGCCGGGTAACTGACGGCCTGACCGTCCTCCTCGGTTTTTTTCTCCGCCTCCCGGCGCTGCTCCTTCAGCTTCTTGGGCGCCTCCTTGAGATAGAAGGTGAAGACGGCGCCGAAGGGCGGGTTTGGTGCGGTGAAGTAGTCGTCGCCCTGGAAGGCTTTGCCCCGCAGGCCCAGACGGGCTTCTTCCATGAAGACCCAGGCCTTTTTCACCGGGAAGACATGGCCCTCACTCTCCAGCAGCTCTTCCGTCACCTCGCGCAGCGGGGAGTAGTCGTCGAGGATGTAGAAGCCGCGGCCGAATGTGCCGAGCACCAGGTCGTTCTCCCGCCGCTGGATCTCGAGGTCGCGCACAGCAACCAGGGGCAGGCCGCCCTTGAGCTGGATCCACTTCGTGCCGCCGTCGATGGTGAAGTAGAGGCCGAATTCGGTGCCCATAAAGAGCAGGTTCGGCTTGACGTGGTCTTCCACGAGCATGTGCGCCTGGCCCCGCTCGGGCAGGTCGCCGGCAACCGAGGCCCAGCTGGCGCCCCGGTCACTGCTCTTGATCACGTAGGGCTTGAAGTCGCCCTGCTTGTGGTTGTCCAGGGTGGCATAGACGGTGTCCGCCTCGTGCAGCGAGGGGGTAATGCCGGTGACATAGGACATGTCCGGCACACCGCTGAAGCTCTCGATCCGGCGCCAGTTGTCGCCGCCGTCCTCGCTGACCTGGATCAGGCCCTCGTCGGTGCCGGCGTAGAGCAGGCCCTCCACCAGCGGTGACTCGGCCAGGCTGACGATGTTGCCGTAGTTGGAGGTGGAGTCGTTCTTGGCCACCGCGTCGATGCTCCAGACCTTGCCCATGATCGGGAGCGTGTTGCGGTCGATCCGGCGGCTGAGGTCCGGGCTCACCGCGCGCCAGTTGTCGCCCCGGTCGTCGCTGCGAAAGATGCGCTGGGCGGCGTAGTAGAGCCGGGTGCTTTCGTGCGGGCTGATGATCAGCGGTGAGCTCCAGTTCCAGCGCAGCGGATTTTCACCGATGGCCGGTTGGGGCTGGATCTCGATGATCTCGCCGCTCTTGCGGTCGTAGCGCACCAGCCCGCCGTACTGCCACTGGGAGTAGACGATGTCGGCGTCGGCCGGGTCGACCTGGGTCTTGAAGCCGTCACCGAACACGGTGACATAGCAGTCGGCGTTGGTGATCCCGTTGGAGCTGGTGTTGCGGGCCGGCAGGCCGAGGGTGGCGTTGTCCTGGGTGCCGCCGTAGACGTTGTAGAAGGGGAAGTCGTTGTCCGGGGTGGCCTTGTAGAACTGGGTCACCGGCAGGTTGGCCATGAAGCGCCAGTTGCCGCCGCGGTCCCAGCTCTCGTAGACCCCGCCGTCGTTGCCGTTGAGCAGGTGGTCGCTGTTCTCCGGGTCGACCCACAGCGCGTGGTCGTCCACGTGCTTGCGGTAGCCGCCCATGCCCGAGAACGTGGTGCCGCCGTCGTTGGTCACCTGCATCCAGGTGTCCACCGCGTAGACCCGGTCGACGTTCCGCGGGTCGGCGATGAGCTCGTTGTAATACTGGGCGCTGTCCGAGACGTAATCGCAGCGCCTGTCCCAGGAGGCGCCGGCGTTGGTGCTGCGGTAGAAGCCGCCGGCGTCTTTCCCGGCCGATTCGATGATGGCGTAGACCACATCGGGGTCGGCCGGGGCCACGGCCAGGCCGATGCGGCCCACGTCACCAGTGGGCAGCCCCGACTCCAGTTTGGTCCAGTTCTGCCCGCCGTCCACGGTCTTGTAGAGCGCCGACTCCGGGCCGCCGTTGATCAGGGCCCAGGTGTGGCGCCGCCGCTGGTAGGACGAGGCATACATCACGTCGGGGTTCCGCGGGTCGTAGACCACGTCGTTGACCCCGGTGTCCGCGCTGATCTCCAGCGACAGCACCCAGGTCTCGCCGCCGTCGACGGTCTTGTAGAGGCCGCGGTCGCCGCCGGAAGCCCAGAGCGGGCCCTGGGCCGCCACGAAGACCACGTTTGAGTCCCGCGGGTCGACCACGATGCGGCCGATGTGCTCGGAGTTCTCCAGCCCCACCTTTTTCCAGCTGGCCCCGCAGTCGATCGATTTGTAGACCCCGTCGCCGTAGGAGACGCTGCGCTGGCTGTTGTTCTCGCCGCTGCCGACCCAGATAGTGCAGGGGTTGCCCGGATCGATGGTCACGCAGCCGATGGAGTACGACCCCTCCCCGTCAAAGAGCGGGGTCCAGGTGGCCCCGGCGTTGACCGTCTTCCAGACGCCGCCCGAAGCGGCGGCCACATACCAGGTGGCCTTGTCTTCGGGGTGGACGGCGATGTCGGCGATGCGCCCCGAGGTGAGGGCCGGGCCGATGCCGCGCAGGGCCAGGCCGCTGAAGGTCCCGGCGGAGAGCACGCCCTCCTCTTCCGGGGCCGGGATCGGCTCGGGGTCCTTTTTTTCGCCTGAAGCGGAACGGTCATGATCAGGGCCAGCAGGATGGTCAGGAGGGCAGTTCTTTTCACCGGTGTTTCCTCCGCGAGGGGCCGGGCCGTGCCCGGGAAATAACGAAAAAACCCCGGCGCCGCGAAAGATGGGGCGGCGCCGGGGTAAGGGTGTGAGGTCAGGCGGAGAGTTTGTCCAGGACGCCGCAGGCCAGCTTCCAGAACTTGTCCACCGTGTCGATCTTGATCCGCTCGTCGGGGGAGTGGGCCCCGGTGATGGTGGGGCCGAAAGAGATCATGTCCATCCCCGGGAACTTCTCACCGATTATGCCGCACTCCAGGCCGGCATGGATCGCCTTGATCTCGGGCTTCTTGCCGAACAGCTCCTCGTGGGTTTCGCTGAGCAGCTTGAGCACCTTCGAGTCCATGTTGGGGTTCCAGCCGGGATAACCGTCTCCCGGAGTGGCCTCAGCCCCGCTGAGCCGGGCGCCGTCCACCACGAGGTCGGAGACATACATCCGCTGGCTCTTGGCCGAACTGCGCTGGCTGGTGCTGACGGTGAAGGTGTTGCCGTCTCCCTTGATCGACGCCACGTTGGTCGAGGTCTCCACCAGGCCGGGGATCGCCCGGCTCATGCCGATCACGCCGTGGGGCAGCACCTGGATCATGCTGGTGAGCCGGTTGGCTTCATCATCGGTGAGCGGTGCGGGCAGGCCTGCGGCGGACACGCCGGTGCTCGCCGCGAAGCTGAGAGCCGTCTCCAGGTCGCCGATCTCTGACCTGTAGGTCTTCTCCTGCTCGGCCACGGCCTTGGCCAGGTCGGCCTCCCTGCCCTGGGGCACCAGCACCGTGGTCACCGACTCGCGGGGGATGGCGTTGCGCAGGTTGCCGCCGCCCCAGGAGACCAGGCGGAGACCCAGTTCGGCGGCGGCGGAGGAGCGGAGGAAGCGGGCCATCATTTTCAGCGCGTTGCCCCGGCCCTCGTGGATGTCGAGACCGGAGTGCCCGCCCTTGAGGCCGCTGACCTTCAGCTCGGCGGCGCTCATGCCGGCCGGGGTGTCGCCGCGGGAGACGTCGAACTTGATGATGGTGTCCACTCCGCCGGCGCAGCCGACGTAGAGCGTACCATCCTCTTCGGAGTCCATGTTCAGCATCACCTGGCCCTTGAGAAAGCCGGGCTTGAGGGCGTTGGCTCCGGTGAGACCGGTCTCCTCGTCGACGGTGAAGAGCATCTCAAGAGGACCATGGACCAGGTCGGTGGCTTCCAGCACGGCCAGGGCCGCGGCCACGCCGATGCCGTTGTCCGCGCCGAGGGTGGTGCCGTCGGCGGTGATCCACTCGCCGTCGCGGATCATGGTGATCGGGTCGTTCTCGAAGTCGTGGACGGTATCCGCGTTTTTCTCGCAGACCATGTCGGTGTGGCCCTGGAGCACCACCACGGGGGCGTTCTCACGGCCCGGGGTGGCCGGCTTGCGGATCAGCACGTTGCCCGCCTCGTCCTGCTCGTAGTCCATGCCGAGCTTTTCGGCCACGCTGATCAGCCAGGCCTGGGCCGCGGCCTCGTTCTTAGAACCCCGGGGGATCTGGTTCAGCTCGTAGAGGTATCTCCAGACCGGTTCGGGTGTAAGTCCCTTGATTGCATCGCTCACGTTATTCCAAGCCTCCTGCTGATAGTGAATACGGAATCGGGCATCGGGTCCCGAAACGGATGTCCAAAACCATGAAAGGTATATCTACCAATATGTAAAGAGCAGCAATTCTATCAGGAGAAGCGGGAACCGGCAATCATCCTTTTCAAGTCGGAACGTCCGGTGGCGGCTCACTCTCCCCGCGACTTCCAGGCGTTTTTGCGCTTGTCCTTTACCGAGCCGGCTGCTTTGGACACGCTCTCGCCCGCACCGCTGCCGACCTTGGACATCAGGGCCGAGGCGATTTCTTTGGACTGGTCGCGGGTGAACTGCATGGCGCGCTGCACGGCGTGCGTTCGCTTCGACCCGGTCCAGGTCTCGAAGCTGCGGCAGGGGGCCTTGGCCGTGCCCACGCCCACGCCCAGCGCCTCGGTGCGGATAGTCCGGCCCACGTGGTCGTCAAGCGGTTCCAGCAGCCGGTCCACCGTTTCCATTTCGAAGGCCGTGATCTCACCGATCAGCTTCTGCGTGCCGGCCGAGCGCGCCCTGCCGCGAAAGTCGCCGATGCGGTCCTCCGCCTTCTGGAACTCGCCGGCCCGTTCTTCGAGCAGCGGGTTCCGTTTCATTCGGCCCAGGTAGCGGTCGACGTATTTCAGCCGCTGAACGATGTGGGCCGGGCGCACGTCTTCCGTGCGTTCGGGCATGGCCGGAGGCCTGGCCACAACCGAGAGCCGGAGGAAGCGGACCAGGGGCACCCCCACCAGGATGCCCAGCAGGACCACCACCAGGGATATGAATCCCACGCCGAACCAGGGCTGGGGCGGGACAGCGGCCAGCATGTCGTACGCCGCGTGGAGTTGACCGAGGAAGATGATCCCCAGCACACAGACAGCGATCACGATGAAATAGCGCACCATGCGCCACAGGCCCTTGAGGTCCTTGATGAAGTCGCGATTCTGCGTCTGTGCTTGTCACCGATCTCCTCCTCCCTGTATCTCCTCCTGCCGGTGTTCCTGTCCCTCACTTCACCGGGAACCCCGGGGGCACCAACTCCGGCGGCGGTGACTGCTCCAACTGATCCAGGATCACCTCGATGGCCTTGTCCAACTGGGGGTCGCGGCCTTCCAGTACGTCCTCGGGGCGGTTCTCCACGTGGATGTCGGGCATCGCCCCCTGGTTCTCCACCACCCACTCGCCCCGCAGGTTGGCGAAACCGACATTGGCCTGGGTCACCAGCCCGCCGTCGGTGAGCGGGATCATGTTGATGATGCCGATCAGCCCGCCCCAGGTGGGCACCCCCACCACCGTGCCCAGCCCCAGCTCGCGGAAATGATCGGTGAACACCTCGCCGTCCGAGCCGGTGCCCTCGTCACAGATCACCACGATGGGCCCGGGGTGCACGCCGTGGGGGTAGGGCATCGGCTCGAACTCCCGGGTCTTGCTGAGGTAGGTCAGGTGGCGCTCCAGTTTGTCGATGATGAACCAGGAGACAAAGCCGCCGCCGTTGTCCCGCACGTCGATGATCAGCCCGTCGCGGTAGCGCTCGGCGCGAAAGCCCTGCTCGAACTGCTGCAGGCCCTCTTCGTCCATGTCGGTGAGGTGGATGTAGCCCACCCGGCCGCCGGTCTTCTCTTTCACCGTCCGGTAGTTGCCCTCGATCCAGTCGTAGTAGCGCAGGGAGCCCTCGCCGTGGAGTGCTTCGATGGTCACCGTGAGAGAGCCGGCCCCCTGCGGGCTCTCCGCCACGGTCAATTCGACCTCGCGGCCGCCCTTGTCCTCCAGCAGCCGCCAGGGGTTGTCGCCGGCGGTGAGGTCCTGCCCGTCGATGGCCAGCAGCCACGACCCGTCGGCCACCGCCGCAGGGGGCTCGGCCAGCGGGCTGTTCACCCCATCCATCCAGCTCACCCCGGGGAATACCCGTTCGATGCGCCAGCGGCCGGCCGCGGTGTCGGACCGCAGGTCGGCGCCCAGCAGGCCTACGCCCACGCGGTCGTATCCGGGGCCCTCGTCGCCGCCGCCGCCGATGATGTATTCGTGGGAGGCGGTGAGTTCACCCAGCAGGTGGCCGATGATGTAGTTCATGTCCGCCCGGGTGGCCACGTGGGGGATCAGCGGGGCGTATTTCTCCCTGAGGTGCGCCCAGTCGCGGCCGTGGATCTCGGGGTCATAGAAGAAGTCGCGGATCTGCCGCCAGACCTCGTTGTAGATCTGGGGATACTCGGCAAAAACCTCGGCTTTCTGGCGCAGACCGTCCCAGGGCAGGGAGCCGTCACCCACCCGGGCGGCCTTGGCCGCGTCCACCACCCCGGCGCTGCGGCCGCTCATGTAGCCCGCCTTCTTGCCGTCGGCCGACAGCTCGTAGTGGCCGATGCCGGGGATGGTCATCTCCAGTTCCTGATCCTCGAGGCTGAAGCGCATCAGGTCCCAATGGGTCACCCGGCGGGGGGTGAAGAACTCCTCGATACCGGGGAAGCCGAAGCTCTCCCGGGCGAGGAAAAAGAGATGCTCATCGCTGGCCTGGAGGGCCTTGTAGGTGCCGGCCTCCACCGGCACGGTGAAGATCCGGTTCTCCAAACCCTGGTAATCCACGGTGGCCGGTTCCCCGCCCTCTTCCGTCTCCTCATCCCCATCATCCTTCTCCAGCGCTTCTTCAAGCCGCCGTTCCGCCGCGGAAAAGGGGGGAGGGATGTCGTCACGCAGCGTCACCACCATGACCATGGTCTGGTTCACGTTGAGATTGTTGTCCATGAACGAGTCGAGAGCCGGCTGGAACCCGCGCTGGGAGAGGAAATAGAGCCGGTCGCCGCCGGCGCCGAAGGCCGGGCTGAAGTCGTCGAAGCGGTCGTCGGTGACCCGCACCGAATCGCCGCCGGCCGTGTCGTGAATGAAGATAGCGCCGTTGAGGTTGCGGTCCACCTTGACGTAGGCCACCAGCAGGCTGTCCGGCGACCAGCCGTAGTCGCTGACCTCCCAGAATATCTCGTTGTCCTTGAGATTGGTCCCGCGGTCAATCCGTTTGACCCCCGGCTGGCCCAGCTGGGCCCAGTAGAGGGTGAAGTCCTTGTCCATGAAGAGCAGCCGGTTGGAGTCCGGCGACCAGGTCACGTGGTAGTAGAAGGAACTGGAACCGCTGGTGATCTGGGTCCACTGGGCCCCCGGCGTCGGCTCGGAGACGTAGAGTTCGTACTCCCCGGTGCGGTCGGAATAAAAGGCCACCAGCTTCCCGTCAGGGGAGGGGACCGGCGAGATCTCCCGGGAGCCGGGGGTGTGGGTCAGGTTGACCGTCCGTTCGGCCTCCAGGTCCATCAGGTAGATCTCACCCCTCGCCTCGGCGGCCACCAGGTTTCCCGTCCGGTCGAGGCCGAGCACCTCCAGGAACTCCTCCGGCGAATACCAGTTGTCGCGCACCTGCCAGCGGTCGCTGGGAATCTCGATATCGAGCTTCAAAGGCTCACCGGCGGTGATGTCATAGACCCAGAGGTAGCCGGAGCAGCCATAGACGATGCGATCACCACCCAGGGCGGGGAACTCCACGTCCCACTCGCCATGGTCGGTGAGCCGGGTCACCCCGCGGCCGTCCGGGCTGCAGCGGTAGAGGTTCATCCGCCCGCCTTCGCGGTCCGAAGCGAAATAGATCCCGCTTTCGTGCCACATGGGAAAGACGTCGTAGCCCGGCCAGTCGGTGATCTTTTCGAAGTTTTTCGTCTCCAGGCCGGCGACCCAGATATCCTGCTGGGCCCCGCCCTGGTAGCCCTTCCAGTTCATGCGGTCCGAGGCCTGGCGGTTGAGGGCCATGCTCTGACCATCGGGTGCGAACGAAGCGTAGCGGACCTTGTCCAGGCCCAGGTTCAGCGGCACCCCGCCTGCAGCGGGCACGCTGTAGAGCTCGGTCTGCCGGGTGCGCCGGGAGCGGAAAATCACCGAGGCGCCGTCCGGTGTCCAGCCCAGCACCTCGTCCGCGGCCGGGTGCCAGGTCAGCCGCCGCGGTTCTCCGCCATTCGCCGGAATGAGATAGACGTCGCGGCCGCCGTCGTAGCTGGCGGTGAAAGCGATCTGTTGTCCGTCAGGTGAAAATCGGGCAAACCGTTCCTCCCCGGGGTGGGCGGTGAGGCGGCCGGCCCGGCCGCCCCGGTGGTCCACTGTCCAGAGGTCGTCCTCGAAGGTGAACACCACCCGCTCGGCGCTGATGTGCGGATCGCGCATCAGTCTTCCCTCCATGGCGGAAATTTCCGCGGGGAGGGCAAAGCAGAGAATCAGTGCGGCGACGAAGAGTGCCGCGGCGGTGCGGGCGGGTTGGCTGCTCATCTTGGGGTCTCCTTGTATGTCCAGGCAACGCTGCTTCATTTCCGGATGACAGACCCGGAACCCGGGTCAGGTTGGTTGCATGATAGTTCCCAACGTTAACGGAGACAAGATGTTCAAGCCCGGGACCTCCACTCGGACCGCTGTTTGGCCGATAGACATGGAGTGAGGAGAGGATTCGAACCGGTTTCCGCGGAAGAGTTCCGTATTCCGGGACCGATGACCAGTGTGAAGGGCAGTGTGGAGAACAGCAGCGGACAGCTCATACTCGCCGTGGAAGACGACACCCGGATGCTGGAAAACCTGCGGGACATCCTTGGCAGCGCCGGATTTCGGGTGATCAGCGCCGGCAACGTGCGCTTCCTCGACAGCGACAGCCGTGTCCGGCTGACCATGACCGAGATCGACCCCCACTACCGCAACAATTAAACCGGTGACAGCCACCTATTTTCATGCAACCTGCTATTGCCATAAACCCTGAATACCAGTTGTGACAGCCACCTATTATCGTCCGCCTCCGGTTCTTTGTAATGCCATGGGAGGCTGGCCGCCAACCGCTGATCCCGTTCTGGCAACCTAGGTTTCCCCGTCCCTCCCGTTTTCCCCCTCCCTGACTGCCAAAGCCCGGTGGCACACATCTTGAACTCCTGAACGGCTGGGAACTGATAACAGGGCAGGGGCCGGTCCGGCCCGGGAGGGCATGAATAATGCTGCTGGATCCAATGGTCGGGATGGACGGCGAAAGCAAGGAACCTCTGCGTGACCGGGTGATCCGCCTCGGTCCGGAGCATCTGGACGAGCGGGAGCTGGTTGCCCTGGTGCTTGGCGGCGGGTCCCCCCGGTCGGTGGCCCCGGACACGGCAGGATGGCTGCTTCGCGAGAGCTGCGGCCTCGGCGGCCTGGCCCGCATGACACCGGCCACTTTCCTGCGCATGAAGTCTCTGGACCGGCGGTCCGGGGCCCGCATCTGCGCCGCGCTGGAGTTGTCCCGCCGGTTCCACGTGCTGGCCGGCAATGACCAGGCCCGCGAGCCGATCACCGACCCGGCGGTGGCCGCGGCACTGCTTTTACCCCGCCTGGCCCACCGGCGGCGAGAGCACTTCGGCGTCCTGCTGCTGGACAGCCGCAACCGGCTGGAACGTCAGGCGATCATCTCGGTGGGCAGCCTCAACGGCTCGCTGGTCCACCCCCGTGAGGTCTTTCGCGAAGCGCTGATCCACGCCGCCGCCTCGCTGATCCTTTTTCATAACCACCCCTCCGGCGACCCCACGCCCAGCCGTGAAGACGTGGCCATCACCGGCCGCTTGCTCAGCGCCGGCTCACTGGTGGGCGTCGAGGTGCTGGATCACCTGGTGATCGGCCGGGGGCGGTTCACCAGCATGAAGGAGCAGGGGTTGATGTGAGGCGATGAAACCACTTTAACGTGCTCAGATCGAATTACGTCTCACCGCCCGGGCCACCGGCGCCAGCAGCAGCGTGTTGCCCACAACCGATCCCAGCACCATGGCTCCGGCGGCGGCAATGGCCCCGATGACGTCGAACAGTTCCACGGCGATGAACAGGGCCGCCACCGTAAACACCACCTGGAGCACCGTGGACCAGGTGATCGGCGGTGTGTGCTGCGCCTTGACCAGCACTGCCCGCTGGTAGGAGAAGTAGACCGACGCGGCGGGAATGAGCACGAGAATCATGGTGGGCAGAGCGGCGAAGGCGGCCAGTTCCTTGCTCAGCCCCGAGACCTTTTCGAACCACAGACCGGACAGGGGAGTGAAGGCCACCAGACCGAGCGCAGCAGCGGCGGCAATGGCCAGGGTCACGGCGAAGCGGCGAATGGCCCGGTTGTGTTCGAAACGGTCCCCCAGCAGGGCAATGGCCGCTTCCATAAAGGAGATACCCACGGCGCGAAAGAGGAAGACCAGGGCGCCGACCACCGGCATCACGGCCAGCGACTCCAGGGACATGCGGCTCCGGCCAAGGAAGAAGCTGGTCATCGGGTGGACGGTGAGGTAGATGGTGGAGGTCAGGGCCAGCGGGTAGTAGAAGGACCAGATCCGCCCGAAGGTGATGGGCTCTTCCACCGCTTCCACCGTGGCCAGCTTGCGAACGATCCATATGGCCATGACCCGGCTGGCCAGCGCCTCCATCACCACCCCCGCGGTCAGTGCCGCCGCACCCACGTATGCTCCGGGGATATGGAATCCGAGGTAGAGCACCAGTGCCGTGGCGCTCATCGACCCCAGCCTGATGATGGTGCCCAGGGCCACCTTGCGCGTCTGGCCGTCGCGAATCAGCAGCCCCTGGTAGAAACGGCGGTAGCCGATGGCCGCCGGCCAGGGCAGGAGGATGAGCAGCGCGTTCACCGTCAGGGTGGCCACCTGGTCAGGCACCGTCATCGCCCTGCGCACCAGCAGGTCCATGGCCGGCGTGGCCAGCAGGGCCAGCATCAGCAGTGTGACCCCTGCGCAGAGGATGTAGGTGAATGTGCGAAGCCGGGCAAAGGCCACCCGGTTCCCGGCCAGGGCCGTGGAGGCGCTCATGATCATGATGACCGGCGCCTCAACCAGGATGGCGATGGCGACAGCGATGCCCCAGGCGGCCAGGTTCGGTTCCGGATTCGGCAGGCGGGCGACGATGGCCGCCAGGAAGGGCGCCTCCACACCGATCATCAGCCAGGTCAGGGCCAGGGGTGACCAGAAAACGAAGATTTTCCTTTGGGTCAGTGGCGGCATCTGTTACGGGAGGTCCTTCCGGCAGTCGGGAACAGGATCGGAAAGCTGGTTGAGATACATGGTGACGGCGAGGGTGGACGAGAGTTTCCGGGCGGCCCGGCCCTTGAGCTGCACGGTCGACAGCGGGAGCCCGTGGGCCCGGACCACATCCTTCACATGCCCGCATTTGCCGCCCCGGGTGTTGCAGTAGGCCTCCTTCAGATAGAAGCTCTTCTGGCCGTTTTCAACATTGTCCTCCAGCAGGTCCAGCACGCCCTTGTTCCAGGTCACCAGGATGTCTTCCGGAGTAATGAACCCGTTCCAGAGCCTCTCGAGTTCTTCCGGCAAGACGGTCATGTTCATATCTTCCCGGCAGAGGCCCATGTGGCGCAGGTGTATGTCAGTGAGGGTTGACCCAGCCCGGGGAGTGAGGAACTGATCAAAAACAGACCCGTCGTGGGGCCTGATCGCAAACCAGCGGATCAACTCGCGTTTCTTTCCGCTCCAGGGCACGGACTCTTCGTCCACGATGACCAGGTTGCGGAGGGATCCTCTCAGCTCCCGGGGCACGGAACGGTGATCCCTGTGGCGGGATCGTCTGTTGTGATAGCGGGAGGGACCCGGGGGCAGGTTCTCCACGCACTCGATCTGGCGGTCGATCATTTCCTCGAAGACCGTGATCAGCGTGTCGATACCCGGGGTCTCGGGTTCGAGGATGCCCAGGGCCTGGACGATGGCCTCGATGGTTGAGATCGACTGGTCGTCGGGCTCCTTGCGCAGCCGGTAGCGGCTGGGAACCGTGGGGGTGAGGTTGTATTGCGGCAGCTGTTCGAGCCAGGGGTTGTCCTTGTACAGTTTTTTCACGTCTCCCCAGGTCCCGTCCAGCAACACCAGTTCACGGGGCCGCTGATCCGCGGGGACCGCGGCCAGGTCCGTGGCCCCGGGGCCGGGGTAGAGCAGCCCGGTGCTCTCCAGGTCTTGGGGCTCGAAGGTGAATGTGTTCACCTTGTCCGGCCACACGATCCTCAGTTCCGTGTTCCGCAAGGCCAGCGTGGCGATTCGCGCCGTGCCGATGGGATGGCACCGCTCGCACTTGTGCTGGACGATGACGATCCTGGTTTTGTTGTCCACCGGCACGATGCTGTCGCAGAGGCAGAAGGGCTCCGCCTTGAAGCAGGCGTAACAGAAGCCCCGGGCAGAGGTTTGCTGGTCATCCGGGCTGTTCACTGGTGGTGGTTTGTTCATGAATCTGTTCCATACGTTCTCGCTGGAAAGTGGTACCGGGCCAAAAGAAGGCCGATAATACCACGCCTGCGGCTGCTCATCCCATTCACTTCACTGGCGAGACGGGAAGGGGGCTAGGGGAGGGATCCCACGGCCACGGTCACGCCGTGGGTCCATCCCGATGGGTAGGCCTCTAGCGAGAAATTCAGGGAAACAATGCTGTCCCGGTACTCGAAGACCCGGATCGGGGAGCCGATGGACGGGTCGGGGCCGGCGCCCACCACGATCTCGTGTCGATTGTCACCATCAAGATCAATGCCCGATGCGATTTGAGCGCCGAACCGGGGCAGGGTGGGGGACCAGGCAAAAAAGCTGCAGCCGTCAAGTGGCACAGCCGTGCCGCCGTCCACGTTCCAACCGCGGACGTGCGAGGCAAAAGCCAATGACGGTCCCGGCGCGGTGAGCAGTTCGTCGATGCCGTCGCCGTCCAGATCGCCGGCGGCCACGTTGACCCCATACCGGTTCGTGCCGTAGGCCAGGAAACTGACACCGGGCAGGGGCGTGCCGTCACTTTGAAAACCCCGCACGTGGGGGCCGTAAATCTCGCCCGGCCCGGGTCCGGTGATGATGGAATCATTCTCCGTATCGACGATTCGTCCACAGCCGACATTGACCCCCCAGGCATCCGCGCCATATGCCGAAAACTGTGAGACGGCTGTTGCGTCCTGAAGCGGAAGGAAGACGTTCACCTGCGGCGGGTTTTCCACCGAGGGTCCGGGGCCGGTGACCAGCCGGGAACCGAGAAAGGAGGGAGTAGAGTGAAAGCCCAGATCCACCTGTCCGGCATCCGGCACCTGATCGGTTCGGGTGGTCAGCAGATCGAGGCAGCGGGTGTCACCGGCCGACTCAAAGCAGATGTTTTCGGCCAGATCACTTCCGGCGTCGAGACAGGGACTGTCCATCTGCTGACCCGCCGATGTCTGGCCGAGATAGTAATCACTGCCCGGCCTGGGGGTGAACAACGGGTCGGCATCGATCATTCCCGGACCCCAGTTGAGCGTGCAGTTGCCTGTCAACTCCACGGAGTCTTCTCCCCCCTCCAACAGGCAATGGCTGACGGTTACCGCGGATGGGTGAGAAGTGCCGGTGAGGAGGATCATGCTCCACGGATCACCGGAATGGTTGCCCCAGATGATGGAGTCGGTCAGGGTAGCATCTGTGCCATAGTAACACGCCAGGGCCGCGCCTCCTTGCCCGTCCTCCGCATTTCCAGTGAAGGTGCAATTGCGGATTGTTGCTGAACAATAGTTGTCGAGACAGATGGCGCCGCCATCATCGGCGACGTTGTTTGCGAAGAGATTGTTGAAGATGGTTATGGAGGAATAATGTTGGATGAGAATCCCTCCACCTGAATTCTCGGTGATGTTATCCAGGAACAGGTTGTCCGCAATCGTCGCCGTGCATTGCTGCATCCAGATCCCGGCGCCACTGCCAACTTCATCGGGACGGGCCTCGTTGCCGGCGATCAGATTCCCCTCAATAAGAAGTGAGCTGTCAAAACAGAACATCCCGCCGCCCCCGTATGATCCGGCGACATTGTCGCTGATCACATTCCTCGAGATGATTCCGGCCTCACTTTCACCGATATAGATTCCGCCACCAACCCACTCGGTATAGTTACCGGTGATCCTGTTCTCTGTTATCTGCGGGCTGCCACCCCCGATGCTGGCGATACCGGCCCCCATCATTGCCCAGTTGCCGGTGATGATATTTCCGGTGATCACCGGAGAGGAATTATCACAGAAGACCCCTCCGCCGTAGTCCCCTCCTGAATGATCGCCCCACCCGTTGGTCAGGGTGAAGCCCTTGAGGATCGAATCATTCCCCTCACCACTGGTGAACCTGACAACCTGGCTCCCAATATTTCCGACCACGATGGTGGTCTCGGGCCCCGCAGAACTCTCCACCGTGATCGCTTTGCCCAGGAAATCGATGTTTTCCTTGTAGATCCCATCGGCCACCAGTACGGTGTCGCCATCCACGGCGGCATCGATGCCGGCCTGGATGGTGGGCTGGTCGGCGGGGACACGGATCGTAGAGGCGTGCAGGGGGAGGGGCGTCAGAAACAGAAGGATGAGGGATGCCGCTGCAACTGCACTCCGGGGGTGAAACATCGCCTTTCCTCATAATGTACAGGAAGAAACCGAGATCTCAATCGTCAATATTACGTCAATACTGGATATTGTCCATGAATCCTGGAGAATTCAGGAGTGGGGATTTCGGTTTGGAGTTTAATAATTGTAGACAAATCCATCAATCAAGGTTAACATAATATGAAATTTATGGTCGTGCTGAAGGGATAGTTCAGATCCCGTTGATTATCCCGATCCGGCCCTTTTTGTGCCGCAGAGATGCATGCCCCGCAGGATTCGCCCTTTTTTCCAGAAGAATGAGAAACAATATGAAGCTGACTGAAGCCCTCCGGCACAGCGAATTGAAGTTCAAGGCTATTGCCGATACGGCTGTCGACTGTATATTCCTCAAAAACCATCAACGACAGTACACCTATGTGAACAAAGCCATGCAGAACCTGCTTGGCCTGACGGAAAAGGATATTCTTGGCAAGTGCCCGGAAGATCTTTTTGATCGGGCATCCGCTGAGAAAATCAGGGAGGTTGACGACGGGACGTTTCTCGGAAAGGTGATCGATGAGGTGCGCTCGGTGAACGTGCAGGGAGTCGAACAGACCTTTCACACGATTCAGGTCCCGCTGCTGGATGAAGGGGGAACCGTCCGAGAAATCTGCGGCATCGTTCGAGATGTGACCCGGCAACAGAAATATGAAGATCAACTTCGGGCTTCGCTGAAAGAAAAGGAGATCCTCCTCAAGGAGGTCAATCATCGCGTCAACAACAACCTTCAGATGATCACCAGCATTATTTCCCTGCAGTCTCGCAACGTGGCTTCCCCCGAGGCCCGGAATATCCTTCTTGATATTCAATCCAAGATCAATTCCATCGGTATGATTCACAAGAAATTTTACAAGACGGATAATCCTGCGCGGATCAGTTTCGGAAATTACCTGCATGACCTGCTGGCGACCCTGGTACGCACCTATGATCGTCCGGAAATCCGTGTGGACATTTGCTGCGAGGCGTTCACCATACCGATCAGTGAAGCCATCCCCCTGGCCATCATGATCAATGAGTTGGCCACGAACACGATCAAACACGCTTTCCCCGAAGGGCAACCAGGGGTGATCACCGTCACCTGTACCAGGCTGTCCGATCATCTCTCCCTGGTGGTGGGTGATTCCGGAACGTGGCTCTCGGCAGCCGTGGTTCCGGGACAGACGGAGGGCCTGGGGATGCAGATCATCAAGGAAATGATCACCCAACTGCGCGGGACGATGATCATCACCCGGCATCCGGAGACCAAGTATGAGATCCGGATTCCCCATGTTGCCGATCATGGAAACGATTGAGCCTGTCCCGGTGGTCGTAAGTCGATTCCCGGAGACAAGCTCGTGGCACATTTCCCTCGTGCTGGTGAGGATCAATCCGTTTCTTTCCTGAAGCGTAGCTTTTTGACACCTTCCGCGCTTATCGATTACACTTTCCTCTCGAATTTCACCATGTTGACCGTTAACCACCTTGACCATAACAACCGGACAGAGAGGGCAGAACCATGGACTGGGGAATGAAGAACCGCCTGAGCCGTATCCTGCGGCCCGAATCGGGCCGCACCGTCATGCTGGCCATCGACCACGGCTATTTCCAGGGGCCCACCAGCGGCCTCGAGCGGCCGGGTGAGACGGTGAAGGACCTGCTGCCCCACGCCGACTGCCTGATGATCGCCCGCGGCGCCCTGCGCAACTGCATCCCCCCCGAGCTGAACCTGCCGGTGGTGATGCGGGCTTCGGGCGGCACGTCCGTGCTCACCGACCTGGACAACGAGGGGCGCTGCGTGGCCATCGACGACGCCATCCGCATGAACGTCTCGGGCCTGGCCCTCTCCATTTTCGTCGGCGCGCCCAAGGAGCGGCAGACCCTGCTGGCCTTCTCCGAGCTGTGTGACGAGGGCGAGCGCTACGGCATCCCGATCCTGGCCGTGACCGCGGTGGGCCGGGACATGGTCCGCGACGCCCGCTACCTCGGCCTGGCCTCGCGCATCGCCGCCGAACTGGGGGCGCACGTGGTCAAGACCTACTACTGCGAGGGGTTCGAGAAGGTGGTCAACGGCTGCCCGGTGCCCATCGTCATCGCCGGTGGGAAGAAGATCCCCGAGCGGGATGCCCTGCAGATGGCCTACAACGCGATCAACGACGGGGCCCGGGGGGTGGACATGGGCCGCAACATCTTCCAGTCCGACTGCCCGGTGGGGATGATCAGGGCTGTGCGCTCCATCGTCCACGACAACAACTCGGTGGACCAGGCGTTCAAGCTCTACGAGCTGATCAAGAACGAGGGGTAGTCCTCGGTCCCATGATCCTTCACCCGGCTCCGGTCGCCTGCGGCTCCAGACGTCGCCGGAGTAAAGGATCAAGGGACCTTCGCTTGGGGTTTTATGATGAAGATGAAGGTCGCCGTTTACTACAACAATCACGACGTGCGCATCGAGGAGCGCGAGGTCCCTGCCATCGGCCAGGACGAGCTGCTGCTGCGCATCGAGGCCAGCGGCCTCTGCGGCAGTGACGTGATGGAGTGGTACCGGGCGGCCAAGGCCCCGCTGGTGCTGGGCCACGAACTGACCGGCGTGGTGGAGCGGGCCGGCGAGGCGGTGACGAAATACAAGGCGGGCGACCGGGTCTACGTCACCCACCACGTGCCCTGCAACACCTGCCGCCCCTGTCTGATGGGCCAGCACTCGGTCTGCACCACCCTGCGCAGCACAAACATCGAGCCCGGCGGCTTTGCCCAGTACGCCCGGATCCCGGCGATCAACGTCGACCGCGGCATGGCCCTGCTGCCTGACAATGTTTCGTTCGACGAGGGCTCGTTCGTCGAGCCGCTGGCCTGCGTGGTGCGCGGCCAGCGGCTGGCCGATTTCCGCCCCGGCCTGAATGTGCTGGTGATCGGCGCCGGGCTTTCCGGTCTGCTGCAGATCCAGCTGGCCCAGGCCAGGGGCGCCGCTCGGGTGGCCGCGGTGGACGTGGCCCCGGCCCGTCTCAAGGCCGCCGGCCGCTTCGGCGCCGACGCGGTGTTCGAGGCCGGAGATGACGGCCTGCCGGCGAAACTTCGCCAGGCATTCGGCGGCCACCGGGCCGACCGGGTGGCGGTCTGTGCCGGCGTGCCCTCGGCCTACGCCCAGGCCTGGCAGAGCGTGGAGCCGGGGGGCACGGTGCTGATCTTTGCCCCGCCCCATCCCGACGCCGAAGTGCCCTTCCCCTTGTGGGACCTCTGGAAGAACAACGTCAGCCTGATCCCCACCTATGCCGGTCCGCCCATCGATACCGAAGAGGCCCTGGCCTGGATCGCTTCGAAAAAGCTGGACCTCGAGGGGATGATCACCCACCGTCTGTCCATCGACCATACCGCCGAGGGGTTCCGGCTGGCCGCCGGGGCCACTGACTGTCTCAAGGTGATCATCCACCCTCACGTCTGATCCACTTCTCAACACGAACCGAGACCTTCCATTGCCCCAGGGTCTGTCCTGCATTATCCTGAAAAGAGAAACCCTGCTCCTCAAGACAACGTAGAATCACTTATATGTTTTCCACCACCTTGAGGCACGGAGGAGGATCATGAAGTGTGAAAGATGCGGCGAGGATTTCCCGTCCACATTCTATTTTCGGAACGAATCCGTCTGCAGCGGCTGTTTCGAACAGCTGGGCCCGGATGAGCGGAAAGAGGCGCTCAGGGCCGATGCCAAGGTCCACTGTATGACCACCACCGCCTTCGAAATCGACGGCTACCGGGTGGTCCGCTCTCTCGGCGTGGTGCGCGGCATCGTGGTCCGCTCCCGGTCGGTGTTCGGCACGCTTGGCGCATCGCTGCAGACCATTGTCGGAGGCAATATAACCCTGTTCACCGAGCTGTGCGAGAAGACCCGCGCCGATGCCTTCAACATGATGGTCAGCCACGCCGAGCAGGCGGGAGGCAACGGTGTGATCGGCGTGCGCTACGACGCCACCGAACTGATGAGCGGCGTCTCGGAGGTGCTCTGTTACGGAACGGCGGTGATTTTCGAGCCGGTCTAGCGTTTATTCGAGCGGGCCCGGTCCGTCGTGCCGTCCGCGTCACAAGGAAAAGGAGAGATCGATGAATCGTCTGCTCTCTTGGGCATTGCTCCTGAGCATGGTACTGCCGGCCGCCGCGGCCTGCTCGGCGGAAGAAAGGGCGACCCAGCCCTACGGCCTGCTGGAGATCATGGAGGACGAGCTGGAGCGTTCAATGAAGAATCTGGGGCAGGCGTCCGATGTCCCCCTCTACTACCTGCAGTATTCGGTCACCGGTGTTCAGACACTGGAACTGGAAGTAGGGGACGGCGGGCTCTTCGAGCCACAACAGCAGCGGCGGCGCTGGCTCGACGTGGACCTCCGGGTGGGCAGCATGGAACTGGACAACACCCATGAGATCCGCGGGTCCGGTGCCGGGGTGTACCGCCCGCGCTACCGGCAGGCTCCGTTTCCCCTCACCGACGACCCCGCTGCGGCACGGGCCGTGCTGTGGAATGAGACCGAGCTGAAGTATCACCAGGCCCAGGAGCATTTCACCAAGGTGCTCGCCGACCGCCAGGTGATGGTGGAGGAGGAGGACCTGTCCAACGACTTCTCGCCGTCCGAGGCCCGGAAATACAACGAAGAGCCGGCTGACACCGTTGTGGACGTGGAGCAGTGGCAGGCCCTGCTGAAAAAAGTGGGGACCTATCTCGCCGGGTTCCCCTTTGTCCTGACCTCCGGTGCCGGGTTCACCGTGGAGGACGTGACCACCGTTATGGCGAACAGCGAGGGCAGCCGGCTGGAACACGGCAATCACTACCACCGGTTCTGGCTCCGGGTGCAGGGGATGGCCGATGACGGCATGGACCTGCTGCGCAACGAAACCTACTCCGCGCGGAGTCTTGACGGCCTGCCCGGGGAAGAGGCGATCATGGCCGACGCAGAGCGCCTGGTGAAGGAACTCAAGGCGCTGATCGATGCGCCGGTGGTGGAGCCGTATATCGGCCCGGCCATCCTGCGCAACCGGGCCAGCGGCGTCTTCTTCCACGAGATTTTCGGTCACCGCATCGAGGGCCACCGGCAAAAGAGCGAGAGCGAGGGGCAGACCTTCACCAAGAAGGTGGGGGAGCCGATCCTGCCCGAGTTCATCAGCATCTACGACGACGCCACCATGGACACTTTCGGCGGCATGGACTTGCGCGGGTTCTATCGCTTCGACGACGAGGGCACGCCGGCCCAGCGGGTCACCGTGGTGGACAAGGGTGTCCTGCGCAACTTCCTCACCACCCGCTCGCCCATCGCGGGTTTCCCCGTGAGCAACGGACACGCCCGGCGGGAGTATGGCAGCGGGGTGGTGGCCCGGCAGGGCAACCTGATCATCAGCTCGGATAAGACCGTTCCCTACCATGAGCTGCGCCAGTTGCTCATCGATGAGTGCATCCGGCAGGACAAGCCCTATGGCCTGGTTTTCGACGACATCTCCGGCGGGTTCACCACCACCCGGCGGCGGGGCACCCAGTCGTTCAAGGTGCTGCCGCTGCTCGTGTACCGGGTATACGCCGACGGCCGGCCTGACGAGGTGGTCCGCGGAGTGGACGTGGTGGGTACGCCGCTGACCAGTTTCAGCAAAATCCTGATGGCCGGGGACGATGACGGCGTGTTCAACGGCACCTGTGGCGCGGAATCGGGCTCGGTCCCGGTCTCCGCCATCTCGCCCAGCATCCTGGTGGCGGAGATCGAGGTGGAGAAGCGGAGCAAGAGCCAGGACAAGCCGCCGATCCTGCCGCCGCCGGGGCATGATCCCGGGAAGGAGGAAAGCCGATGAAAAGCTTACTGACACGCTGTGCCGCCATCCTCCTGCTAGCCGTTCTCGCTTTGGTCTCTTCCTCCGCGGCTGCTGATGACGCCGTGTTCCGCGCCATGTCCGACGAGCTGGAGCGGTCCATGGAGCAGCTGGTCATCGAGGGAATGGCCCGTCCCTATTTCCTCAGCTACCTGGTCCAGGACAACGACACGGCCCTTGTGGAGGCGCGCTACGGTGCGATTCTCAACCGTGAAGAGAGCCGCGAACGCTACCTCTACGTCGAACTGCGGGTGGGCGAGCCGGCCCTGGACAACACCGGCTACATCGGCGGGTGGCGCAGCATGGGCCATGCCCGGACCCGCATGGTGGCCGAGGACGACTACAACGCCCTGCGGCACCAGATCTGGCTGGCCACCGACAGCAACTACAAGCTGGCCCTGGAGAACCTGGCCGGCAAGCAGTCCTACCTCCAGGCCCACCCGGCGCGCGAGCCACTGGACGACTTCAGCCCGGCGGAGCCGCTGATGAAGATGGACGAGCCGGCGGTGCTGGAACGTGATCTCCCCGGATGGGAGGATCGGGTGCGGCTGGCGGCAAAGACCCTCGGCGAGTTCAGTTCGCTCCAGGACTGGAATGTGCGTCTCTATTCCGTGGCGCTGAACAAGCGCTACATGAACAGCGAGGGGAGCCGGCACCTCAAGGGACGGGTGATCGTGGAATTCGAGATCAGTGCCACCACCCAGGCCGCCGACGGTCAGCGGCTCACCAGTTTCCAGCGCTACATGACCGCGGCCGGAGACGAACTGCCCGAGGGCGACCGGCTGGTGGCGGATGTGTCGGTCATGGCATCGTATCTGCAGAAGATGGCCGCCGCCGAACGGCTCGACAGGTACTCCGGTCCGGTGTTGTTCAGCGGCGACGCGGCCGCCCAGTTCGTGGCTCAGCTTTTCGCGGTTCAGCTCTCACCCCCGCGCAAACCCCTGCTGGCCAACGAGTGGATGAGCCGTTCGTTCCCCGACCCCAAGCTGGCGGGCAAGATGAACCGGCGGGTCTTTCCCGAGTTCGTCACCATCACCGACGACCCCACCCGTGAAACCTGGGAAGGCCGGCACCTGGCCGGCCATCTCGAGGTGGATGATCAGGGTGTGGCCAGCCGGCCCGTAACTCTGGTAAAGGATGGCCGTCTCACAAACTTGCCCATGGGCCGCCAACCGATCAAGGAGATCGCCGAATCCAATGGTCACGTCTGGGCCTCACCGATGCTCTGGCCCATGCCCACGGTGACCAATCTCTTCGTGGAGACCTCTGAGCCGGCAAACGCCATGTGGGACAAGCTGCGGCAGCTGGCCAGCGACTTTGGCCTGGAATACGGTCTGCTGGTCACCAGGCTGGATGAGCCGCGGTTTTCGATCCCGTACCGCCGCAGTTCCACGGGAGGGGACGACAGCGACCAGCTGCTCAGCGCCCCGGTATGGGCCTACAAGGTCTACGTGGATGGCGGCAAGATGGAGCTGGTGCGCGGTCTGGTGTTCGATGACGTGTCGGTGCGCACCATGCGCGACGTGGGCATGATGGGCGACGATCCCAAGCTGACCAACATGCGTCTGGCTTCCATGTCCTCGGCGATCATCATCCCGGTGTCCATCGTCACCCCCTCGATCCTGGTGGAGGAGATGGACCTCAAGGAGGACACCAGCCGGGAGACCTTACTGCTGAGCGGCAACCCCATGTTCGGAGAGTAACGGATTGACGGTGAGGCCGATGATCAGGGGCCTGATGCTGCGGATGCTGCTCAAGCGGTTTCTGGCCTGGCACCGCCTGCCCTGGGTGCTGGCCCTGCTGGCCATGCTGCTCTGCGCTTCGGCGATGCAGCTGGGCTGGCAGATCGACGACCACTTTCACCGAGCCGCACTCACCAGGCCCGACCTGGAGTTTCTCGTCCGGACGCCCACCGGCCTCTTCGATTTCATGCGTGGCGAGGAGACCGTCCGGCAGTGGATCTCCGAGGGCTATCTCCCCTGGTTCACCACTCCCGAGCTGAGTATCGGTTTTTTTCGCCCGCTCTCCAGCCTGACCCACTGGCTCGATTATCGGGCCTGGCCCGACGATCCGCGGCTGATGCACTTTCACTCGCTGCTCTGGCTGGCGGCGGCGGTGCTGGCTGCCGGGTGGCTGTACCGCCGCCTGTTCACAACGGCCTGGGTTGCCGGGCTGGCCACCCTGCTCTTCGCTCTGGAGGACGCCCACGCCATGCCCGCGGTCTGGCTGGCCAACCGCAACGCGATGATCGGCCTCTTCTTCGGCCTGCTGGCCCTGCTGGCCCACCACCGCTGGCGCCACGAGAAGTGGATGCCTGGTGCGGCGCTGGCCCCGGTGGCGTTCCTGCTTGCCCTGCTTTCCAACGAAGGCGCCCTGGCCATCGGCGGCTACCTGCTGGCTCATGCCCTGTTCATCGATCAGGCGTCCTGGTGGCGGCGTCTGGGATCGCTGGTTCCCTGCGGCCTCATCGGGTTGGGCTGGGCCGCGGCTTACAGGGCGATGGGCTATGGCGTCAGTGGCTCCGGGACCTACGTCGACCCGGCATCCGACCCGCTGATCTTTCTCGGGCAGGCCGCCCGCAATGCGCCGGTCCTGCTCTTCGGCCAGATCGGCTTCCCGGCCGACCTAGTCTACCTGATGCCGGCGGATGTGGGCCGGGTAGTCTGGCTGGCCGCCCTGGTGGTTCTGCTGATCGCCGTGGCTTTGCTGCTGCCGCTGTTCCGCCGGGACCGCCTGGCCCGGTTCTTTTTCACCGGTATGCTGCTGGCTGTCCTGCCGGTCTGCTCCACCACCGCCTCCACCCGTCTGCTTCATTTTGTGGGGATCGGCGGTATCGGCCTGCTGGCGCTGTTTCTTTCCGGTGTGCTGTCAAAGGAGCGCTGGGTGCCGCGCGGGTGGTGGTATGGCTATCCGGCCCGCGCGGTGGTGGTGCTGCTGATCATCGTCCACCTCGGCCTTTCACCCATCGTCCTTTCCCATACCGCCGAGCATGTCAGGCAGGCCGGGGACCTGCTGGGGGGCAGGGAAGCGGCCGGCTTCCCTTTGAGCGGGAGCTCGCAACAGGTGGTAGTGACCGTCAGCACACCCACCGTGGCGATCAACATGTACGCCTGGTTGATCCACATCCTCGATGGCGGCACCAGGTCCCTGCGCGGCTACGTCCTCGGTTCCGGTGTCCAGCCGCTGGAGATTCGCCGCACCAATGAGCGGATATTGCTGCTCACGGCGGATGGTGGGTTCCTTTCGCACCTCGGCGCACCGGTTCCCGGGGAGGCATCCCCGCCACCGGTGGATATCCGCAACATGTACCGCATGTTCGACCGGATCTACCGCGGCGACCAGCCATTCACCGTGGGCCAGCGCATCGAGCTGGCCGATCTCGAAGTGGTGATCCGGCAGGTGACGGCGGACAACCGCCCCGAAGCGGTGGAGTTCCGCTTCCACCGCCCTCTCGAGGATTCGCTCTACCGCTGGGTACAGTGGCAGGACTACGCGTTCATCCCCTTCACACCGCCCGGGGTGGGGGAGAGTGTCCACCTGCCGGCGGTTACCTTGCCGTTCCCGTAGTGCAAAATAGAATTAATGTGCACACAAAAAAAGCCCGCCGTTGCCGGCGGGCTGATGTTGCTTGCTGTTGTCGTGACGTCTAGCGGCGGCCGCCGGCCACGTTCACCCCGTAGCCCGTTTCGTAGGCGTCGAAGGAGAGTTCGGGGATCTCGTCCACCGTGCCCTCGCCGTCCCAGTTCCAGGCCTTAACCGAGGCGGGATGGGTCTCGCCCGGGCCGGCGCCGGTGATGATCTCGTCGATCCCGTCACCATCCACGTCGGCCGCGGCCACCGTGGCGCCAAAGGTGCTCAGGGCCGGGTAGGCCATGAAACTGACCTGGCTGATCGGGGTCAGGGTTCCGCCGTCGCAGTTCCAGGCGCGGATGTGCGGGCCGAAAACGGTTCCCGGACCCGGCGCGGTGAGGATCTCGTCGATGCCGTCACCGTCGATGTCGCCGCAGGCCACCCGGACACCATACTGGTTGGTGGCGTAGGCCAGGAAGCTGACCCCCTGGATCGGAGCGGCGGTGCCGCCGTCCACGTTCCAGCCCCGCACGTGGGGGCCGAAGACCGCGCCCGGTCCGGCGCCGGTGACGATCTCATCCATCCCGTCGCCGTCGATGTCACCGGCACAGACGTTGACGCCCCATTTCGGGGTGTTGTAGGCGAAGAAACTGACACCGGGAAGGGCTGAAGGCGAAGCGCCGCTCATTTCAAAGGCCCGCACGTGGGGGCCGAAGACCGCGCCCGGGCCGGCGCCGGTGAGGATCTCGTCGGTGCCGTCACCGTTGAGGTCGGCGCAGGCCACGTTGACCCCGTAGCGCGGGGTGCCATAGGCCATGAAGCTGGTCCCGCTGCCCACCGGGGTCCCCTCGAAATCGAAAACCCGGACGTGGGGCCCGAACACGATGCCCGGCCCCGGGCCGGTGATAATCTCGCAGTGGCCGTCACCGGTGATGTCACCGCAGGCCACGTTGACCCCGTACTGCTCCACACCGTAGGCCATGAACTCGGAGGTCATGGTGCCGCTGGTCTCGGGGGCGAAGGTGCGCACCAGCGGAGCGTTGACCGGGCCCGGTCCCGGGCCGGTGACGATCTGCGCCGGCGCGGCCGGCTCGCCGGTACCGATGACCATCAGTGACGGATCGCCAAAAATGATCCAGGTGTTGAACATGTCCACCCCGCCGCTGCCATACTCGTCCATCATCGAGCAGGAACCGCCGAAGCAGAGAGCGCCGTAGCTGTGGTAGTCCTGGCCGCTGATCAGGAAGTTGAATGCGTCCTGGGCTTCCATGGGCGGATCCCATGACTGGTTGATCGAACTCATGTAGGCACCCACCGCGCCGGAGGGATCACCGCTGCTGGTGGCCCGCAACCAGGCCTCGCCAAAGCAGGTGGGGCCGTCGAAGTCGCCGTTGACGCAGGCCACGCTGAAGATGAAGGGCAGTTTCCCCGTGTTGTCCAGCGCGTTGACGTTGGAGTTGGAGAAGCCGGTGGAGCCCCATGAAGTGGTGGAGCCGTGGCCGCAGTAGTTGATGATCCCGCGGCCTTCATTCAGGCCCAGACTGATCTGGGACGCTGTGCCCGAAGGGTCGTAGATCTCGTCGACGGCGGTGTAGCCATTGGCCAGCAGCTCGGTGCGGATATTGCCGATGTGCACGTTGTCGTATTCGTTGTCGTCGCCCGGGCCCTGGTTCGAGGCCACGCCCATGCCCTTCCAGTACCAGTCGGCCACGGTGGAACCGTTGGTTTCGTAGTCGATGGTCCGCTGGACCTGGGTGTCCACGTCGGCGGCAGAGCCGGCGGAGAAGCGGCCGACCAGGATGTCGGGGTAGTTGTCGCTGCCGGCCAGCTTGGAGTAGGAGGGGTCCGACGATCCGCCCGACGTCCGCGGCGAGTCCACCTGGCCGCCGTCACCCACCAGCAGCACGAAGGCCAGGTCACTGGAGTCGTAGGCCGACTGGATGTAGTTCTTGATCGTGGTGGAGTCGTTGCCGATGGTGGAGACGCCCACCACGCTGGCGCTGATCCCACGGGCGGTCTTGTGCGCGGCCAGCGGCTGGATATTGGAAATCCAGTCGTCGTGGCAGATGATCAGCATCCCGCCCTCTTCGTCCAGGGGCGTGTAGCGGTCTTCCGTCCGCTGATAGTTGATGAAGTGCGTCTTGTAGATGTCTTCGAACGAGGCGCTCTGCTTGTGCTGGAAGGCGCTGCTCTCCGGCACGTTCACCGTGCCCGGGCCGTCGGCCAGGAGTTCCACGGTCATCTCGCGGCAGACCCGCAGCAACTGGAGGGCCGGGCTGTAACGGAAGGGGTTCACCGTCAATACCACACCGCGGTGGTCGCGGAGGATATAGGGTTCACCGAGGCGTGCTTCAGCAGCGGGGAACAGGGAGCTGCTGCCGTAGATCTTTCCGAAAGAGTAGGGCACCGAGGCCGGGTCCACCGTGCGGAGGATGAAACCGCGGGACGGGGCCACCCGCATCCCGTTCACTTCATACCACTCGCTGTTCAGCACCCGCACCGTCATGTGACGGTCATCGGGGATGATCAGGCTGCGTGACACGTCGGGCAGGGCCGGGGCGCCGGGAACCTTCATCGGGCTCTCGCTGCCCAGCCGGATCTCGGTCCAGATTTCTCCGTCTATGTCGATGGCCCGTTCGCTGAACTCAGCGAAACG
>JAQAZP010000220.1:0-5480 GCA_032127265.1 Acidobacteriota bacterium
AAACGCCGGCAGGATGCGCAGCACACGCTTCCGGAAGGGACGGGGCTCAGCTAACCGAAGGAAGCGAAGAACAGAACCGGATAGCCACAATCAAACGGCGGACCGTTCGTCCCGGCGGTTCGCCGTAAAAAAGATTCGACAAGAACAATAACGAACACGTGCCAGTGATCAGAATGTTTGGTGAAAACAGCAGAAGAGGGGGGATGACGTGCCGGGAGCCTTTGAAAAGGAGGTGAGTCAGCCGGATCGCAAGTGTCTCGAGATTCGTGACCCCTGAATTCACGAGTTCACCAAACAGGTTCCAATTTAATGTGGAGGTCAGTGGCAATGTGTAGAAAAATCCTTCAGCTTTTCCTCGCTGCCGTATTCATCGTCGGCTTTATCGCGCCCTCGGCGCCGGCCGACACCCAGGACGGCACCATGTCCGGGGTGGTGATCGATGCCGGCGGCGTCCCCCTTCCCGGGGTGACGGTAACAATAACCGGCCAGGTCCTCCAGGGTGATCGCATGGCGATCACCGACAGTGAGGGCCGCTGGCGCCTGCCGCTGGTCCCCGTGGGCCGCGGCTACCAGGTCAGTGCCGCCCTCGACGGCTTCCAGGCGGTGATCCAGACCGACATCACGGTCAATATCGGCGCCAACTCCCGGGTCGACTTCACCCTCTCCGAAGGCAGCGGCGACCTGGGGGAGATCACGGTGACCGCCGAAGCCCCGCTGATCGACGCCAGGAGATCGTCGATCAGCGAGACCATCACCTACGAGTTCATGGAGGACATCCCCACTGGGCGGACCTACTTCGACGCGATGCAGATGGCGGCCGGCGTGGCCGGTGCGGGCAATGTCAACGTCCACGGTGCCGACACCTCGGACAACGTCTACCTTGTGGACGGCGTGGACACCACCGACAACGCCAATGGACAATTCGGCCTCAATTTCAGTTACGAGGCAATCCAGGAAGTGGAGATGAAGACCGGGGCCTTCGAGGCCGAGTACGGCCGGGCCACCGGGGCCATCGCCAACGTGGTGACCAAGTCGGGGGGCAACGAGTTCCACGGCGCCGTCCCCGTCTACTACACCAACCTCGACATGACCCGGCACCAGCAGTCCGACCGCGGGGCGGTGGAGCAGGAAGACCAGTACGAGATCGAACCCGGCCTGTCCATCGGCGGCCCGATCCTGCGTGACAAACTCTGGTTCTTTGGTTCCTACAACAACTTCACCCGCCGAATCCAGGGGATCAACGATTTCGACGAGACGATCAGCCGCAGCGAGATTTTTGAAGAGTACATGGGCAAGCTGACCTGGCAGCTCAACCCGGACAACAAGATCATCGGGCAGGTCTCCATCGACCCGGCCTCCATTGACAGCCGCGACTCTCTCGACCCGGACATCATGGCCAGTGCCTATGAGATCCAGGAACAGGGCGGTTTTCTCTACAAGCTGCAGTGGACCAGCATTTTCACTCCAAACCTGTTTCTTGAAACCCGAGTGGCCTCTCACGAAGTCAATCTGACCGTCGGCCCGGCCAATGCCGCCGCGACGGACGACGTTATCTTTGACGATCAAAACGGTGCCGGCCAGATCCAGTATGGCAACAGCGGCCCGACCACCGACATCAACCGCCCACGCCAGCAGTACTCCGCGGTGCTCAATTATTACCGCGGCGACTGGGCCGGCGAGCACAACTTCAAGTTCGGTGCTGAATACCAGGATTTCGAGTATACCGAGGACGCGATCTATCCTGACGCTTTCACCATCAACCGCTGGAACAACCAGACCGGAGTGGCGCGTCCCGATCTCTGGACGCACCAGACCAACCTTTCCACCACAAACAGCGGCGACATCCTGACCTTCTTCGCCCAGGACGCCTGGACCTGGCACGACAACTGGTCCTTCAACCTCGGCCTGCGTTACGAGAAGCAGACCCAGACCAACGATGTCGGTGAGCGGGTCTACAGCTTCGACAACCTGATTGCCCCTCGTCTGGGTGTCGCCTGGGACGTCAATGGTGACGGCCGCTCCAAGGTCTACGCCAACTACGGCCGCTACTACGACGCGGTGGGCACCTACCTCGGCCAGTTCATCAACCGGGGCACCAATGTCACCACCGAGTACCAGGGGACCTACGACCCCGCCGATCCCACCAATCCGGCGAACTGGGAAGTGATCAGGGTCACCGGCGGCGGTGAGAACACCAATATCGCCGACCCCAATCTCGACCCGAACATGAAGGACGAAATCGTGGCTGGCTACGAGTTCGAGTTCGCCGCTGATTTCTCGGCCGGGGCCAAGGTGATTTACAGTTGGCAGGACGGGATGATCGAGGACCGGATCGGCAACGAGGCCGCGGTCCGGGCCGGCGAGACCAGCGATGTCTGGTATTACGTGACAAACATTCCCGAGGCCAAACGGACGTACAAGGGCCTCGAACTGCAGCTGAAGAAGCGCCTTTCCAACAACTACCAGTTCCTGCTGGTTTACACCCTCTCCCAGTCCAAGGGCTCCATCGCCAACGGTCAGCAGGCCGAAGGAACCACCGAGGCCTTTGACATGACCGAGGCGGGCATCAACCGTTACGGCTATTTGCCGTGGGACGACCGGCACTATCTCAAGCTCAACGGCTCCTACCACCTGCCCTGGGGCATCATCGCCGGGGCCGGCATCGGCTGGCGCAGCGGGCGGCCGTACACCCGCATCGGCATCGTGGGCGACTACCGGCTGCCGGGTACCAACACCAACGCCTTTGACGGCTGGGATTACTACACCGAGCCGCGCGGCTCCAACCGCCTGGGCCACATCTGGTGGCTCGACCTGCGGCTGACCAAGGACTTCAACATCGGTGACACGGAACTGAGTGTGATCCTTGACGCTTTCAACGTGACCAACAACCAGTTCATCACTGGCCGCCGCGAGGATGATGTCGCCAATTTCGGAACCGCTAACAGTTGGCAGCAGGCGGGCAACTTCGTTGTCGGCCTGAAATACTCCTTCTGACCTCCAGAGGGTAAACGCCACATGGACGGGGAAGCCGCTTGATGGCTGCGGCTTCCCCCATTTTTATGCCTGCAGGATTCCTGCAGGCATAAAAATGGGGGAACGGGTGACGGAAAAGGGAGGAGATGAATCAGGCGTTGCCGGAGGGGGCGTGGGTGAAAATCGCATCCAGGCCGGTGAGGGTTCGCAGTTGCGGTGCTGCCCGGCGGGTTTCCTCGAGGGTGCCCTGGAAGACCGTTTTCCCGTCGAGGATGATCACCACCCGCTGGCAAAAACCCTCCAGCGGGCACAGTTCGCGGGAGGAGAAGATCACCGCGGTGCCCTCGCCGGCGATACGCAGGATGGTTTCCCGGGTTCGCTGCACGGCTGCCGGTTCGATCCCGGCAAAAGGTTCGTCGAGGATCAGCACCCGGGGCCGGTGGAGCAGGGCGGCGGCGAGCATCAGCGCCTGTTTCTGCTGCCGGTCCAGCTGGCGGGGAACCGCATCGAGCAGGGTTCCCAGGTCGAACTCGTCGAGGAGCGACCTGGCGCGCTCCAGGCTCCGGGCGTCGGTCCGTGTCCGGGCCTGCAGAATCATGTGGTCCCAGACGGTGAGGTGCTCGAGCAGACGCGGCTCTTCGGGGATGAACACCAGTTGCCGCCGTGCCTCCGCCGGGTAAAGGGCGAGGTCGAGGCCGCCCACCGCGATGCTGCCCGCGGTGGCCGGCGTCACCCCGGCCAGGCAGCGCAGCGTGGTGCTCTTGCCCGCCCCCGCGGGGCCCACTAGGCCCAGGACTTCGCCCGGTTTGAGGGCCAGGCTCAGGCGGTCCACCACGCGGTGGTTGTCATAGGTCTTGACCAGCTGGTGAACCTGCATCATGGGCAGGGGATGTGTTCCGCTGTTCTCCGGCGCCGGCTGGCGCATATTCCACTCCTCTGTTTTTCTGAATGCGGCGAAAGGCCATTCTCGCAGAAACGGCGTCAGAACCGATGGCCCCATGCTCTTCTTTACGTCTCTTGTGCTGCGAGTGTTTCCATTAATCATACATCTGTATAACGTTTGAAAAGCCAAAATATTTCAGAGGAACTTTATCCTGCGCCCTGCGTTTACAAAACTGGAGCCCCGAGCGGACCGATTTCTCCTGTGGTAAGTATTAGGCAGGAGCTATTCGCCGGGTCAAGTGGGGGTGGGTCGCAGGAACGAGTGCTGACGCTGACCGGTTGGTACGCTGGTTTTTCCGTTCAATGCCCGGAGGGCTGCCGTCCCCATGACCACAAGTCCAGAACACCATCCCCCGGTTATTTTTCTCAGCACAGACGGCGGTTACGAGGTCTTTGCCCTCGATGCCCGCCTGTTCGATTCTCTCGGCGCAGCTGAAGAACGGGACCAGCTGATCGGGGCGCTCACCGAGGCCCGCTCCCGCGGTGAGTCGGGCGGCAACGGCGACCAGGAAGGCCGCCGGACCGGCCCGGCCGACCGCTCATCAACCAGCCAGGGGCCGCAGCGGCTGCTGGTCAAGTCCCCCGGCCGGATTCTTTTCGTGCAGCTGGACAGCATCGACTGGATCGGGGCTGAAGGTAACTACATCTGCCTTCACGTCGGCGGGGCCACCCGCCTGATGCGCGAAACCATGACCGGGGTGGAGCGCCTGCTGGACCCGGCCCGCTTTGTCCGAATCCACCGCTCCACCATCGTCAACCTCGACCGGATCGTGGAAATGAAGCCCGCCTGCCGGGGGGAATACGAAGTAGTGCTGGAGAGCGGTGACTCGCTCAAGTTGAGCCGCACCTACCGGGCGGAACTGGAGCGCCGGATCGGCGAACTTTTGTAGCCCGGACCTCTCACTGTCCATCTGCTGCGGAACCGGATACACAATGATCTGCGGCGCTTTCTCGAATTCGCTCGGTCAACGTGGCCTCCGGCTACGCCTCCCGTCGCTCATCTATCGAAAGCACCGCATCTCAATGCGTCTCCGGCCCCTCGCGACGATGCCCAGCGAGAAGTCCGGGCTTTAATTCCTTTCTGTCTCAGGGGGGTGAGGCAGGCAGGCTGATCTCCACCCTCAGACCGCCCTCCAGAGCGTTTTCGGCATGGATGCTGCCGCCGTGCGCCCTGATGGCGCTGGAGCTGATGGCCAGACCGAGGCCGCTGCCCCCGCTGAGCCGGTCACGGGCGTCGGTGGTGCGAAAGAACGGGCGGAACAGGCTCTCCAGCTGGTCCTCGTCCACCCCCGGGCCATTGTCCCGAACCGCAAGGCGCAGTCCGGGGCCGGCCGCCCCCGCCGCCCTCTCCATGGTCACAACCACCGTGCTCCCCTCCGCCGTGTGGTGCACGGCGTTGCGCACCACGTTCTCCACCGCGCTGCGCAGCATGTCGGCGTTGCCCTTGAACCGGCAGCCTTCCTCCGCTTCCAGCTGCACCCGGCAGCCCCGGGCTTCCGCCTCGAAGGAGGCATCGGCCACGATGCCCTGCAGCAGGGCATTCATGTTCAGGTCCTTGCGCTCGA
>JAQAZP010000221.1:0-39682 GCA_032127265.1 Acidobacteriota bacterium
GCAGACCTGGTGGTGCATGCCGCTCTCGATGATCGACTGGCCGGTCTTGATCAGGTTCTCGACATCGTTCATGTAGTCGAAGTTGCGGTCCCAGGTGGTGGCGTGCTTCCGCATCAGCTTGGCCTGCAGCGAGAGCGCGCTCAGCCGCTGGGTGGTCAGCGTCACGCCGGAAACCGAACGGGTCAGGATCTGCAGATCGGCGTCGGGCCCCACAGCCTCGCGCATCTTGTCCTGGCACTCGAAGGGATCCTCGCCGACGTAGAAGTACGGCGCCTGGTATCGGGCGCCCCCGCCGAACTCGAAGTGGCGGATCTTGGCCTCCTTGGCCGAAAACTCCATGGCCGGCAGGATGTCCTTCAGCCGGGCTTTGCCGCCGAATGAACTCTGCAATCCGTCACGAAACGGGGTGAACATCACCCTGATCTTCTTCGCCTTTTCAGTGAAGATCATGACTCCTCCTCAATACGCGTTACCCTGGCACCGGGGATCAATGTGGAAACCGTGCTGGATATGGCAGCAACCAGGACCGAATCCAGAACGGCTTTGCGCTCCGGAAAGACCGCCATGATCAACTGCATGACAACCGCCAGAAAGGCCAGAAGCACGAACACCGCCAGGAAGGCGATGCTGCAGGCCGAGAGAATGTGTACCTCGCCCAAGACGCTCTCCTCCGCTCCTGTTCGCAATGAGATTGAGCGCTGCCGGCCGCCGTTCCGGCCGCGCCCGGTATGGCATCTTGCGACCGGTGAATCGGCGGGCCGATCGCGCTCCAAAGCATACACCCGGTGGTTTGTCGTGGCAACACCGTTGGGCGATTTTCTGGGCCTACTACTATTTTTTTATGATCAGGCGGTCACAGGAGGATTCAAAGGCCAGGCGGCCGCCGGTCACCGGCTCGTCGCGCCCCTCCATCCGCAGGGTCAGGTCGGCCTCGATGGAGAGCACCCGGCCCGCAGCCAGCGGCGGCGGCCAGGGCTCTTCCGCACCGCACTCACCCTCGCACTCGTCCCAGACCCTGACCCGCCGCCCGACCACCAGCGAGGCCTCCCGGTAGGCCCGGAGCAGTGACTCCCCGCCCCCGGCCAGCAGGTCCAGGTGCCGCTGGCCCAGCGCCCCCAGCAGATGCTGTAACACACTGAATACAGCCGGCTCTTCGTCACCGGAGAACTCGTGCAGCGCGCCGGTGCGGGGCACGAAGGGCGTTGGCGGCACCTGCGGTGCGCCGGAGACGTTGAGGCCGATGCCCAGGGTCACCGCTTCGACCAGCCGCCCCCGGGTCTGGGTGGTGGTGAGCACCCCGGCGACCTTCCGCCCCTCGACGAGGATGTCATTGACCCACTTTATCCCCGGCACCACCCGGCCACCGGTCACCGTCCGCACGGCGTCCACCACCGCCACCGCGGGAAGCATGATCAGCAGGGGCAGCGTGGCGGTGGCCTGGAGATTCACCGGCAACCCCACCGAGAGGTGGATGTTCCCCGTCTCCGCGGCCCAACTGCGGCCGCGGTGCCCGTGGAACCCGCTTCCGGCCAGGGCCAGGCAGGCCACCGGCCCGGTTTGGGGTTCGCGGCGCAGCATCTCGTGGAGGATATCGAACTGGGATGCCGGCGCATCGCCGATCACCAGCAGATTGCGCCAGAAATTCCCCGGGGCCAGCGAGCCGGCCAGCGGGGCGGTCCAGGGGTCCGGGCCGCAGCCCATGGCTTGCCAGAGCGCCGCCGACCGCGGGGAAAGCTTCGCCATGGGACGGCGGGTCCACTGCCCTTCCCCATTAAGGAGACCGGCACAGCGGCGGGGCGAATCGGTGAGGATAAGGCACATACCTGGCTCAATCGCCCCCGGCGTCCTCTGGCGTGACGGCCACGGTGAGCACCGCCGTTCCGCTGGAGGCCACCACCTTTTCCACGGTGGAGCCGAGGAAGTGGGGGCCGCCATCGCCCAGTCCGCGGCCGGCGATTACCACCAGCCCCGCTCCGCTCTCCTCGGTATACTGAACGATCTCGGCATGCGGCCGGCCCTCGAGCACGTGGTATTCCACCCGCAATCCCGGCGGGCAGTGTTCGGCGACTTCCTTACGCATCTGCTGCAGGCAATTCTGTTCGAGCCTGGCCTCGAGGGCGGTGACCCTGGCGTCGGGATAGAACACCGGGTAGTCCGGCTTGTCCATCACATGGACCACGTCCATTACGGCAAAATTCGAAGATGCAATGTCTGCGGCCAGAACCAGGGCCTGACGGGAGCCCGCGGAGAAGTCCACCGGCACCACCAGCCGGCCGTCCTCGGCGGGGAACAGCGGCGTGTCAAGCCCCTCCCGAACCGTGTAGACCGGCACCGGGGAGAGACGGATCACCTGGGCGGCCACGCTGCCCAGGAGCATGCGCCCCATCCACCCCCGGCCGTTGGTGCCCATCACCAGCAGGTCATACCCTCCCCCTCGCAACGTGTTGAGGATCTCTTCCGATGGGGAGAACCCGCGCACAATGTCTGTTTCAACCTGCAGGGCCCCTCCCAGCGCCGGGACGGCCGGCCGTTCCAGGTGCTCGGCCCCCCGGCCCTGGATCCGGTCGAGCAGCGCGTTCAGCTCCCGCCGGTCGGTCTCCACCGGTGAATTGTCGAGCATGATCTGGACATGCAGCAGGGTCACCGAAGCTTCGTATGCCCGGGCCAGGCCAAGACAATGCTCCAGCGCCTGGCCGGCACAGTCGGAGAAGTCGGTGGGGAACAGAATTTTCTTGAAGCCTGTAATCATTTTCCCGATCTCCCTGGAGAGAAACTGCACGGCCCCGCGGCCGCTATCCCAATGGCCCAGCTGTTGCGGCAGGATTGTATCATAGACCGCCCGGAGAGTGCCGGAGGCGCGCCGTCCGGGCCGCGAGCAGGATTGACAGCCGATCCACGTTATCCATATACTGATTTTCCACCCGGGTATGCAGTCCGGAGCCCTGCTTCCCGACCGTGAGCACCGGGCCGGCGACGAACCGCGAACAGGATTGGAGAACCACTCCAGGGAAGGGTTGGCAAACGTGGCAGGAAAGAGACCGAAAAAATACGACCTTACGTCGATCCGTGACAAAATCGCGGTCAACTGGTCACCGATCAACATCGCGCGGGTCAATGAATGCGTGGTGCGGATCGTGAAGATCGAAGGTGAGTTCAACTGGCACGCGCACGCGGAAGAAGACGAGTTCTTCCTGATCATCGAAGGAAGCGCGCTGATCCAGACCGAGGAAGGCAACGTAAGCCTCGAACAGGGTGAAGGCGTGCTGATTCCCCACGGCCTCCGTCACTGCTCCCGCTCCGACAATGGTGCGGTGATGCTGGTCTTCGAGCCCTGGACCACCAAAACAAGAGGCGACCAGAGTTAGCCCGCATCCCGCGCCAGGGCGTATGGTTCCCGGGAGCGTTTTGCCACCAGGATTACGGTTTGCCCCGCGGCGGGGCGCTTGGTTACCTTTTCCCCGGGATGGGCTTCCATTAACCAACAGGAATCAGATTCAATCATGGGCAATCTGGCATCCAAATTCACTATGCTGGGCGATATCTGGGCCTTCCTCCGGGTCCGCAAAAAATGGTGGCTGGCACCGATCATTCTCTTCCTGCTGGTCATGGCGATCTTGATCGTGGCCACCGAGGGCTCCTCACTGGCGCCCTTCATCTACGCCATTTTCTAATCCCGGACAGCCGGGCCGTCTGCAGTGCCTGAACCGCGCGGCCGCGCGCCTGCCGGCCGTGACGTGTGGACCGCGAGAACAGGGATATGAATATTCTGGGAATTTCCGCTTACTACCATGACAGCGCCGCCGCCCTGGTGCGCGATGGCAAGATTATCGCCGCGGCCCAGGAAGAGCGCTTCACCCGTAAAAAGCACGACCCGGGGTTCCCGGAAAAGGCGATCGCCTACTGTCTCGAGGAAGCGGGCATCTCCGTCGACGATCTCGACCGGGTCTGCTTCTACGACAAGCCGTTCATCAAATTCGAACGGCTGCTGGAAACCTATCTCGCATTTGCTCCCGCCGGCATCGCCTCCTTTCTCAAGGCCATGCCGCTCTGGATCAAGAAAAAACTCTGGATGGGGGAGTTGATCAAGAAGGCCCTGGGCTACGAGGGGACGATGGTCTACCCCGAGCATCACCAGTCCCACGCCGCCTCGGCCTTCCTGCCCTCGCCATTCCAGAGCGCGGCCATCCTGACCCTCGACGGGGTCGGCGAGTGGGCCACCGCCTCCTGGGGGGTGGGCCAGGACAACAAGGTCAATCTGAAGGGCGAACTGACCTTCCCCCACAGCCTCGGTCTGCTCTACACCGCCTTCACCTACTACACCGGCTTCAAGGTCAACTCCGGTGAGTACAAGGTGATGGGGCTGGCCCCCTATGGCGAACCGAAATACAAGGACCTGATCCTCGAACACCTGATGGACCTCAAGGAGGACGGCTCCTTCCGGCTGAACATGAAGTATTTCAACTACTGCCAGGGGCTGACCATGACCTCGCCGGCCTTTCACGACCTGTTCGGAGGGCCGCCGAGACAGCCGGAGTCAACCCTGACCGCCAAAGAGATGGACCTGGCCCGTAGCGTCCAGGAGGTGGCGGAGCTGGTGATGCTGCGCATGGCCCGGCACGTCAAAAAGGAAACCGGCGAAAAGTACCTCTGCCTCGCCGGCGGTGTGGCGCTCAACTGCGTGGGCAACGGCAAGATCCTGCGGGAGAAGATATTCGACCGGATATGGATCCAGCCGGCGGCCGGTGATGCCGGCGGCGCCCTGGGGGCGGCCCTCTTTTCCTGGTATCACGTGGAAGACAACCCGCGCACGGCGCACGGCGTGCGGGACAGTCAGAGCGGCTCCTACCTCGGGCCGTCCTTTTCCGGGGAACAGGTGGAAACCTGGCTCACAAGAAAAGGCTACCCCTACACCCGAATGACGCCGGAGACCGTCCCCGGCTGGGTGGCCGAGCAGATCGACAACCAGAAGGTCATCGGCTGGTTTTCCGGCCCGATGGAGTTCGGCCCCCGGGCCCTGGGAGCACGGAGCATCATCGGCGACGCCCGCAGTTCCGAGATGCAGTCGATCATGAACCTGAAGATCAAGTACCGGGAATCGTTCCGCCCCTTCGCCCCGTCCTGCCTGGTGGAACACGTGAACGACTACTTTGAACTGGACGAACCGTCGCCCTACATGCTGCTGGTGGCCAACGTCCAGGAGAGCCGCCGGAAGCAGATGACCGCGGAGCAGGAGAAACTGTTCGGTATCGAAAAGCTGAACGTCCCGCGCAGCGATATCCCGGCGATCACCCACGTGGATCACTCGGCCAGGGTCCAGACCGTGGACGCGGTCGACCATCCCCAGTACCACGAAATGATTTCGAAATTCAGGGAGCGCACCGGCTACGGCGTGATCATCAATACCTCGTTCAACGTGCGTGGCGAACCGATTGTCTGCACTCCCCAGGACGCCTACATCTGTTTCATGCGCACCGAAATGGACGTGCTGGTGCTGGAGGATTGCGTGCTGCACAAGGGCGACCAGCCCGAACTGACAGAGGAACAGGACTGGCGCAAGGTCTACGAACTCGACTGATCCGGCGACCAGGGCAGTGTTGCAACCAGAGAGGGCCACGGAAAGATGGAGATCGTCAAACAGCTGATCAAAACATCGGCCAGCCGGCGGGAAATCAGAAAATTCGCCGTTCCCATCGCGGTGCTGCTCCTGGCCATCGGGCTCTTTGCGCTGTGGCGGGAACGACCCTTTGCCTGGCCCCTGGTGGGGATCAGCGTCTTCCTGGCCGCCGCCGCCTACCTGCTCCCGGTGATCCTGCGGCCGCTCTACGTACCCTGGATGCTGCTGGCCGCCGGACTGGGCTGGGTGATGACCCGGGTTCTGCTTACCCTCACCTTCTACTGCATGATCACTCCCATCGGGCTGCTGATGCGCCTCTTCGGCAAGGATTCGCTGAAGCGCGAGTTCCCCGGCACGGGCGACTCGTACTGGGAGCCGTGGGAAGAGCCGGACGGCGGCCATTCCCGTCACTTCAAACCCTTCTAGACAGACCTGTTGCCCAGCATTTAACAAATTCATGTTTTGGGCTTGATTTTATACTTAATAATTATTATACTCATTTATGCCTGGCTGATCCGCATCTCGTCGGATAGGCTGCCCGCGCGCATCGGGCGGCCCAAGCGACTGCAACGAGAGGTGTCAGATGAACTCATCCCCAACCGGTACTCCGATTCCGACAGTGATTTCCGCCGCCGGCTGCCCGGTGGGACTGCTGAGCCGGGCAGCCGCCTCGCTGAACCGGGCGCCGGCCCGTAAGAGCGCCCTGCGCGAGGCGATGCGCTTTCTGCTGGAAGAAACACGGGCCCAGCGCTGTATGATTTACCTTGAGAACGGGGGCAACGAAACACTGTATCTCGAGACGGGTTGTGATGAGCAGGGTGGAGACATCAGAACCGACGACCGGATCAGCAGCGGCGTGGCCGGAACGGTGATCCATACCAACGAACCCTTGCTGTTGAACAGCGACACCTCCAACTCCGGCGAACACCGGCAGGCTTCGGACCAGTTGGTCAATGCCGTGATCGCCGTTCCCCTGCGCTTCAACGGCACCCTGTCCGGCGTACTCTACATCGACCGCCTGGCCGACCGGGTCCGCTTCAGCAGGGCCAATCTGGCCTTTGCCTGCGCCTTCACCGAGATCATCGCCCTGGCCCTGAGGCACCACCCCCTGTCGCCGGACCCCACACCGTCCGCCGCACCGCCGCTGGACCGCAGTTCCTCCCCGGCCACCTTCGCCCCCATCGTCGGCAACAGCCCGGCGATGAAGTCGGTGTTCAGCCAGGCCCAGCGGATTCTGCAGCATGATGTGCCGGTGCTCATTCTCGGTGAGAGCGGCACGGGCAAGGAACTGCTGGCCAAGGCGCTCCACGGGGGAGGCCGTCAGTCCTCCGGACCGTTCGTGCCGCTGAATTGCACCGCCGTCCCGGGAGAACTGCTGGAGAGCGAGCTCTTCGGCCACGTGCGCGGGGCCTTCACCGGCGCCGGGACCGACCGGCAGGGCCTGCTGGAGGAGGCCGACGGCGGAACGCTCTTTCTCGACGAAGTGGGCGACCTGGCCCCGGCGACCCAGGCCAAGCTGCTACGGGTGCTCCAGGAACGGGAGTTCCGCCGGGTGGGGGAAAACCGGATCAGACAGGTCAACTTCAGGCTGATCACGGCCACCAATCGCGACCTGATGAGCGAGGTGGCAAGACAGCTGTTCCGTCTGGATCTCTTCTACCGCATCGCGGTGATGGTGCTGCGCATCCCGCCCCTCCGGGAACGGCCCGGGGACCTGCCGCTGCTGTTGGACCATTTCTGCCGCCGGTTCAACGGCAAGGGGGAGTTTCGGGTGACCTCGGTGGACCGGCCGGCGATGACAGCCCTGGCGAATCACCAGTGGCCGGGTAATGTCCGGGAACTGGAGAACACCATTCACTCGGCGCTGGTGATGATGAACGGGGCCACCGTTCTGGGCATGGAACACCTGCCGCCGTCGATCACCATCCCCTTTGCCGGGGACTGCGGGACCGATGCCGATCCGCTGGCCGGCGGACTGCCCCTGCGTCAGGCCCGTGAGCGGTTCGACAAACGATACGTCGCTTCGACCCTCGAGCGGCACAACGGCAACCGCACCCGCACCGCGTCGGCCCTGGGCATCTCGCGCCAGGCCCTGCTCAAGATGTTCAAGCGTCTTGGACTGTCGTCCGGCGGGCCATAGAACCGGTTTCAATCGGGGGCACGACTCTGAAGAGAGCCGCCATGCAGCCGACCACCACCATCAGGTGCAGATACTGGTTCGGCCAGTAGAAGAGTTCGTAACCGGCCATGTCCACCAGCAGGCCGATCAGCGCCATGGTGCAAAGCGCCAGGCGCAGCGTCGCGGGCGGGGGATGCCGGGACCGGCGGAGCCGCCGGCCGGCATTCACCAGCAACCAGCCCACCAGCACGGCAAAACCGGCGGAACCGGAGAGGCCGGTCTCGGCCAGCAGGGTGAGATACATGTTGTCGGCGATCATGTTCTTGTTCGGGGTGAAATCCTCCTGCCGGTCATACTCGTCGAACCTGTTCCGGTATTGCTCGTAGCCCACCCCGGCCAGCGGGTTGTCGCGGAGCATGCGCCAGGCGATCACCGCGCGGTTCAGCCGGTAGTCCGATACCGCTCCCCCGCGGCCCAGGTAATGCAGCCCGAGCCGCTTGAACGGCGAGTGGGGGACGGAGGCCGCGGCGACCAGCACCAGGACCAGGAAGGCGTAGACCAGCGCCTTGCGCCGGCGGTCGGTCAACCAGAGGTAGAACATCCAGGAAGCCAACAGCCCGAGACAGGCGCCGCGGGAAAACGTGAGCACCAACACCAGGACCACCAGCCCGCTGCTGATCCCGGTGAGCCAGCGGATCCGGCTGGACCGCGCTTCCTGGAACAGAAGGATGTGGAACGGCAGGCTGGCCAGCAGGTATCCCCCGAGAGCCGCCGGATTGTACTGGGTGGACATGGGCCTGGCGGTCCCGGCAATGTAGCCCCGGTAGTAAGGGTTGTCGAGGACGTGGCGATAGAGCGGATTCTCACCAAGCAGGAATTCGGCCAGCCCGCCTAGGGCCACGATGGCGCTCATCAGGCAGAGGATCACCGCCGCCAGCTTGAACACCCGCGGGTCGGAGACCGTCCCCGAGACAAGATAGTAGACCAGCACCGCGGACAGCATAAGATCGAAACAGATCCGCACCGACAACGGGGCCAGCCCGGAGGCGTAGGCTCCGGGGATCAGGGAGAGAGCAAAAACCCAGACCGGCCAGTCGGACCGGCTGAAAATCCGTCCCCGCTTCTCCAGCAGCAGAACGGCGACGGCCAGGGCCAGACCCACCCGGGTCACCAGGGGCCAGCCGTTCTGCACCGGCCGGGGAAAAAAGGAGAGCCAGAAGAGCAGCAGAATGATTCCGGCAATGGACAGATTCTTGAGCATCAACATATCCGGAACGCCGTCCGCATCCGGGGTGCGGGTCCGGCAGGCATCCGGCGCCGAAGCAGAAGGCATCGCGCCGGACGAAATCCCGAGGGCCATGATCGGAGCCATACTATCACCATGACCCGAGTTCCCACAAAGCCAAGCCGCCAACCCCTGCCGCGCACGGGCGGCGCCCCTGTGGTATAAGAGAGGCGACCCGTTTTCGCTCCACCCGCCGGCCGCGGACCGCGGTCCCGCCGGCCAGGGAAACTCCTGATGAAACGTTTCCTCACGCGACGGCTGCTGCTGCTGGTACCGGTGGCTCTCGGCGTTCTGACCCTTGTCTTCTCGCTGGTTCACCTGATCCCGGGCGACCCGGTGGAGATCATGCTCGGTGAGGGCGCAGCGGCCGCCGACATGGAAAACCTGCGCCACCAGCTGGGGCTGGACCGCCCCCTGCTGTCACAGTACTGGCAGTATGTCAGTGGGCTGCTGCGTGGAGACCTGGGCACCTCGCTCTCGTATGGTGAACCGGTGGCCGCCCTGATTGCCGGCCGGCTCTGGCCCACCCTGCTGCTCACCATGGCCAGCATGCTGGTGGCCCTGGTGATCGCCATCCCCGCCGGAGTGCTGGGGGCGGTGAAACAGAACAGCCCCGGCGATCACCTGCTCACCGTGCTGTCCCTGCTCGGCGTCTCGATGCCCAATTTCTGGCTCGGACCGCTGCTGATCATCCTCTTCTCCATTCAGCTGGGCTGGCTGCCGGTATCGGGGATGGAGGGACCGTCGAGCATCATCCTGCCGGCGATCACCATGGGCACGGCACTGGCCGCGGTGCTGACCAGGATGATCCGCTCCAGCCTGCTCGAGGAGCTGGGCGAAGAGTATGTCCGGGCGGCCCGGGCCAAGGGGCTGCCCGAAAACCGCGTGCTGTTCAAGCACGCCCTGCGCAACGCCCTGATCCCCGTACTCACCGTGGTGGGGCTGCAGTTCGGTTCACTGCTCACCGGAGCGATCATCACCGAAACCATCTTTTCCTGGCCCGGTCTGGGACAACTGCTGATCCGCTCGATCAACTACCGCGACTTTCCCCTGGTCCAGGGGTGCATCCTGACCATCTCGGTCACCTATATCGCGGTCAACCTGATCACCGACCTGGCCTATGGCTGGCTCGACCCGAGGATCAAGCTGTCATGAGCACCACATTCACCACCCCGCGTCCGCACATCCACCGCCGGGGCAAGGCGGGGCCGGAATGGGGCCGCAACGCCCTGGTGCTCACCGGAACCGTGATCATCGCCCTGCTGGTGCTCACCGCCGTGCTGGCCCCCTGGATCGCCCCCCGCTCGGTGAGCGACCAGGACCTCTCCCGCCGGCTGGCACCGCCGTCGGCGGAGAACCTGCTTGGCTGCGATGAACTGGGACGGGATATTCTCTCCCGCCTGGCCTACGGGTCGCGGGTCTCGCTCAAGGTGGGACTATCGGTGGTCCTGATCTCGGGGTGCCTGGGCATGTTCATCGGCATGATCTCGGGTTTTTACGGCGGGCTGCTGGACGAACTGCTGATGCGGGTGATCGACATCCTGCTCGCCTTCCCCGGAATCCTGCTGGCCATCGCCCTGGTGGCGGTTCTCGGCCCGGGACTGAACCACGTGATCCTGGCCCTCTGTCTCATCGGCTGGGTGGGCTACGCCCGGCTGGCCCGGGGGCAAACCCTGCAGGTAAAGGAGCTGGATTTCGTCACCGCGGCCAGGGCCCAGGGCAGCAGCCCGCTGCGCCTGATCTTCCGCCACGTGGCGCCGAACATCCTCGGGCCGATGATCGTCCAGGCCACCCTGGGCATGGCCGGAGCCATCCTCGCCGAAGCGGGCCTGAGCTTCCTCGGACTCGGGGTTGTGCCCCCGGAGCCGAGCTGGGGTTCGATGCTCAATACCGGCTGCAGCCACCTCTCCACCGCCCCGCACCTGACCCTCTTCCCCGGCCTGGCCATCATGCTGGTGGTGCTGGGGTTCAATTTCATCGGTGACGGGCTGCGTGACGTGCTGGACCCCAAGATGAAAAAATCACGAAGGCAATGAGTCCGTCGCTATGCGAAGTGCTGAAGCCCGAATTGTCATTGCGAGGAGAGGGCCTTGCCCTCGAAAGCAGCAATCTCGTGGCAAGGCCATGCGGCATCATTACGAGATCGCCACGTCGCAGGCTTCGCCCAAGTCCTCGCGATGACAGGAGGGACAGCCCAGAACGCAGTCATTGGGTCTCGGAGGAGGTTTTCTCAGCTCAGTTCGCTTTGTAGGAGATGTCGAAGGCCACGTCCTCATTCACCACCTGCTTCTTGACCATCACGGTGACCGCGCGCTGATCCTTGCGGAAAGTAAATACGCTGAGGATCGGCTTGCTCGAGCTGCTGACCAGTTTCCAGCCCTTCTCGGTCATATGCTGGACAAAGAACTCCCCCACCGCGGAACGGCGGTACGAGGTGGAGCAACTGAGCACGAAATCGGTCTCGCCCAACCGGCGCACCGTGCTGATGGCCAGCCAATTCCCCAGGGGAATGTCAGCGGGGAACTCCGGCGGAAGCACTCCCGCCAACTCAGGCTTCAGCGGGTCGGCCACGGCCAGCGCCGTACCTTCGCGCTGGCGGCCCTTGATGGACGACCCATCCATGGTCTCACCGTCCTTCCCCCGCGCTGCCCGCGTATTCGCGCCGGTCTTCGGCCGATCCACTTGCTTCAGCGGGGCCTCCTGAGATTCGGGAGACGCGCTGCCGCCACAGGCCGGCAGGAACAGGACCAGGGTCAGCAACAGCAGCATGGCAAATGAAGACCGGCCGCAACCAGGGGAAGCAGATGAGCAGCGTAAACGATCGAGGTATGTTTTCTTCATGATCCCGGAATCAGAAGTGGCGGTAAAGCCTGAGAGTGACAAGTTCAAATTGGCGGCGGTCAAACATGGTGTCCCGCCGCTTGTGGTGCTCGATTTCCATCCGGGCACCGCCCTTGAGAATGAATGAATTCCTTTCGGCGGGAACCGAACTGTCGAACCGCAGATAGGACACCAGTTCGCGGACCCGATGGACGGTCACCGCCCTGCGGAGGAACAGGTCGGGCAGCTGGCTGCGCTTGAACTCCATCAGGCCGAGAAAGAGGTGCTCCGGCCGGACCCTGGTGTGGCCAAAACTCTCCGCCTCCAGACCGGCCTCGATGATTATCTCCAGTGCCCGGTGGCCAAACGCCACATCGGCCATGGGCGTGGCGTCCGAGGCCTCGGGGTTGTTGCGGCAGATCTGCTCGAGAACCTTGAGCGAATTGAGCCGGTAACAGGCGGCCACGGCATCGATCAGCACGTAGTCCTCACGGAACAGGGCCAGCAGCAGGTGGTCCGGCGAAACGATCTCCTTGCCGCGAAGACTGCAGTCATACGCCGCGTAGGAAAGAATGCGTCTGACCCCTTGTCCGAGTTGGACCATCGGTTTCTCCCGCCGGCGGCCGCCACACCGGAAACGGACCGGGTGACGGCTTTCGGCCTCCGGGATAATTATCATTGGAATCCCCCGGCGAATCAAGTTTTTCTGGCCCCACGCCAATATCGGCCGGCTCAACTTGACATTTCCGCTGCCGATTTTATAATTTTGCGCTTTCCGGGTATCTAACGAACCCCGGTTGTGCCAGAATCGTTCACAATAGATATCGTCATACACCGGAGACCCGGGTTAGAGTCTGAGCCTTATTCCAATATCTCGTCCGCCCCACGTCCGGATGCGGGCTGCGGGAAACGGGCGGGACATACGCGGTAAAGAGGAAGCCCATGATCAGTGTGAACAATATTACCAAGCACTTCGGGGAAACGGTGGCCCTGCGCGGCGTCTCCTTCGAGGTACAGAAAGGTGAGGTGCTCGGGTTCCTCGGTCCCAACGGGGCGGGGAAATCCACCACCATGCGCATCATCACCTGCTACATGCCGGCCAATTCGGGATCCGTCTCGGTGGCCGGTTTCGACGTTTCCGACAACTCCCTCGAAGTCCGGCGCCGCCTGGGCTACCTGCCGGAAAACGCACCGCTGTACCACGACATGAAGGTGATTGAGTTTCTCGCCTACATCGCCGATATCCGTCAGATCGGCAAGACGGAGCGCACCAACCGTATCGGCAAAATGTTGGAGGTCTGCGGCCTGGAGAACGTGCGGCACAAGAACATCGCCCATCTCTCCCGCGGCTACCGTCAGCGGGTGGGACTGGCCCAGTCGATGCTCCACGACCCCGATATCCTGATCCTCGACGAGCCGACCCTGGGGCTGGACCCCAACCAGATCATCGAGATTCGTGAGCTAATCAAGCATCTGGGCCGCGAGAAGACGGTGATCCTCTGTTCGCACATCCTGCCCGAGGTGTCGGCCACCTGCTCGCGAATCATCATCATCAACGACGGACGGATCGTGGCCAGCGGGGCACCGGAGGAACTGACCAGCAAGGCCGGCGGCGCCCCGGTGCTCTCTATCACGGTGCGCGGTCCGGCCGACGAAGTGGCCGCCCGGCTGGCCCTGGTGGAAGGCATCACCGGCGTGCGGGCCGACGGGGAGCCCGAAGCCGGGCTTCAGCGGTTCACCGTCACCGGCCAGGAAGGCACCCGCCCGGGTGAGCACCTCTTTCGCGCCGTGGTGGATGGCGGGTGGAGCATCAGCGAGCTGCGCCAGGAGAGCGCCACCCTCGAGGATGTATTCACCAAACTGACCACCGGGGAGAAAGCGTAATGGGTACCATAGCGGCGACGTTCAAGAAAGAGTTTCGCGCCTACTTCAACTCCCCCATTGCCTATATCTTCATCACCGTGTTCCTGGTGCTGTCGAACTGGCTGTTCATGCGGGGGTTCTTTATCTACAACCAGGCGGACATGCGCGGATATTTCGCCGTCCTGCCCTGGATTTTCCTCTTCTTCATACCGGCGGTGACCATGCGCCTGTGGGCCGAGGAAAAGAAGCTGGGGACCATGGAGCTGCTGATGACCTTCCCGGTGCGGGACCGCGACGTGGTGCTGGGGAAATACCTGGCCAGCCTGCTGTTCCTTACCATCACCGTATTGCTCTCCTTCAGCATCCCGCTGACCATTTCGATCCTCGGCGACCCCGACGGAGGCCCGATCCTGGGCAGTTATCTGGGAACGATCCTGATGGGCGCCGCCTACCTGGCCATCGGCCTCTTTTTCTCCAGCCTCTCCGAGAACCAGATCATCGCCTTCATCCTCGGCGTGGCCGGCTGCTTCCTGCTCTTTATCATCGGCGAGGAGTTCGTCCTCTTCACCCTGCCCCAGGCCCTGGTACCGCTCTTCAAGTATCTCGGGCTGGGGACCCATTTCGACAGCATCAGCCGGGGAGTTCTCGACTCGAGGGACATCCTCTACTACCTTTCGGTGGTCGTCTTCTTCCTGTATCTGAACGTCCGGTCGGTTGAAAGCAGGAAGTGGAAATAGTGGAGGGGAGATCAAAGACAATGGCCAATAAAAGCAAATTACAGACAAGCATGAACGTCATCCTGATGATCCTGATCGCGGTGAGCGTTCTGGCGGTGGTCAATTTCCTGGCCCAGCGGCACTTCGTCCGCCTCGACCTTACCGAGAACAGGCAGTACACCATCTCCGACGCCACGAGGAACATCGTCGGCAACCTCGACGACCTGGTCAACGTGAAGATCTTCTTTTCGCAGAAGCTGCCGCCGCGGATGGTCAACCTGGAGAACCAGATCAGCGACCTGTTCGAGGAGCTGGAGGCCTATTCCGACGGCAATCTGCGGGTGGAGTATATCGATCCGGGCGACGACCCCGAGCTGCAGCAACAGGCGCAGAGTTTCACCATCCCCCAGGTCCAGCTCAACATTTATGAAAAGGACAAGGCCGAAGTGACCAGCGCCTACATGGGCATCGGGTTCACCTATGGCGACCGGAAAGACGCCATACCGATCATCCAGAACCTGCAGAGCCTGGAATACGACGTGGCCTCGCGCCTGCTCAAGCTGACCCGCGAGGAGGTGGAGACCATCGGGTTCCTGGTGGGCCACGAAGGCCCCGACCTTTACGACGACGCGCAATATGGTGCGCTGCGCCGTGAACTGGAGAAGGAATACCGGGTGACCATGGTCGACCTGACCTCCGGCGGGGACGTGCCTCCGGAAGTGGACACCCTGGTGGTGGCCGGCCCGAAGAAGATCCTCAAGGAGCGGGAAAAGTTCGAGATCGACCAGTTCCTGATGCGCGGCGGCCGGGGGATCTTCCTCCTCGACCCGGTGCGGATGAACCCCGGCCTGCAGGCCACCCCCCAGCCGACGAACCTCGACGACATGCTGGCCCATTACGGAGTCCGGGTGTCAAGGGACCTGATCATCGACAGCCTGAACAGCATGGCCTCCTTCAGCCAGGGCGCCATGCGATACAGCCTGCCCTACCCCTACTGGCCCCGGGTGCACAAGGCGAACTTCAACCGCGAGAACCCGGTGGTCAACAAGCTGGACGGCCTGACCCTGCCCTGGTGCAGCCAGCTGCACCTGCTCACGGCAGAAGTGCAGGCCGTGGCCGTGCCCGAGGGCGAGGAGGTCCAGACCGCCTCCGCGGCAGCCGGTGATGACCCCGTTGACGGCGAAGACAGCGAAACCGCCGAGAAGGCTAAAACCGGAATTATCCACGTGGAGCAGGGCGGGGATGTGGCAAACGTCACGGGCATCGTCCTGGCCACCACCACCCAGTTCGGCTCGGTGCTGAAAAGCCCGTTCAACCTCGATCCGCAGCAGCAGTTCAATCCCGGGGAAACCGGCCGCTACCCTCTGGCCGTGGCCCTCACCGGGGAATTCACCAGCTTTTTCAAGGAGCGCCCGATCCCCAAGCCGCTCACCGGCGAGGAGAACGACCAGCAGCTAGACCTCTCGGGGATGCTCAGTCCCGGCGGCGGGGAGGAAGAGGAAGAACGGGAGGCGATCCTGGAACAGAGCCCGGCGACACAGATCATCGTGGTGGGCAACGCGCTATTTGCCAACGCCAACTACGCCGCCCAGTTCCCGGGCAACGGCATCTTCCTGCTCAACTGCGTGGACTGGGCCACCCGGGGCGGCGACCTGATCGACATCCGCTCCCGGGCGGTGATCGACCGGCCGATGAAGGAACTCTCCTCCCGCGGCAAGACCATGGTCCGCTTCCTCAACAACTTCGGCATCTCGCTGCTGGTGGTGATCTTCGGGCTGTATCGCTTCTATTCGCGCAGAAAAAACAAGGATGCGGCCGCAGGCGCCGACACGGTTGAAGCCGTCCGCCATCCTGGAGTTTGAGAACCATGAATCAGAAAAACACATGGGTGCTTCTGCTGATCCTCGCCGCCGTGGTCACGGTGCTTTTTCTGCTGATCAATCCGCCGGATCTGAAGCAGGACGAGGAAACCGCCGAACCGGGCGTATTTGCCCACCTCGACCTCGAGCAGATTTCAAAGGTGGTGGTCAACACCACCAGGGGCAATTCGACTCTTCGTCGTGAGGAGGACCAGTGGGTGGTGGAGGAATACGACGGCTTCCCTGCGGACCTGCCGGCACTGGAAGAAGCGATCGAAGTCCTCCGCCTGCTGGAACTGGGCGGCGAGGTTTCCAGCAACCGGGAAAAACAGGCCACCTTCCAGGTGGACCAGAGCGGCATCGAAGTCCTGCTCTACGGCATGGACGGCGAAGATGACGTCCTGGCCCACTTCTTCCTCGGCAAGCCGGGTCACGACTACCGCAGCATCTACTTCCGCATGGCCGACTCGGACCAGGTGTACGAGGTTGACCAGCAGCTGCGCGGCCGGTTTGACCGCGGCGCCCGCACCTGGCGCAACCGCAGGCCCTTCAGTTTCGAACTGGAAGAGGTCAACGCGCTGCAGCTGCCCGCCGGTGAGACCGGCGAACAGTTGACCCTGAAAATCAATGACCAGGGAGACTGGATCGTGGCGGGAGAGGAGGAAATCCCGGCGGACAAGGCCAAGGTGGAACTGGTGGCCCGGTCCTTTGCCCAGCTGTCGGCCGACGAATTTCCGGAAGAACAGGATACGGACCTGGCCCGCTATGGTCTGGACGATCCGCTGTACAGCTACACCGTTGGCCTGCTGGACGGTTCAACCCTCACGCTGCTCGTTGGCCGTGACGAGGTGGACGACAACCGTTACTACGTCAAGCGAGCGGACAGCCCGATCATCTACATCCTGGGCAAATTCCGCATCCGTAATCTTTCCAAAACGCTGGATGAGATCCGGCTGGAGCCGGCCACAGAACCGCCCGGCGGGGAGAACTAACAGGGGACCCGGCAGACCATGCCCGCAAACCTGACACCCGACTACATGGCCGCCGAGCAGCGGCTGCAGAGCGCCTCGGACTCCCAGGAACGGCTGGAGATCCTCGAGGAGATGCTCCGCCTGATCCCCAAGCACAAGGGGACGGACAAGCTCCAGGCCGACCTGAAGCGCAGGATCTCGAAGACCAGGGCCGAACTGAAGAAAAAGGGCCCGGCCGGACGCAAGCGGATATCCCACCACGTGGCTCGTGAGGGTGCCGGCCAGATCGCCGTCGCCGGGCCGCCCAACGCCGGCAAATCGAGCCTGGTGCGGGCCATCACCTCGGCCGAGCCGGAAGTGGCGCCCTACTCCTACACCACCCGGGCGCCCATCCCGGCGATGATGGCCTTCGAGGACGTGCAGGTGCAGCTGGTGGACCTGCCGCCGGTTTCCGACACCTACATGGAATACTGGGTCCCCTCGATCATCCGCTCCGCCGATGCCGTGCTGCTGGTGGTGGACCTCTCCGACGACGGCGCGCCGCTGGTGGGAACCGAAGAGACACTCACCATCCTGCAGAAGGCAAAGATCCGGCTGGTGGCCGATCCTGACGCTCCGGGGGCCGGGGAGGGCGAGGACAAGGGCACCGCCCTGAAAAAAGCCCTGATGGTCTGCACCAAGAATGACCGGCCGGAAGCAGCGGACAATCTCGAAATCCTGCTGGAGTTCTTCGGTCACGTGCTGCCCCGGGTGGAGGTGAACACCTTGGACGGCGCGGGCCTGGACCAACTGCGGGAAGCCGTGTTCCGGATGCTGGGGAAAATCCGCGTCTATTCCAAGGCCCCGGGGAAGGAGCCCTCCATGGCCACACCCTTCACCCTCAAGGAAGGGTCGCGGGTCATCGATTTTGCCCGCCAGGTGCACAAGGATTTCGCCGAGGGGCTGCAGCATGCCCGGATCTGGGGCTCGGGAAAGTTCGACGGACAGAAAGTGCCCCGCGATCATGTCCTCTCCGACCGGGATGTTATCGAGCTGAATATCTAAGGGCGGCTCGGCGTTCCCGTCTTCGCTCACGGGTCTCGAGTTCACGTCAACCTGTCGAAAACCTCTCGACATTTCGCTCTGACGGAGATACCGACCCGCCTGCCAATAATGTCATCGCATTGCGGGGTAGTCATCGCATTGCGGGGTATCTGTCCCCTCCGAGCGCCTGTCGAGGGGGAAAAGACAACACTTGCGTGAACCCGAGACCTGAAGCGAGGAGGGGACAGATACCCCGCCTGCCTGTGTAAATCGTTATAATAGAATATTCCGATTCCGTGAACGTAGCATGGAGGATCCATTTGATGAGTCCACAACCCACCTGTCTGGTCTGGCAACACATGGCCCACAAGGGCCCGGGCACGTTCGGCGAACTGCTTGCGGTCCGGGGGTGGGACGTCCGGGTGGTGGATGTGACCCGGGCGGCAGACGTGGGCCCGGACGCCGAAACAGCCGACCTGCTGCTGATTCTTGGCGGCCCCATGGCCGTGTACCAGAGGGAGGGCCACCCCTTCCTGCCGGCAGAAATCGATCTCAGTGCCCGGCGCCTGGCCGAAGACCGGCCGACCCTGGGCATCTGCCTTGGGGCGCAGGTCATGGCCGCGGCCCTGGGTGCCCGGGTTCACTCCGGAGCGCCGAGGGAAATCGGCTGGTTCCCCCTGGAGCCGGAGGCCTGGACCGGCCGGGACAAAGAGGCCTGGGGCTTCACCGCCCGCAGCAGCACCGTATTGCACTGGCACGGCGACACCTTTGACCTGCCCGATGGAGCGCGGCTCCTCGCCGGTTCGGCCATCACCCCCAACCAGGGATTCCGTTTCGGACGCAACGGCTATGCACTGCAGTTTCACCTCGAGGTGCCGGCCGCTGAAATACGTCTCTGGACGGCCGGCCACCAGAAGCATGCGGACGAGGGGAGCAGCGTCCAGACCACCCGGGAGATCGAGGACGGGGCGCTCCGCCATGGACCGAACGCGGCGGCCAATGCCGGAATTTTCCTGCACGCCTACCTCTCCCGCCTGGAGGCGGAGCTGGTGCGATGAAGTGGATTTCTCTTTTTCCCTGCGTTCTCCTTCTCCTTCTTGGCGGTGGGTGCAACAGCGCCCGGCAGTCCGAGCCAATTGCCGGAACCCCGGATGAGCCCATCTCCGTTTCCGGCGCGGCCCTGCGAATCCGGAACAGCGAAGGCCCCACCGAGTACCGCAACATCCACCATGTCTCCAGACCGGTTCTGCTCGCCGGTGAGGGGACATTCCGAACCGGCCTGCTCAGCATTCCACCTGATGTGGAACTGGAGACCGCCTTCGGCATTTCCGGCGGCCGCAATGCGCGAATAAAAGCCCAGGGCGGAGGACCGGCAACAGGGGAACCGCTACCGGTGGTCTTCGATGTCTGCTTCCAACGGCTTGATGACGGATCCGTTGTTTCAGTGTACCTGGAAACCCTGGACGCGGCGCCGAACCGCAATCAGCAGTGGTGGGTGGAAAGACGAATCTCACTGGCCCCGGCGGCCGGGTCCACCGGACGGCTGATCTTCCGGATCGGGGCGGTCCCCCATGGGAAAAGCAGCGGCAAGGACAATCAGCAACCCGTACCGGTGTGGGCGGAGAGCGTACTGCACCCGCTGCCGGCATCGGCCCGGGGAAAGCTGATCCTGCTGGTCTCCGCGGACACCTGCCGGGCGGACGCCCTGGGTTCGTACGGCTATCATCGCCCCACCACGCCGCATCTCGATGCCTTCTCCCGGGAGTGCCTGCTCTTCCAGAATGCCTATGCCACTTCGCCCTGGACCCTGCCTTCCCACGCTTCCCTGCTCACCGCCACCTACCCCAATGTCCACCAGTTGGAGACCTACCACCCAACCAGCCTCTCACCCGATATCAAAACGATCACCGAGTGTCTTGCCGCCCGGGGGTTTTTTACCGCGGCCTTCATCGACATGGGTTTCATCACCCCCTTCAAGGGTCTGCACCGGGGGTTCGATCTCTTTGACTACCGTGGTCCCGGCATACGGACCATCGGCGACCGAGTGCTCGGCTGGATAGCCGATCGTCCGGCGCAAGACCTCTTTGTCTTCTTCCATTTTTACGATATCCACTATCCGTACGATGAACGCCTGCCCGGCCGGGATTTCGCCTCCCCCCAGGACCCACCGGGGTTTGATTCACGATTCCTGAGGAAGAATCCCCCGCAGAGTTCCGCGGTGGCCGGTCATCTGCGCGATCTCTACGACAACGGGGTGGCTTACACCGACATGGAGTTCGGCCGTTTCCTGGCCCGGCTGCGCCGTAGCGGCCGCTACGACGACGCACTCATTGTCTTCCTGTCCGACCATGGTGAAGAGTTTGGCGAGCACGGCCGCTTCGGTCACCAGATGGCGCTGTTCCAGGAGTCACTGGCCATCCCGCTGATGATCAAAAAGCCCGGCGGGAACCCGTCCGCGAGCCTCACGCCCCTGCCGGCCAGCCTGGTGGACGTGATGCCCACCATCCTCGGTTTCTGCGGACAGGAGACACCTCTCCAGTCCGAGGGGATCGATCTGCTCGGCAGCGGTGCGGCCCTCGCCGACACCCGTTTCGTCTTTGGCGAAACCGTGCTGGAGGAGAACAGGGAGGCGCTGGTGGGCCGGCAGTTCAAACTGATTCACCAGGCCGGCAACGGATTCAGCTATATCGATCTGCACCGCAATCCTGACGAACGCCCCGGCACGTCCGGTGCGATGAGTACCGAACAGCAGACCATCTTCAAACAGTCCCTGACCACCGATCGTCTCTGGCGGCGGCCCGGCCTGCAACTCTGGTTCGGCGGCCTGGAGCCCGGAACCCGGCTCGAAGTGGAGATCGGCGGCCCTGACCTGAAACCTGGCCAGGCCTTCACCTACTGGGCCGATCTTCGGCAGCCCACCGAGCAGCGCCCCGGACGGTGGCGCGCGACGCTGGAGGTGCTGGAACCGCTCTGCGGCCTGGTGCTGGGGATGGACAGCAATCCAGCCGGGCCTCTTGAAGTCACGGCGCGGTTGACAGGCAACGGTGAGACACGATCCATCCCCCTGACCGTGCCCCCTGAGAGGTGGATGCGAACCGGGGCACGGAGATGTCCCCTGGATGGTGTGCCGCCGGGGCCTGGAGAGTATTCACTGCTTGCCGGGGCTGACTCACCCCGCGGCCTGATCCACTATCGCTCCCGTTCTCCGGTTGCGCCCCCGGACGCGGAGGACGAAGAGATCGTATCGCGGCTCCGGGAACTGGGCTACATGGAATAGCGCCGCATGGATGATTGAATCTTCCCTTCAGTGAGCAGACTGCGTTAAGATGGCCTCTGGAATCAGCAATTCGGCTCATGATTCATCAGACGGGAACAGGTGATGGAAGCAAAGATACTGGCAATTGGCGACGAAATCCTCAGCGGTAACACCGCGGACACCAATTCAGGGTGGCTGGCCGGGCGGCTCACCCGGATGGGAATCCGGGTGGCGGAGATCCGCGTGATCCCTGACGTGGAAGAGGTGATTGTGACCTTCCTTGAAAGCAACCGGGACTGGCCGGGATTGATCTTCACCATGGGCGGTATCGGTCCGACCCATGACGACCTGACCCGGGCCGCGGTGGCCCGCGGGCTGGGTCTGGAACTGGTCTCGGACGTCGCCTCCGAGAAAGTGCTCAAGGCCCATTATGGCCGCCGCTGCAACGAGGCCCGGATGAAAATGGCGATGATGCCCGAAGGGGCTGGTCTCTACCCCGGAGCGGATTCCGCGGCCCCTGGCTTCCGGGTGGGCAACGTCTTTGTCATGGCCGGTGTGCCGGAGATCATGAAACGGATGTTCGAGGCCGTGGCCCCGAAGCTTCCCACTTCGCCCTATCATTCCCGGGTGGTCTACACCCCGAACAGCGAGGGTGAGATCGCCAAGATTCTCGGTGACTTGCAGGAGGCCTTTTCCGAGGTGAGCCTCGGATGCTATCCCTCGCTCTCGCGGTTCAGGGCCGGGGGCTATCCCACCAAGCTGGTCTTCAGCGCGTCGAGCGCCGAGATCATCGAGCAGGCGCTGCGGGCCTTGGCCAGGAAAGTGGAGCTCTTCGCGGATGACGGGGTGGAGCAGGCGAAGACTGAACCGCTGCCGCCGGAATCAGGAGATGCCAGCCAATGATCCAGGTCAATGTCGCCTGTCCCTCCTGCGGTGTTTCCCTGATGGACGAAGCGCATCCCGTTGCCGGGTCGCCCGCCATCCTGACCCGGGTGGATATCGGCACCGAGTGCGCCGATCTGCGTCTCTCCTCCGTTCTCGGCGATTACACCATCGACTGCGCCAGGGAGATCCCCGAGGGCCTGGAAGTGGTCCTCCACTGCCCCCACTGTGACAAATCGCTCACCGCCACCCGGACCTGCGATCTCTGTTCGGCGGCCATGGCTCACCTACGGATGCGCGAGGGCGGGGGGATCCAGATCTGCTGCCGGCGGGGCTGCCGCAAACATGTGGTCGAGTTCGAGAACCCCGAAACCGAAGTCTCCGAGTTCTACCGCCGCAACCCCATTTTCTGGGACGCCTACCACCCGCCGGAAGAGTAATAAAAGTAGGGACGGGTCCCACTTTCTTGGAGAAAGTGGGACCCGTCCCTACTTTTTTACAGCACATTGAAGATGTACTTCAGGCAGAACCAGATACCCACCAGCAGGAAGAGGGCTCCGGTGATCCGCCGGGCCCACCATTCGAAGCGGGTCAGCATGTTGAAGGCCCGGCTCAGCCGGTTGGCGCTGAAGGCCAGCAGGAGTGAAAAGAAGACCACCGGCAGGGCGGTGCCCAGGCCGTAGAGGCAGGGCATCATCACCGCCGACCGGTGACTGACGGCCAGCGGCACCAGGCTGCCGAAGAAGAGGGCCGCGGATACCGGGCAGAAGGAGAGCGCGAAGAGCACGCCGAGCATGCCGGCGCCCCAGATGCCGCCACGGTCCGCCCGGGCCTGCATTTTCTCCGAGAGGCCGCTGCCGGAGAAGATCACCGGAACCATCTCCAGCAGGACCATCCCGGCCAGGATGAGCACCGGCCCCAACAGGATGTTCATGTAGCGTTGCAGGAAAAGGGACAGCGCCGGCACCGAGGCCAGGCTGGTGAGGATGGCCAGGGCCAGCACGAAGTAGGCCGCCATCCGGCCCAGGGTGTAGAGCAGACCGGCGGCCAGCACCATGCGCGGGCGGTCCACCCGCTTGCCGATGTAGGAGATGGCGGTGATGTTGGTGGCCAGCGGGCAGGGACTGATCGAGGTGAGGATGCCGAGCCAGGCGGCAGTAATCAGCCCCAGCCAGTATCCCTCCATCATACGTCCCCGAGAAAGGTCGATGTTTCCAATTCCACGTAACTGTTGAACTTCATCGGACTGTGCACCAGCTCCCAGACCTTGGTGCAGTTCTTGAAGTCCACCGTCTCGCCGTCCTTGCGCCGGGCAAGAACGAGGGAGGTGGTGTGCAGATCGAAATCATCCATGAAGTGCTTGTTCGCCGGCTGGTCCACATTGAGTACCAGCCACTGCAGCCGCCCCTTCTCGAGTTCCTCGGGAAACCCGTCCTCGATGGCCATCCGGGAAAGCTCCTCGATCTTCAGACAGGTAGCGCAGCGGCTCTCCGGATGCAGGTAATAGGCCACCACCCCGTTGGCTATCGCTTCCACCGGGACCGTTTCGGGCGCGGCCGCCGCCACCTGCTCCACCGGCACCGTAGCGGTCTCTTCGACAACAGCTGTCTCGGCCGGCTTGAGCAGGGCCCAGGCGATAGCCACAGCCACGAAAGCCAGCAGGAACACGGCCAGAACACTTTTCATCTTCATCCATACTCTCCTCTCAGCCGATCATTCCCTTGAGTTCGTCAAGCGACGGCAGCTTGCCGGTCACCTTCACCACCCCGTCCACCACAAGACCGGGGGTCATGATCACACCACGCTCGGTGATAGCCATGATGTCGGTGACCTTGACCAGTTCGTATTCCAGACCCAGCTCCCGGGCCGCCTGCTCGGTGAGCTCGGCCAGTTTGTCGCACTTGGCACAGCCTGTGCCAAGGATTTCCAGCTTTTTCATATTCATCCCTCTGCTCCGGGGACCGCTCCCGGCGGTCCGTAGTTCGTTCGATCAGCCGGCCCGCTCTCTTCAGGAGAGCACGGCTCCGCAAATAATACCTGAAATGGTGGCCATCACGATCACCAGCAGCACGTAGACCACCGTTTTCTTCGTTCCCAGCACTCCACGGATCACCAGCATGTTGGGCAGCGAGAGCGCCGGGCCGGCCAACAGCAGGGCCAGGGCCGGCCCCTTGCCCATGCCGGCGCCGATCAACCCCTCGAGAATCGGCACTTCGGTGAGGGTGGCAAAATACATGAACGCCCCCACCACCGAGGCAAAGAGGTTGGCGGCCCAGGAATTGCCGCCCACCAGCATCGCCACCCACTCCGACGGGATCAGCCCTTCGCTGCCCGGACGGCCGAGAAGAAATCCGGCCAGCAGTACCCCGGCCAGCAGCAGGGGCAGGATCATCACCGCATATTCCCAGGAGGAGGCAGTCCAGCTTTTCAATTCGTCGCTTGTGAACCAACGCCAGATCACCAGGGCCAGCACCAGGACCAGCGCGCCGGTGATCGCCCACTTCGCCTGGTACAGAAAAACCCAGACCTCACCGGACCCCTCACGGGGTGCGCCCCAGTTGGCAAAGACCAGCACGGCGATCATCAGCGCGAAATAAACACTCTCTTTCCACAGCGGCCTGGCGGTCTCCATCTCGGCGGTTGTGATTCCCCCGTCCCTGTCGTCCTGTTCCTTGCGAAAGATGAACTGCATCGCCAGGCCGATGACCACCGAAAAGACAACCGCACCAACGGCCCGCGCGATACCGATCCCCGGTCCCAGCACCCGGGCGGTGAGAATGATGGCCAGCACGTTCACCGCCGGCCCGGCATAAAGGAAGGCGGTGGCCGGACCAAGGCCCGCCCCCCGGCGGTAGATCCCGGCAAAGAGCGGCAAGACCGTGCAGGAGCAAACGGCCAGCACCGACCCGGAGATCGAGGCCACACCGTAGGCCAGAAAGCGGTTGGCCCCGGCACCGAGGTATTTGATTACCGAGGCCTGGGAGATGAAGGTGGCGATGGCCCCGGCGATGAAGAAGGCGGGCACCAGGCAGAGCAGCACGTGCTCGCGGGCATACCAGCTGGTGAGGGCCAGCGATTCGTGGACCGCCCGCCCGAAGCGGGCCCCGTCCACCGGCAAAAACCAGAGGAGCAGGAATACTCCAAGATACAGCAGAAACCGTTTGCGGTCGTTCATTTCACTTCCCCCCCATCCCGGGCGCCGGTCTCGGCAAGGCGGCCTTCGCGGAGGACCAGGGCCTGTTCGATAACCCGCGGCAGGCTTGGGGTGGTCTGGTATTCGGCCAGGTCCCCCGGGTTGACGAAGCGGGCATCAGCAGCATCAGAGGCGGCTCTGGGCACGCTGCCCGGAGGCGCCTCGCAGAGGTAGTCAACCAGGACATAGTGATATTGCACGGCACCGTCCCCGTCACGGAGGATTCTGTCAAAAGTGGTGATCAGGGGTCCCACCGCAACAAGGATACCGGTTTCCTCCAGCACCTCGCGGCGGACACCCTCGGCCATGGTCTCCCCGACGTCGAGCAGCCCACCAGGGATGGACCAGAGCCCCTTGAGCGGTTCGCTCCCGCGGCGGATCAACATCACCCGGCCGTCGGGGTCGAAAACCACTCCGCCCACCCCCACCAGCGGATGCTCTGGATAGCGCCGGTCGCCCATCAGTATCCCAGCTCCTCGAGGAAGGAGAGGACCACATTCTCCACCCGGGAAGTGGTGGCCAGGTATTCAAAAACCATCCGCTCGGACCCCGACCGGTTGTCCGGGTCGTCGCCGTATCCCAGGATATGGGCCATGTGGCCGGTCTCGTCGGTCAACAGCTCGTCCTCGGCCGCCACGGTGAGCCGGTAGAGATCCCGGCGGTGCTTGAGGTAGGTGAAGGCCTGGAACAGCTGGCCCAGGTCACCGGCCCGGTGGGGCATCTGCTCGAGAAGCGGCTGGTGCAGTTCCAGCGACACCGGTTGCCAGAGGTTGCACTTGGCCTCGAGACAGAGCAGCAGCAGTTCGATGTCCCGCAGACCGCCCTTGGTCTCCTTGACGTTCATCTTCGAGATCAGCCCCTGCTCCACCGCCTCGTGCCGGGAGCGGATCTCGCGGGCCAGCCTGCGGATGTAGTCGTCCTTGCGGGCCAGGATATAGGGCTCGATGATCTGCTGCCGCAGATCGATCTCGAACTGCTTGCTGCCCACGATGCGCCGCCCGCTCATCAGCTGGGACATGTCGATAAAGGTCGTCTCGTCCGGTTGGTTGAACAGTTTCTGGATCTGCCCAAAAGTGGTGACATAGTCCCCGAAACGCTCGGCGAAACGGTAATGGGGCATGGTGCCGCGGCGGATGATCTGGCGGTTCATCCGGGCGATGATCCGGCAGCAGTAGGCCAGCACTTCCGGCTCGTCGTGCTTGAGGATGGCCACCAGGTCGAAGTCGTCGTCGAAAGCGAGTTTTCGTCCGTGTCCCCCAGCAGAGTAAATCCCCAGCAGGTCACGGGTTGGTACCTTGCCCCCCGACTCCTGGTCCACCTCCTGCTTGCAGACGTCGAAGAGGATCCGGAAATAGTTGTCGGAAAACTCGGTGAACTCGGCGTCGGTGTACTCGGTGGGCTTGCCGTTCATCGCCTCCAGCCCCACACGGAGGAATTCCAGGTCATAGTAACTGCCCAGGTCGTGTTTCTTCCGCGAGAAAGTGTTCAGACTTTCCAGCCGGGCGAAAATGCCCTTGGCAATGACCTTCAGCCGTTCCGGCTTGTCGAAGTGCTCCACATATTCGGCGTAACGCACCACGATGCGCTGGAAAAACCGTTTGAAATAGTGGCTGGTGGTGAGGTGCAGCTTGCAGAAATAAATCAGCCGCTTGCGCAGTACCTCCACCTCCTCGGACCAGGCCTGTTCATTTTCCATCATCTTCAGGAAGCGAACGGTCTCAGAGGTGGGCATGCCGAGCAGGAAGCTGTTCACCAGCCGGGGATAGTGGTGAAAGACGGTGGTGACCCGTGAGACCTTGTCGGCGCAGCGCATCAACCGCCCGATAAATGCCGCTCCCAGATCCTGAAAGAGTGTGAGGGAATCAACCTTGCGGGTGTTGCGGTACAGAATATCCAGCAGGCGGAAGAGGGGCAGCGCGGTGACTTCACCCCACTTGGCATAGCGCTGGATCCAGATATTTTTCTTGGCCGGATCCAGCCGGTTGAAATCGTCGACAAAACGCTTGAGCAGGGTGACGTCCACCCCCTCCAGCTGGTCCAGCACGTCGTCCCAGAACCGGGTGCCACGGAAGAAACGGAGGGCGGTGACGAATTCCACGGCGAGGTTGCCCTCGCGGGAAGAACCCACCTTGACCAGTCCCCGGGTGCGCACCATGCCGGAAAATACACTGACCCGTTCGAGGTGTATCCGCAGGTCCTCCACCAGCACCTGGGCCATGGCGCGGGCCGTGGTCACGTGCTCGTGGTAGTGGATCAGCAGGTGGTCATACGCCTTGACCACTCCCATGTCCTCATAACCCATCAGTTCGGCCACCGACGTGAGCCGGGCATGGGAGCCCTCATCTTCCAGGGGAATTGTCTCCTCCTGCACTTCGAGCATTTGGTAGAGAAAACGGAAGGCTTCGATGAAGGAAAGGGATTTCTCCATCTCCTCGTACACGTCGAGGTAGCGGGAATCGAGCTCCATCAGTTGCCGCAACACTTCCCAGGCGTTGACGTCCTCGAGGCCGAAGACCGTCTTGCGCGCCGAGACGATGCCCTTGATGATCCGCAGCGCGTCACTCTTCGGATCGACACTGCCCCGCCGGATCTCCCACATCATCAGCGCCCGCACCTCGCCGAGCATGCCGCGGAGATAGCCCTCGTGAAAGCGGTTGTCTCCGCCCGGATGGTAGAAATAGCGATCGGTGACTTCCTTGGTGAACACGCTGAACAGTTTTAAGCTGCCGAGGATCGGCTGGGCCCCGAGCATCTCGGAAATGATGATGAAGTCCTGGATCTCGTGGTCCAGCAACTGCTGGTATTCAGCGATGGAGGCGGAGTAGCTCTGTTCGCCCACGTGCTCGGAAAGATAGAAGTGGAGCGGCACGGCCCGGCGGAGCATCTCCCGCTGCAGCCGACCCACCGCCCGGTTGAACGGGGTCCGCAATTCCGAGCCGTCGTCGACGATGCCCAGGTCGAGATCGTCCTGGTCGGCCCGGGTGCCCACGCCGCAGATCACGAATTCAGGGCGCTGGTCTTCGGGGAGGAAAATGTTGAGCAGCTGCTCCATGTAGCAGGAGATCATTTGCCGCAGGTCGGTGCCCATCTGCAGCATGAAGTCGCGATAGACCCGGAAGCGGTCGGCCCGCGCCGAAAGGCCCAGGCGCAGAATGTCCACCGCCCGGGTGTTCATGTGCAGGTACTGCAGGGCGAAAAAACAGCCGAGGTGCTCGAGCTTCTCCTGCTCCGTCTCCCCCAGATCACAGACAATGGCCATCTGGCCGCTGATGTCCTGGGCGCCGCGCCAGAGCTGAACCGCGTCGATTTTGCCCTCGGACTCCAGCACGTCGATCAGTTGCTGGCCGTGGGATGAGATGAAGTGGAGATATTTTTGGTGGTGGTTCCCCAGCGATTCGGTCCGTTCCTTGAGCTTGGCATAATTGTCAAGCATGGCGACCTTTCCGCCGGGAGATCCGTCTGGAGGGCTGAATTTCGAACGGGAGCCGGACCGTTTCACCGCAGCCCGGCTCCCGGAAGCGATCTACAGATTGAGCGATTTGGCCACGTCCACGCCGGCCTTGAAGGCACGGAGGTTCAGCTCCTCGGTGCCCTTGGGCACCCGGGCCAGAATGGCCGACTCCACCGCCTCGGCGGAGACCACCTTGGCCAGTTCGGTGATCACCCCGAGGGCCACGATATTGGCCACCAGCACGCGGCCCACCGTGTCCCGGGCCGTGGAGATGATCGGAACCTTGAACATGCGGAATGAACCCTCGGGCAGTGTGCTCACCGCGTCCTCGTCCACCAGCAGCATGCCGTCGTCCTTCAGGTCCTTGCAGTAACGGTTCACCGACTCCTGGGTCAGGGCCAGCAGGAGGTCGATGTTCACCGCCTTGGGATAATCGATATCGTCGTCGGAGATGATGACATCCGAACGGCTGGCGCCTCCCCGCGCCTCCGGCCCGTAGGACTGGCTCTGGGTGGCATTCTTGTCGTCATAGATGGCGGCGGCTTCGGCCAGAACCTTTCCGGCCAGAACCAGGCCCTGCCCCCCCTCGCCGCTCAACCGGACTTCGTAACGAAAACTCATTTTCGGTATCTCCTCTGCTCACGCCAGGGAAGCAATCAACTGCTGATAACGATCGGTGTATTCCTGCTTGTCCTTGTCGACGAAGACACCGGTGACGATCTTGCCCTCCAGTTCCTCCTCGCTCATCTTCTCGGCCTTTTTCACCGGCACGGCAAGCTCCTTCAGTTCCTGAAGCATCACCACGCCGTTGCGCAGCTTGTTCCGGCGCCCGTAGACCGTCGGACAGGGGCTCATCGCCTCGACCACCGAGAACCCGTTCTTCAGCATGGCCTTTTCGATAAAACGGCTCAACTGTACGGCGTGGTAGGCGGTGCCCCGGGCGACAAAGGACGCCCCGGCCGCCTCGGCCAGGCCGCTGATGTTGAACGAGGGTTCGAGATTGCCGAAGGGGGCGGTGCTGGCCATCTTGCCTATCGGGGTGGTGGGAGAGACCTGGCCGCCGGTCATCCCGTAGATGTAGTTGTTCATCAGGATCACGGTGAGGTTGATGTTGCGGCGGGCAGCGTGGATGTAATGGTTGCCGCCGATGGCCGTGGCATCGCCGTCACCGGTGACCACCACAACGTTCAGTTCGGGTTTGGCCATCTTGACGCCGGTGGCAAAGGGGATCGCCCGCCCGTGGGTGGTGTGCAGGGTGTTGAAGTCGACATACCCGGGCATACGGCTGGAACAGCCGATACCCGAGACCAGCACCACATCGTCATTGGCCCAGCCAATCTTGTCGATGGCCCTGAGGATCGCTTTCATCACGATGCCGTGGCCGCAACCGGCGCACCAGATCAGGGGAAATTTCTGCTCGCGGAGATATGGGCTGTACTGGCTCATCTGCTTGCCACCTCTTCAATCTTCTCCATGATCATCATCGGGCTGATCGGATCGCCGCTGATCAGGTTTACCCGTTCGACCCCGGCATCTCCGGCCACGGCCCATTCGACCTCGTGCGCCATCTGCCCCAGGTTCATCTCCGGAACGATGATCGTGTGCACCTGCTTCCCCATCTCGCGGACTTCCTTGTCCGGGAAGGGCCAGAGCACCTTGGGCCGCACCAGCCCCACCTTGATTCCCTTCGCCCGGGCGGTGGTCATCGCCCGGCGGGCCGAGCGGGCACAGGAGCCGTAGGCGAAAATGCCGATCTCGGCATCTTCGATTCCGAACTGCTCGACGTCGACGATCTCGTCCCGGTAGCGCTCCATCTTGCGGTTGATCCGCAGGAGCATCTTGTTGATCTCGTCGGTGTTGTTGGTCGGGAAACCGGTCTCGTCGTGGCACAGCCCGGTAACATGGAAACGGTAGCCGGTGCCGAAGCTGGCCATCTCCGGAATGTCGTTCTCGGTGTGGCGGTAGGGCAGGTGCTCCGCCGGAGTATCGGTGGGGCCCGCCCGCTCTACCAGCGTCAGTTCGCTGGCATCGGGGATGACGATCTTCTCGCTGGTGTGCCCCACGATCTCGTCGAGGAGGATGATCACCGGGATACGGTATTTCTCGGTGAGGTTGAAGGCCTGCACTGTGAGGTGGAAGGTCTCGGTAACGCTCTGGGGGCAGACAGCGATGATCGGGTGGTCACCGTGTGTGCCCCAGCGGGCCTGCATCACGTCCCCCTGGGAAGGCAGGGTGGGAAGGCCGGTGCTCGGGCCGCCGCGCATCACGTTAACGATCACGCAGGGGACTTCGGTGATGCAGGCATAACCGATGTTCTCCTGCTTGAGAGAGAAACCGGGACCGCTGGTGGCAGTCATCGACTTGGCCCCGGTGAGCGAAGCGCCGATGATTGCTCCCATGGCGGCGATTTCATCCTCCATCTGGATGAACTTCCCGCCCACCCGGGGGAGTTTGGCTGACAGATCTTCGGCGATCTCCGATGAGGGTGTGATCGGGTACCCGGCGAAGAACCGGACTCCGGCGGCGAGCGCACCCGCCGCACAGGCATCGTTCCCCGTCATCAGTCGAACGTTCCTGTTCGCTTTGGCCGCTGACATTGGCGAGATCCTTTCTGCTGCTGGAATTCTGACTTCAGGTCACGGTGATGGCGAAATCGGGGCACCGATAATCGCACAGCTGGCAATTCGTGCAGGCATCGAGGTTGACCACCACGGCCACACCATTTTCCATCGCCAGCACATCCGTGGGGCAGAACTCCACACAGATGGCACAGCCTTTACACAGCCTGTCCACAATTTCGATGACTGGAGGGGCCTTCTCCTTCTTGACCGCCGCTTCCTCGCTCATCCAACTCTCCCTTGGATCACGGTTACCGGCATGGTCGGGGGGGGATGACCGGGGTGAACCGGGCACCTTCTCCCCTCTTTCCATGACCGGGCACATGGAGTAGGTTGCCCGGCCCTCGCGACAGAGTTCTGAAGGAAGCCCGGGTTCGCGGCTTTCGGCCAATCGTTCCGGGGAGTTCTGGGAGGCGTAACGGCCGCGCCTGACATTGAAACTCCCGTCAATGGCGCTGAAAACCACTGCTTTCAAGGCCGGAGTCTACTCCTCGACCCCGGGAGAGTCAAGATCGAAACAACATTTCAATCATTGGGAAATCAACAGTTTCCGGGCGGTGGGTCGGGGAATCAATTCAGGTAGCCGAGGGCGCGCAGTTGCTGATTCATTTCAGGGGACATTCCCCCGCCATCCAGGGGGCCGCCCACCGCGGCGGCCTCGGCCAGATCACGGCTCTCCCGGTCCAGCTCGATTATCCTGTGACGCATATCCGAAACAATTTGAGCCACACGGGGATCCGCGTCCGGGCCGACCTCTCCCCCGGCCAGGGGATCGGTGTAAAAGAGCCGGACCCTGCCGGAGGAACGGTCGAGAATCAACTTGAAGTCTCCCATTTCAAATGACTTCCAGTTTACCGCATCCTGGGTCCCCTCAGAGAGGATGGCTGGAGGGTCACCGGCTTCCGGTCTGCTGAGCAGCGCTTGGGGCAGTTCCCACAACAGGGCGGTCATCTCCCGGCCCTGGACCCCGGGGGGCGTCTGTTGCACCCCGGCCAGAGCCAGAATGGTGGGATAGAGATCGATTGACTGCAGAACGGTCTCCCGGGGAACCAGGCCGGGACTTCCACCGGGCATGCGCACCAGCAGCGGAACGTGAAGCAGTTCGTCAAACAGTGTGTGGCCATGCCCCAGTCCACCGTGATCGAGAAATTCCTCTCCGTGATCGGCGGTGACCACCACCACGGTGCGCTGGAGCAGCCCGCGAACCCGCAGATATGAAACGAGCCGGCCCAGTTGCCGGTCAAAGGCGAGGATTTCCCCGTCGTAGAGCCGCTGCAGGCGGTCCAGGTCGGCGGGATCCAGCAGACCGCCCCGCATGATGGTGCTGACCAGGCCGGAGCTCCTGAGGAACCGGCCGCTGTATGGACCGGCGGCCGGAGCCAACTGCGGGCTGTATGGCTCGTGCGGGTCCATATAGTGCAGCCAGAGAAAGAACGGCTGGCCGGGCACGGGCACTTCATTCAGCCAGTCAAGGGCCCGGCCGGTGACCTGGTCGGCCCGGATGCGGTCCTTCGACTCCTCGTTGCCCGGCCCGCCGCAGAGCAGACGGTGCCAGAACATGCGTTTGAGCTGGTAGCCCGATACGCCGCCCTCCTCGAGGTGGGTGAAAGCACTGAAACCGCGATCAAAACCAAAGTCGCGCTTGAGCCAGGGGTTGGTGGCAATGGCGCGTGTGAGATACCCCTCACTGGCCAGGGAGGTGGCCAGGGTGGGCACCGACGCCGGCAGGCGGGCCGGCCCGCCGCCCATCCCCAAGGCCGAAGGCAGCCGCCCGGTGAACAGGGCGGACATGGCCGGCAAGGTCCAGGGAGAGTTGCTGGTCATCCGCTGGAAGAGAACCGCTTCTTTTGAGAAGCGGTCCAGCGCCGGGGACGATGTCCGTTCACTGCCGTAGCAGGAGAGCCGGTCCGAGCGGAGGGTGTCCACGCTGATCAGCAGGATATTGGGCCGCTGGTCCTCACCGCCGGATGGGGCCGGATAGGCATCGGCCCGCGTCACCTCGGGCAGCGTTGCGGCGGCGAACAGACCGGCGGCGAGGTGAACCGCCACCAGAATCATGCAGACAACCGTGGACCAGGGACGGCCCGGCCCGCCGCGCAGAGTCGGAGGAAGGGTGAGCAGAAGAAAGAGCAGGGCGGCGGCCGCGGCTGCGGCCAGGGCGATCAGCGGCCCCCCCCCAAACAGCGGCGCAAGGGCCAGACCCAGCGCCAGCAGCGTGCCGGCGGACCAGGCCGCGGCCAACACGAATCCTGCCCGGCCAAGCAGCCCCCGGCGGTGCAGCGCCGCGGCCAGGGCCGCGGCCGCGCCCCCCACGGCAAGGGAGCAGGCCAGGGCGGTGAGGAGGTCGAGGACCGCCGGCGGCATGCGCAGCAACCGGCCCGGGTGCATCCCGGCCGGCAGCAGTGAGGACCACCAGGGGGCGAGAACCGCCCCGGCGGTCAGCAGGAGGACCAGCAGGACGAGCCCAACCCTCCCCTGTTTCCGGCCGGCCAGGGTGGCCGGCAGCCAGAGAATCAATCCGGCGCCAACACCCAGACCGAGACAGGCCAGCGCCGGCAGATAGAGCAGCTGGAAGATATCGCGGGCATAGAAGCGCAGAACGGAGATACCGGTGGCCGGCTGGTTGACCAGCGCCTCCACCCCGAGGTAGAGACCGAGCAGCAGACCGGCCAGTCCCCCGCAGACCACGGCCTGAAACAGGGTCGCCGTTGCGCGGCCGGCACTGCCGTTCCCTTGTCCCCCCGCCTCAACCATGGACCTGCCAGAATTCACGTCTCCGCCCCATCCCCTACTGGCCGCCGCCCGCCGTCGGTGCACCGGGCCCGCCCATCGCCGCCCGGGCCATGATCAGTGAACTCTCACCGCTGATGGTGTCCCGGATCCCGGTGGCCACCGCGTAATCAGCGGCAGGAAAGACCAGCCGCGCTCCGTAGCTGTAAATCGCCTGGGGGTCGATCTCCTCGTCCGTCAAAAAGATCTGGCGCTTGATGGTGTGCGAGGGCACGTAGCTGAGGTCCGGGGAACGGGCGGCAATGAAGATGGTCAGTTCTCCGGTGAACCCGCCGCCGCTCCGCTTCACCAGACCCAGTTTGCTCTGGGGCAACGACACGGCCAGGGTCAGGCGGGTTACCGGCGTGGTGTCCTGGATTACCCGCTCCGCGGCCACCACCTCGGCCACCGCTTCGAGCGGGTTGCGTTCCAGCCTCTTGTCGAAGTGGAGCAAGAGGGTCTCCTGGGCCATCCGGGTGTCGGGCCCGGAAACCGACATGGCCCGCTGGTAGCTGACAGTGAGCCCCTTCTTCTCCGGCGTGTCGATGGAAATCCGGTATTGAGAATCAGGCTGCCACCCGTCGGTGCGGATGCCGATGCTGTAGTAATTGCGCAGGCTGTCCCTGATCTCGCGCAGGGCCGTCGTATACGCGCCGCTGCCGATATACGCCTTTCCTCCCGTCTCCCGGGCCAGGTAGGTCAACCCGCCGGAGGTGGGCGAGGTGAGCCGGGTATCGGCGGACAGCCCGCGGGCGTCCAGGGCAAAGACCGGGATCTCGGCCGCATTGAGCTGCCGCACCGCCGAGAACAACGACTCCTTCTCGTTGAACGCACCGGCTGACTGCTGGTCGGAGCCTCCCCGGTCATCCCCGAAATTCAATCTCGGCCCCATTTCCACCGGCAGTTCCTCGGAGAGGAAGATGACGACCTTGCGGCCCGGCACCCCGGCGAGGAAAGTGCTCAGCGTCCCCAGGGCATCGCAGGAGAGCTTGGCGTAGTAGCTCTTCTCCCCCAGGGTCCGGTCGGCCATATTGACGATATCTTTCTGGTAGATGCTGTCGGGCCCCTCACCGGCCAGCCCGCCGGGAAAGGCGGCCTGCATCGAGGCCCGTTTGATGCTGTCCTTGAGCACGTTGGGGTTCGAGGTGAAGCGGGTGCTCAGGTTGAACCCCTGCTCGAAGTTGACCACCAGCCCCTTGTCCTGCTCGCTGAACATTTCGTCGACGAACCGGTTCAGCCTGGTAACCACCCGCGGCCGGTTCCCCGGGTCCATGTGCAGGTTGTCGAAAAAGAAGATGTAGTGCAGCGGCTCATCGCCGGCGTCAACGAGGTCAGCGACCGGATCATCAGCTTTCTCAGCAGCAGTTCCGGATTCAGCCGGGGCACTCTCCGCCTCCCCCCCTTCGGGCGGCGGGAACAGCGCCTCGCCATCCCGCACCTCATGGAACAGGCGCAGGGGTATCTTGCGGCCGTTCAGCTCGAGCTGGAACTCCTCGGGCCCGAGCCCCTGGACGAATTGGCCCGACTTGTCCTGAACCGTGACCCGCAGGTTGAGCACGCGGACTTCCATGTCCACCTTGAACGGTTCAGGAGCCTTCCCGGTCTCGGCGTCCGGCGTTGGCGTGGGGGTCATGGGCGGAACATCCTGGGCCGTGAGGAACGGCAATCCGCCCCAGCCCCCCAGGATCAGCAGGGAAAGAACCAGGGAAAGCTGAAGCTTCGCGGAAGATCTCATAGGCACTCCTCCGAACAGGTGAAACGCCGCCGGCCCTTGAGGGCCGTCCCGACGCCGGTTATCCTATGCTGACGCTGAACAATGCATGGGCCTCGACGGCCCAAAGTGACCATATCATACACCAATCGCAGGGGATCGGACAGATTCCGCCGCCGAGGAGGGGCAAGGGATGAAATCGTATCGCAAGGAGCTCTGGTTCGAGGTGCCGACCCGCCGGGCGCTGATCAACATCACCCCCGAGGTGGACGAATGCCTGCGGGATAGCGGCATCCGCGAGGGGCTGGTGCTGGTAAACGCCATGCACATCACGGCCAGTGTATTCATCAACGACGACGAGCACGGTCTGCACCAGGACTACGACGACTGGCTGGAGAAACTGGCGCCCCACGAGCCGGTGAGCAGCTACCGCCACAACGTCGGCGAGGACAATGCCGACGCCCACATGAAGCGCCAGATCATGGGCCGCGAGGTGGTGGTGGCCATCACCGATGGGCAACTGGACTTCGGCACCTGGGAGCGAATCTTCTACGGTGAGTTCGACGGCCGCAGAAGGAAGCGGGTGCTGGTGAAGATCATCGGGGAGTGAGGGCACACTTTTTCATGGACAGTGTATGGACGGAGAACCGTAGTCAACGGAGAGGGTAGATGACCAGCTTGCCCGACCAGAATGCCGGACGGATCGAACGGGAGATCAGGACCGGTCAGGACCGGGTGCGTTCCTTTCCCAATGACATCTTCTTCAGCACCGAACACCGCTGCAATCTGCGCTGCCTGATGTGCGTCTCCACGGCCGATCGCAAGCGGGGTGTGGTTCCCCTGGCCGACCGGCAGCTGCCGGCCCTGACCCTGGCCCGGTTCGGCAAACTCGAGCCCCAGGTCCCATACTGGCGGGAGGTGCGGCTCACCGGCACGGGCGAAACACTGCTCAGTCCGGACCTGCCCCGCATCCTGGAACTCCTCGCCCCGCACCCTGCCGTCTCCTCTTTTGCCACCAACGGTCTGCTCCTCGACCGGCAGAAGGCCGAACTCCTGGTCCGTCTCGGCCTGAACCGGGTGATCATTTCCATGGATGCGGCGTGCGCAGAGACCTACGAGCGGATCAGGGTCGGGGGAAAATGGGAAACCCTGCTCGAAGGCGTAAAGACCCTGGTGCAGGTCAAGCGGGATTCGGGCAGCAGGCTGCCGGAGATCTTCTACTATGGCACCTTCCGGAGGGACAACATCGAGGAACTGCAGGACATGGTCGCGGTCAAAGGCTGGCTCCTGGAGCGCCAGGGGACCGAAGAGGCCCGCCTCTACATCGACGGCGAACCGGCTGGTGAACAACAGGCTCGGTCAGACCAGCAAACAATAGATAACGCCCTCTCTTCCAAATTTATTTCCCCGAAGCACGGATTTCGATCAAGGATCAGAATATTTTTTTCGATAAGAATATTATCGAAAGATGAACAGTACCGGAATTCCAGGTCCTGGTCTTGGCCAGACGAGGCATGCCGAAGGGAAAGGGATTTCGGAGGAGTGGACAAATGAATGAGGAGCGCTTCGGCAATCGACTTGTCGAGGAGGGCCTGGTCTGTCAGACACAGTTGGACGAGGCCATCAGGATCCAGCAGGAATGTGATGAGGACAAGCCCATCGGACAGATCCTCGAGGAGCTGGGCATCCTCACCAAGAGACAGCTGAATTTTGTGCTGGACAAGTACAACAAGCGAAACTACCTGGGCGAGATCCTGGTAAGCCGCGGGGCGATCAGCCGGGAACAGCTCCAGTTCGCGCTGGACGAGCAGAAGAAAAACGGGCTCCCCCTGGGTGAGACGCTGGTCAAGCTGAACTTCGCCACCGAAGAGATCATGCGGGAATCGCTCTGTGTGCAGTTGAACATCGCCTTCATCGATCTCGAGAAATACCATTTCCCCGAAGAGCTGAAAAAACTGATCAACATGAACTACGCCCGCAAGCACTCCATTGTGCCGGTGAGCCGGATCGGCAACAGCATCACCCTGGCGATGAACGACCCCACGGACAAGGCGGTGGTGGAGGAACTGCAGACCATCACCGGGATGACCATCAACCCGGTCACCTCGACCTCGTCGAGCATCAAGCGGGCCTTCAAGCGGCTGTACGGCGAACCGACGAACGGGGACCAAAACAAGCGGCAGCGGATCGACGTGATCCTGGAAGCAACCGACGATGATCCTGAAGAAGATCCGAACCTCGATGCCGGTCAGGCGACGAAACAAGCAGACCAGATTGTCAGGGACATCATCCGGGTGGCCATGGAGTACGAGGCCAGCGATATCCACCTGGAAAGCCTGGAACGCCAGATGATCGTGCGCTTCAGGATCGACGGGGTGCTGAAGGACCTGGACATTCCGAACATGGAAGAAGCCCTGGAATCCAACAAGCGGGCCATCACCTCGCGTCTGAAAATCCTGGCCAGCCTCGACATCGCCGAAAAGCGGCGGCCGCAGGACGGGAGCTTCAGGGTCATGACCCAACGGGGAGGTGAGATGATACACCTCGATTTTCGCCTGTCGGTAATTCCCGGCTACTACGGCGAAAACGTGGTGCTGCGGATTCTGGATCAGCGCTCGGCCCCGAAGTCGATCAAACAACTCGGACTGTTCGAGAAAACCGAACGGCAGCTACGCCAGATCCTCAGTGCCCCCGAAGGGATCTTCCTGGTCACCGGGCCCACAGGGTCCGGCAAGAGCACTACGCTGTTCGGCATCCTGATGCACCTGAACCGGCCGTCGATCAAGATTCTCACTGCCGAAGACCCCATCGAGTACGTCCACGAGTCCTTTATCCAGTGCGAGATCAACGACCGGATCGGCAACACCTTTGCCGGGTATCTGCGGTCCTTTTTGCGCCATGACCCCGAGGTGATCATGGTGGGCGAGATCCGCGACATGGAGACCGCGGAAATGGCCTTCCGGGCCGCCCAGACCGGCCACCTGATGCTGAGCACACTGCACACCAATGATGCGGTCAGCGCCGTGACCCGGCTGATGGATATGGGCGTGGACAAAAACCTGATTGCCTCTTCCCTCCGCGGAGTCCTGGCCCAGCGCCTGGTACGGGAGATCTGCTCCGATTGTAAAGTGGAGAGAGATCCGCCGGCGGAGTTGCTCAAGGAGTTTTTCGATTCCCCCGCGGATGACATCACCTGGTATGGGGGAACTGGATGTTCTCGCTGCAACTATACCGGGTACAAGGGTCGGCTCGCCCTGGGGGAACTGTGGACCCCCAGCCAAACCGATATTCTCTTGATAAACAAGGGGGCCGGTATCGAAGAGATCCGGGAGAGCGCTCTCAAAAGCACCGTCTTCATGATGGACGATGCCATGGCCAAACTGAGGGAAGGAAGGACGAACCTCGAAGAGCTGATCCGCATGCTCCCCTATTCCAGTGTCTATTACCACCGCCAGAAAATGGCCGCCAAGCGGAAAAAGGCCCGGAAAAAAACCGTCAGAAAAGCGGTGGCCAAGTAACTCTACCCCAGCAG
>JAQAZP010000222.1:0-22692 GCA_032127265.1 Acidobacteriota bacterium
CAGTCCCGGGCCAGCCAGACCACCGCTGCCAGCGCCAGGACCAGGGCCAGGATCAGGGCCAGGATGACCCGGATCAGGGTGCGGGTGCGTTTTTTCATCGATAGCTCCGCCGGAGGGACTCTGGAATTTTCAGCGCCGTCCCGTGCGCGATTCACTCATTTCAGTGGATTTCTTTTTACAGGGTTATATCCCGCGAGTGCTGGCAATACAAGGGTGAAGCCGCTGATCGACCGGCTCGAACTGTCATCGTGAATCAGGATTCGGCCGAGGGGCAGATGTCGGCAAGGACGCACTCACCGCACTTCGGCTTTCGCGAGGGGCAGACGGCGCGGCCGTGGTCGATGAGCAGGTGGCTGAGCAGGGTCCAGTCCTTGCGGGGGAAGAGGGGCATCAGGTCCTGCTCGATCTTGTCCGGGCTGCTCTGGCGGCTGAACCCCAGGCGGCCGCTGAGCCGTTTGACGTGGGTGTCCACCACCACGCCGATGTTCTTGCCGAAGGCGTTGCCCAGCACCACGTTGGCCGTCTTCCGCGCCACACCGCGCAGCGCGGTCAGATCCACCATGGTCCGGGGCACCTGGCCGCCGTGCCGTTCGACGATGGCCCGGCTGCAGGCGATCAGCGAGGCCGCCTTGTTGCGGTAGAAGCCGGTGGGGCGAATCAGCGCCTCCAGCTTCTCCTGGTCGGCCCGGGCCATGGCCGGCGCGTCGGGGTAAGCGGCGAAGAGGGCCGGGGTCACCTTGTTCACCATCACGTCGGTGCACTGGGCGGAAAGAATGGTGGCGGCCAGCAGGCGGAAGGGGTTGTCGTGGTCCAGGCCGCAGGCGGAGTCGGGGTAAGCCTTCTTCAGCCGCCGCAGGGCCAGACAGGCGCGCCGGTCTGCCGGGGAACCGATGTGGGTCTTCGGTTTTCGCGTGGTCATGCTCACCCGAGAATCGAATAGCCGCCGTCGACGATAATGGTCTGCCCCACGATCTGATCGGTGCAGCGGTTGCAGAGAAAGAGGATCACATCGGCCACATCGTCCGGCGTGGTGAGCCGCCCCGAGGGGGTCCGTGCCTCGGCCCCGCTGATCAGTTCTTCCCGATTGGGAAAGTGCTTCAGGGCGTCGGTGTCCACCACACCGGCTGAGACGCAATTGACCCGCACGCCCCTGGGGGCCAGTTCCACGGCCAGGTGGCGGACCAGCGACTCCAGCGCGGCCTTGGATGCGCCCACCGCGGTGTAGTTGGGCAGGGCCCGGATGGCGCCGAGGGAGGAGACGGCGATGATGTGGCCCCGGCGGCCCTCCATCAGCGGCACGGCATGGCGGGCCAGCGGGATCATGGTGCCGGCGTTGATGTCCATGGTCCAGTGCCAGTGGCGCTCGGTGAGCTCCAGGGCCGGTTTGAGCACCCCCGAGGCGGCGTTGGAGACCAGGATGTCCAGCTGGCCGAACTCCTCCTTGATCTGCCGGAACATTTCGGCGACGGCATCCTCGTTCGCCACGTTGGCCTTGACGATCAGGGCTTTCATCCCGGCTGCCCTGACTTCCTCGGCCACCTCCTCGGCGGCGGCGCGCTGGCGAAAGTAGTTGACCACGATGTGGCAGTTGGCCTTGGCCAGGCGGACGGCAATGGCACGGCCGATGCCCCGGCTGCCGCCGGTGATCAGGGCCACCCGGCCATGCTGGTGCAGCCCGCACCCCCCGCTTTCGCAATCCCTGGAAACTGTTTTCACCTGCCACCCCCTCATTCTCAATCGAAGCGCTGCCGGACCATACCCGCTTCGGCCGCCACTGGTCCCAGATCTGCAGCAAAGACAAGATTTGGATGAACACGTCTATTGTAACCAATTTACCATGATATTCCAGCGGACGGGAGGGACAGGACAGGCATTGAATTCTCTTGACAGGGGGTTGGCCGCACAGTATTCTTAGCCCTCTAAAATAATGTTTGGTTGGTCTAAACCAGTGAGGCCAGCCGGCCAATAAGTATAATGTGTGCCGGAATTCACCATCGGAGCTTCGAGAATGCAAGGGCAACGCCACAAGCACCAACACGGCATCTGCTGCAGGGGGCCCGAAGGCCCCTGCATCCCTCTCGCCTCGATCAAGGTTTCCCAGGAAGCGGTGATCACCTCCTTTGACGCGCTCAACGGCGAAGCCTCGCGGCTCCGGGATCTCGGAATACGGGAGGGAAGCCGGGTGCGCATCATCCTCAGCGGCCCGAACCAGATGATCGTGGCCGTTGACCAGGCGCGCGTCGGGCTGCCCAGGAACGTGGCCGACCTGGTCCTGGTGCGACACGTCGCCCCGGCCTGATCTTCCGTCCGCCTGTCCGGCCCATTTCACCACGAAACAGGAACATGTTCGACAGACCCAGCCGGCCCATGGATCAGCACTCCCCTACCGGTGGCGGATCGCCCGCACCCGGCGCTGCCCCGGCCAGGGATACCCTGCTGGTGGCCATCGCCGGAAACCCCAACGTGGGCAAGACAACCGTCTTCAACCAGCTCACCGGTCTGCGCCAGAAGGTGGGCAACTACCCGGGGATCACCGTCGAACGGAAAACCGGGTATCTCAGCGCCCCCGACGGCCGGCGGATCGAGGTCGTGGACGTCCCCGGCACCTACAATCTGCACCCCAAGGCGCTGGACGAGGAGGTGGCCTACCGGGTACTCATCGGAGCCATCGAGGGCGGCCGCACCCCGGACCTGGCGGTCTGCGTGGTGGATGCGGCCAACCTCGAGCGCAACCTCTACCTCGTCTGCCAGATCCTCGACCTCGGCCTGCCCACCGTGGTGGCGCTGAACATGATGGATGCGGCAGAGGGCGCCGGGATGGAGATCGACGTCGAGCGGTTGAGCCGCGACCTGGCGGTGCCGGTGATTCCCATGGTGGCCTCGAAGGGCAGCGGTGTGGCCGAACTGAAAGAGGCGGTGATCGGCCCGCCGCCCCCCTGCCCGCCACGGCGGTGGCATCTCGAGCCGCAAGTGCAGCAGGAAGTGGATGCCCTGAGCGAACGCCTGGGCACCGAGCTGCCCGACCTGACCCCGGCCCAGCGTTTTGTCGACGCGCTCCGTGCGGTGGCCCACGAAGGGGCGGCCTTTTTCGAGACGCACCACGACCAGGCTTTCTGGGAAGAAGTGAAGAACGCCCGCCGGCGACTGGCGGAGGCCGGCGTGCCTTACGAACAGGCCGGCGTCTGCGGCCGCTACGCCTGGATCACACCGCTGGTCAGGAAGGCGATCACCCATCAGCAGCAGGCAAAACTTACCGCCAGTGACCGGGTGGATGCCGTGACGACCCATCCCGTGGTCGGCCCGCTGATTTTCCTGCTCCTGCTGATGCTGATCTTCCAGTCGGTATTCACTGCTGCCGTCCCCCTGATGGACGGCATCGATCTCGGAGTCAGCGCGCTCAGTGAGTGGCTGGAACAGGCGCTCCCCGCCGGCATGCTGACCAGCCTGCTGGTGGACGGGGTGGTGGCCGGTTTCGGGGCGGTGGTGATCTTCCTGCCCCAGATCCTGATCCTTTTCTTCTTCCTCGGACTGATGGAGGACAGCGGCTACATGGCCCGGGCCGCGTTCATCATGGACCGGCTGATGAAGCGCTTCGGCATGAGCGGCCGTTCGGTGGTGCCCCTGGTCAGCTCCTTTGCCTGCGCCGTTCCGGGCATCATGGCCACCCGGAACATCGAGAACCACCGCGACCGGCTGGTGACCATCCTGGTGGCGCCGCTGCTCACCTGCTCGGCCCGGCTGCCGGTCTACACCCTGCTCATCGGCGCCTTTGTCCCCCAGGCCTATATCCTCGGCATCTTCGGCTACCAGGGCACGGTGCTGCTGGCCCTCTACCTGATGGGAATCCTCTTCGCCGTGCTGGCCGGCACGATCCTGCGCCGCTTCGTGATCCGGGGCAAGCCCTCGCCGTTCATCATCGAACTGCCCCCCTACCGGGCGCCGCGCCTGCGCGACGTGCTCTTTCAGATGGTGGAGCGGGCCTGGCTCTTTGTCACCCGCGCCGGGGCGATCATCATCTCCATCAGCATCGTCCTCTGGTTCCTGGCCAGCTTTCCCGACACCGGGGGCAAGCCGGGTCTGGAGGCCGCGCGGGACCGGCTGCTGTCAGCCCACCAGGCACGGGCCGGCGGGCCGGCGGCGAGCCCCGAGGCGGCAGAGGAACTGGAAACGGCGCTGGCCGCCCTCGACGGGGAACAGGCCCGCTACCGGGTGGCCCACAGCTACATCGGCCGCATGGGACGGCTCATCGAACCGGCCATCGCGCCGCTCGGTTTTGACTGGAAGATCGGTGTGGCGCTGATCTCCAGCTTCGCCGCCCGGGAGGTGGCGGTGAGCGCCCTGGGCACGATCTACAGCATCCAGGACGCCGACGAGGGCAGCGCGAGCCTCCGTGAACGGATCCGCGATGACGTCAACCCGCAGACCGGCAAGCCGGTCTTCACCCCGCTGGTGGCCTACAGCCTGATGGTCTTCTACGTGCTGGCCTGCCTCTGCATGAGCACCCTGGCCATCGTCAAGAGGGAAACCAACAGCTGGCGCTGGCCGCTGTTCATGCTCGGCTACATGACCGTGCTGGCCTACGTCGCCTCGCTGGTCACCTACCAGGGCGGCCGGCTGCTGGGACTGGGATAGAGATGAATATGGATCCGCAGTTTCTCGCCGTGCTGGGCATCGTGATCCTGGCCGCCGTCTACGCCGGCTGGCGCTTCCTGCGGCAGTTCTTCCGCGCGGACGACGAGGCGGCGGGCTGCGCCAAGTGCCCGGCAGCCCGGCCTGACTTCTTCAGCGCTGCTGACGGTGAGCCACCAGCACCGTCGAATGGCGGGCCACCGTCAGACGCGCCCCCGGCGTGAGCCCGGCATCACCGAGCCAGCCCAGCACTTCCTCCTCGCTGTACGACCGGCCGTCCTCGGTGCCCACCAGCATGTTGATGCTGAACACCGCCGGCCAAAGCGGGCCGGTGCGGTCCGCTCCGACAAAGAAGTCCTTAAGGATCAGCCGGCCGCCGGGCACCAGCGACTCATGGACCCGGGCGAACAGCGCCCGGACATCATCCGGCCCCAGGGAGTGGATGATGTTGGAGAGCAGCACCAGTTGGTTGCCTACCGGCAGCTTGTCCTGCAGGTAGTCGCCCCCCACCGCCCTGACCCGCTCGCCGAGGCCGCGGGCGGCGATCTGCTCCTCGGCGATGGGCACCACCTCGGGCAGGTCAAAGACCACGGCGTTCAGTTCCGGGTTGTGCTCGGCGAACTGCAGGGCATACGTGCCGGGACCGCCGCCCACGTCGAGCAGGGTCATCGGCCCCCGGGGGTCGAGGGCCCGCACCAGTTCCCGGGCGCCCTGGTCACCGATATTGGCCATGCCGAGGATGAAATCCCGGCGGGAGGCCTCGTCCTCGCCCGTACTTGCGGCGGCCTGGCGCGGCGCCGGCTTGCCGCTGGTCACCACTTCGGTGAGCTTCGACCAGCGGTGCCACAGCCGCTCGTGGTGGCCAAGGATGTCCCCCACATAGTGGGAGCCGCCGGGGACCAGGTACTCCTCGCGGCCGGGATGAACGCGGTATCGCCCGTCCTCCTTGGCCACGAACCCCATGGCACAGAGGGTGTCGAGCAGCATGGCGCAGGCCCGCGGGTCGGCGCCCGCCGCCCGGGCCACTTCGACGGCATCTGATACCCCGCGGCCGAGAATGCCAAACAGGTTCAACCGGACAGCCGTGAGCAGGATCCGTGATTCCATGAACTGCGAGCCGACAGCGGTGATTTCCTCGATGTCGATGCGTATATCGTGATTGGTCATATCCATCCCCCATTCGGGTAGTGATCAAACGGTTACAGGAAACCGTACTCGCTCAGCGTCCGGAACGCAACAGGGGCCGCAGGTCAGGTGAGGGAATAACGAAGGGATACAGGATACCGGCCCGGGAAGGGGCGGGGGCAAATGCCGGGCGCGGGAAATGACGCATTACCCCATCCGAAGTTCGAGTGCAGGGCAACGAGTGACCAGAAAGCGCAGCAAACTCTGTTGGCATGTGCGCATTTCGCGGAGGTCGGCAACGCAGCCATCGAGCGTCGGATGAGGTTCCGGATGCTTCTAGCCGATGGCGGCGCGGGCCTCTTCGATACTGGAAAAAAGACGGAACACCCGAACCATGCGGGTCAATTGAAACAGTCCGACCACGGCATCGATCCAGGCGTGAACCTTTTCCTTGAAATTTCCCGCCTCAGCCGAATCGAGCCTGCTGTCCAGCGGCGAAACGACCATGATTCCGCCTTCTTTCTTCTCTTAGATTTGCATACGACTTTTCCCGTGTGGGGAAGGAGCCGGATCAGTTTGCTCACTTCCTCGAGATGAAGGCTGGGGAACCGTTTTGACCAGCACACTGACCGCCGGCGTCCCTCCCAAGATTCACTTCTAGTATTCGGTACCTGCGGGGCCGGGCATTACCACTCATTTTCCTCCGCGGAAGCGGTTCGCACCGATCTCCCGATCTCCAACTCTTGACAATAACTGCAGCAAACGTATAAATTTTAGGCGAACCGTAATTTGTTTGGAGCCATCGAAAAGAGCGTGTAATGGCCAGGGAAGAATCACTGAGCGCAAGCCTCGAAGACTACCTCGAGGCGATTTTTCTCATCATCGAAGAGAAGAAGGTGGCCCGGTCCAAGGACATCACCCGCAGGCTCAAGGTGAGCGGCTCCTCGGTCACCGGAGCGCTCCGGGCACTGGGCGAGCGCGGCCTGATCAACTATGCGCCCTACGACGTGATCACCCTCACCGACGACGGCGAAGTGCTGGCCCGCAACATCGTCCTGCGCCACGACACGCTGAAGAACTTCTTCCACAAGGTCCTCTTCATCGACGAGGCTGAAGCGGAACGCTCGGCCTGCGAGATGGAGCACTCCCTCTCCCGCCCGATCCTGCACCGCATGGTTTCCTTCATCGAGTTCATGGAGAACTGCCCGCTGGCCGGGGTGGAGTGGGCCGAGGGCGTCGGCTTTCGCTGTTCCCACGGTGAGAGTATCGAGAACTGTCAGAACTGCCGTGACGAGTGGAAGAACAGAAGGACGGCGGGCGCCTGAGCGCTTCCGTCCCGGCAAGAGTCCCCCTCCCCCGCCTACTTTTTCCAGCTGCCCAGAGCAAGTCCCGCGACAAAAAAGGCGACGAGGTTGAGCGAGAACCAGTAGAGCCCGTCGAAGAGCAGCATACTCGCCGACAGGCCGGCCAGGCCGTAGATCATCGCCTTGGCCAGCTGGCGGCCCTGCTCGTCCGGACACTCTCGACGCCGAACCAGCAGGCTGCGAAAGAGGAAAAAGAGGAAGAGCAGAAAGAAGGCCGCCCCGGTGACCCCGGTCTCGGCGGCGATGCGGATCAACATGTTGTCCGGGGTGTTGTACTTCTCGTGGAGAAACTCCTGGCCCTTGTGCCCGCCGAAATTCACCGCCTCCCGGGCGTAGTTGCCCGGGCCCACGCCGAGCAGCGGATTTTCGGCGGTCATTGCCAGCCCGCTTTGCCAGCCGGCCAGCCGCTGGACCACCGCCGCCGACCGCGAGATGGAACCGAGGTCGACGAAACGGTCCCGCAACTGGCTGCGGGCCGTGCCGGAGACCAGGGCCAGGCCACCCAGGGCCACGGCCAGCAGCACGGCAGCCGCCGCCAGCAGCAGCGGCTTGCGCCGGCCGAGACAGACGGCGGCAAACAGGACGAGGATGGCCAGGGCGCCGCGGGAAAAGGTGAGCACCAGGGCCGCAACCATCAGCAGCGTGCAGCCGCTCCAGAAGATGCGGGACAGGAAGCAGCCCCCCTTGCGCCAGCCCAGCCAGACTCCCAGGGGCACGACCAGCAGAAGAAAGGTGGCCAGGGCGATAGGCACAATGAAAGTGGACGCGGCGCGGAAGACCGGCACTTCAAAATAGAACGGGGCATAGACCTTGAGAATGTTGTGCAGCAGCGGGTTATAGCCCAGGGCGTACTCGGCCACGGCCAGCAGCGACACCGCCGTGGCGCAGAGGACCAGGGCACGGAGCAGCAGGCCGGTGCCCTGCCAGGTACCGGAAGCGGCGAGGATCAGCAGCAGAACCAGCGGTGGGAGGATGAAGAAGAGTATCGTCTGCAGGCTCGGCATGGGCCAGCCGGAGAGCAGGCCCCCGGCCAGGGCCGCCAGAAGAAAGAGACCAAAGGAGGCCAGGGCCCGCCGGGCCTGGCGCCCGCCGGGTTCGTCCGCCGCCGGGAAGGAGAGATCCCGGCCGATGAGCAGACGGAAGGGAATCAGCAGGACCAGCAGCAGGTGCGGCGGGGTGAAGCTGATCCCGCCGGCCCAGGTGCGCATGCCGCTGAAGTGCTCGAAGGGGAAGCAGGCGGCCAGGGCCACAAACACCACCAGCAGCACGCGGAACGGGGTGACGGTCAGGGCGGAGCCCGGAGGGCCGCCCCGCCCCCGGCGCAACCAGCCGATGAGCGGCAGGATCAGCAGCAGGGCGGTTGTGCTGTACAGCCAGTCGTCCCAGCCCAGTCCAAGGGGCCGGGCGCGGCAGAGTCGCAGCACCGGTGCCCTGACCAGCCTGAGCCGCTGTACCCCGGCGCGCACCGGATGGTTGGCCGGCTCGAGACGCAGACGGGTGATCTCCCCATCCCAGAGCGGGCAGGAGCCCATATCGAGGTAGTAGATCTCGTCACTGCCATACTGGTTGAGGGTGAAGCGAATGGAACGCCGGCGGCTGAATCGCGGGTCTCTTTCGGTGGCCCAGTACAACCGCCCCTCCCCCACCCCGCTGTTCACCCGGCCCATGACCTCGATCAGGTCCACATCGCCGGCCCGGATTTTCTGAGGCTCCGAGGTCATCAGGGCGTCTCCCGGCAGGGCGAGGTCCAGAAAGGCGAAACGGCCCTCCAGAACCGGCGATGGCTGGTCCTTTCGCGGCCGCCAGCCCTGCCAGCCCCGCTGCTCGGTAAAGACCCACTCGGCGGCGTAGGGGCCGATGAACTCCTCGTCGCCGGTCCTGGCCCTGGCCGCCGAACGCTTGGTTTCCAGTACCCAGTCGGTCTGCAGGGCCATGGCATCAAGGTGCATGCTCAACCGACCCCGGTTGTCCGGCAGATCGAGGAGTTCCACTCGCACGGCCCGAGGAACGATGATCTCCGGCAGCCGGCGGCGGCTGTAGAACGAACTGCCGAGACAGGTGAGGCCGGGGATCGTCTTCCACAACTCGGGCAGGGATATGTCGGCAAAATCAAGGCCGTTGACCAGCAGAATCCCGGTTTCCCCGCCGCCGGCATCCTCGATCACCATCCGGGCCACGGCCTGGCCGAATTCAATGCCAAAGGTGTCGTTCAGTGAGGACGATATTTCGACGGCCCGGCAGGGCGGAAACCCGGGCGTGGGGATGCGGACGGACGGATTCTCACTGGTCAGCGTGATCAGCTGATTCTGGGGCACCGGTTTGAAGTGCATGAACGACTCCCGGCGGTCGTCCGAACCCTCCGCGCCGGTAACACGGATCGATTCGATGGCCAGGGTCCCCGCCTCCATGATCGGATCGATCCGTAGCTGGTGGATCACCCCACGCCACCAGGGCGAACGGCCCACCTCGGCGCGGCAGGTCTGCATTTCACCGTCCAGCGCCACCCGGAAAAAGACGCTCTGCCTGCGGCTCCAGCCCCGGTCCCCCTCGTTCATCCAGTAGAGCTGGCCCACGGTGGCGTCCCGACCCAGATGGCCCCGGGCGGCCAGGTGCAACAGCACCAGTGATGCCTCGCCGGCGTCAAAGCCCAGTCCCGGCCGAGTGACGAGGTAGGGATCCTCCCCGGGGACGGAATAGAGCGGCACCCCAGTGGCCTGGTCAGTGCCGGCCGGTTCCAGTTGCTGGCTGTACTCGAACTGCGAGAGGGTCGGGTCTTCCGCGGCTTCCCAGGACCAGAAAAGCGGGGGGGCGGCAATGCCCTCCGCCGCGGCCGGGAGAGAATATCCGGCCAGCACCGCAATGAGGACCAGCCGCAGGAGATGCTGGATGAAGCTGTTCCGGCCCGGCGCGCTCATCGATCAGTTCCTCCGAGGAAGGGCATGAATCGAAGAAATCCGGCGGCCATTCCAGTGAGCAGGGCCGCGGCCCGCAGGACCAGCAGCAGCGGCGAAAGCAGCGCCAGCACCGGGTCCCGGCGCAGCAGGTCAAAAGCGAAGGGGACCGTGGACGCGGCGAAGACCAGCAGGAGAAGCAGCGACAACCAGACCGCCGGCGGGACGACCAGGCCGGCAGCCGCGGCGGCCAGGGCCCCGGCCAGTGCGGCCAACTGGACCTTCATCGACCGCGGTGTGTAACTGTCCCCCGCCGCCTTTCCCGGGTACCGGCGGTAGACCTTCATCCGCCAGAACCCGCGGCTCACCTTCAGCCGGAGATAGCTGGCCAGAGTAGGCCGGTGCCGGTGCACGACCACCGCCGCCGGGGCAAAGGCCATCCGGTGGCCGGCGGCGGCGATGCGGTAGGAGAGGTCCACGTCCTCGTTGTTCGGCACCGGGAAGCTGGTGTCGAAATGCCCCACCTCATCCAGCACCCGGCGCCGAAAAGCGGCGGCATAGGTGTCGACGAAATCGATGGACTCCTGCCGGGACATCAGTCGGTAGCGTTCTTCGAATTCGGCCTGGGCAAAACGCGCGGCAAGCGACCGCTGGGTGGTGCGATAGGCGCCCTTGACGCCGGCCACCGCCGGATCGTCCAGCAGGGGACGGCAAATCTCGGAGACGAACCGCGGGTCGGGGATACAGTCGGCATCGGTGAACAGCACGATGCTTCCATTCGCTTCCACGATGCCCTGGTTGCGGGCCGCCGCCGGTCCGCCGCGCTCTTCGCGGACAATCACTCTCAGCGCTTCGCCCCCAGCCTCCCGGGCCGCCGCGGCCGTGCCGTCAGTAGAGCCGTCGTCCACCACCAGGATCTCCAGCCGGCCGGGGAGATCCTGCTGGCCGGCCAGCCCGCGGAGGCACCGCGGCAGGCGGTTCGCGGCATTCCACGCCGGCACCACCACCGATACCAGCAGTGGCGGGGACTGGTCGAGTTGGTCGGCCGCTCCGGTCATCATCTTTGCCCAGGAACAGGTGTCCGCGGGTCAGCCGCGGAACAGGTAACGGACGAATGTCTTCAGCGCCTTAAAATTGCGCACCGCCTCGCCGGGATCGGTCAGCGTCTGCCATGCTTTGTACAGCAGGTAGCGCGGACGGAGATAGAACCGCCGCCGCGCCTGGTTGCAGAACGCCACCAGCTGGGTCCCATTGACACTGCCGGTGGAGATCACACAGTTGTGCTGGCCGGTCTCGTCGAGCCACCGTGCGTAGTCCTCGGTCTCCAGCAGCCCTTCCGAACGGTAGTGCTCGTAGGCCGTGGTGCCGGGATAGACCATCACCGGGTAGAACTGTGCCGTGTCGGGCCGCAGGGCGGCGGCCAGCCGGTAGGTCCGCTCCAGGTCGTGGTTGGTTTCACCGGGGAAGCCGACGATGAAACAGCCGTGGACCAGGATGCCGGTCTTCCGCGCATCCCTGACAAAGCGGTGCATCCGCACCGTGTCGAGCTTTTTCTCGATAAAGGCCAGCGAGGCCGGTGCGCCGCTCTCGAAACCGACACAGACCTGGCGGCAGCCCGCCCGCTTCATCAGCTGCAGCAACTCCGTCGAAACATCGGCCCGGGCATTGGCGGTCCAGGGGATGTCGATCCCGGCGTCGAGGATCGCCTCGCACAGCGCGGTCACCCGTTTCTCACCAAGGGTGAAGGTGTCATCCTCAAAGAAGAGACCGCGGACCTCGGGGAAATGGCGCTTGATATATTTCAGTTCTTCCACCACGTTCTCCGGAGAGCGGGTGCGCAGCCGCCGGCCCATGGTGGTCTGGGGGTAGAGGCAGAAGCTGCAGCTGTGAGGGCAGCCGCGGCTGGTGACCAGGGTCAACATGGGGTAGAGCGAGTTGGGGTTGAAGTAGTGGGCCGGCACCAGGTGGCGGCGGTAGAAGGCCGAGACAAAAGGCAGCGCGTCGAGGTCGGCGATGGGCTCGCGGGGCCCGGTGGTCACCACCTTGCCGTCTGCACCACGAAGCGCCAGGCCCGGCACGGCACTCAGGTCAGCGCCCCGCTCCAGGGCCGCGGCCAGATCTCGAACGGTCTCGTCATACTCCCCCACCACCACCACGTCAAGCTCCGGGCACTGGTCCAGGGCCTCTTCGGGCAGGGCGGTGACGTGGGTCCCGGTGGCCGCCACAAAGCAGTCGGGCAGCCGCTCCCTGACCTGCGCCGCGAAACGAAGGTCATTGTGGATACTCGGTGTGGAGGTGTCGATCACCGCCAGCATCGGGTCGCCGGCGGCGGCCTCGTCCAGGGTGGCCGCCTCGTCCAGACCGCGGGCCGGCGCGTCGATCATGGTCACCAGGCAGCCCGACTCTTCCAGCAGGGCACCGGCATGGGCCAGCCAGAGGGGGTAGTAGAGCGTGCCGCTGCGGGTCACTGCCGGGCTCCGCTGGGCCCGGGAGTAGAGCGGCAGGTATGGCGGATTGATCAGGCTGACCTTCACCGCGTCTCTCCTTCGGTCTCGAGAACCTTCATACAGCAAGTATAAACCGTCTGGAGGTCGATCTGCTCCATACAGGAGACCGACCGGGCACAACCGGGGAACGGCTCGTTGTTGTAGCAGGGGCTGCAGTCACAGCCGGTCTCCACCGCCCGCACGCCGGGGTGGTCAAGCGGAAGGAGTGCCGAGGCCCGGGTGGGGCCAAAGAGTCCCACCAGCGGGACGCCGAGGGCCAGGGCGATGTGCATCGGCGCCGAGTCCACGGTGACCAGCAGGCTGGTCCGCCGAATCAGGCAGGCCAGGGAGGAGATCGTGGTGAATCCGCAGAAATTCACCGCCGGATGTTTCATCCGCCCCGCCACACCGCGAACCAGTTCCGTCTCGCCGGGCGAACCGAAAAGCCAGACCGGCCTGCCGGTCTCCTCGGTGATCCGGTCGGCCAGTGCGGCGAATTGCTCCAGGGGCCAGCGTTTTTCCGGCACCCGGTCCCGGGGGTTGACCCCGCCTCCCGGAACCAGGCCAACCGGACCGCCGGCAGCCCCGCCGGCGCCCAGCGATTCGATGAGCCTCGAAGCCTCCAGGTCCGCTTTCCCGCTCAGGTGAAACTCGAGGTCCCGGGCTTCGCTGCCGCAATTCGCCAGATCACAACCACCGGCCTCTGCCGCCAGCCGCAGATAGTCCTCAACCACGTAATGCCGGTCGTTGGGGCCGCGCCAGGGGACAGCAGTGGTGAGGGAAAAACCCGATCCGCCGGAATCAAAACCGATGCGCCGCGGCACCCCGGCCAGCCGGGCCAGGAGGTGCACCGGCCAGGCCGGATGGAAGAGCACCGCGGTTTCACAGCCCAGCCGGTCGATCAGTTGAACCGTCTCACGCACCGCGGCGGGTCGGCGGGTCAGCAGGCGCTGCTCCGGTATGGTCAGCACCTGGTCGAGGTGCGGATTTCCTTCGAGCAAAGGCCGGGCGGAATCGCCGGCGAGAAAAATCAACTCGGCTTCGGGCAGGCACCGGCGGAGCATCCGGATCGCCGGAGTAACCATCAGGATATCGCCCAAAGCGTGGGTCTTGACCAGCAGCACGCGATTCGGTCTGGTCCGGCGGGGCCGCCGGTCCAGACCCCGGGAGAGGACACGGCCCAGGCCCTGGGCGGCCCGCTTCCAGAAATGGCTGCCGCTTGCGGTCATACCGGCACTCCGCTCCTCGCCCCCATTGCTCAGAGTCCATCTGCTGCATGGGCTCCGGCTGCACCTCAAGTGAGCCGGAATTCGTCCCGCTGACCCGCGGGCCAGATTACCCCGGCGTGCTCGTGCTGGGGACACAACGCGGACGGTCCGGGCCCGGCCAGCGCTTCGGCCAGGTCCAGACCGGCCTCGATGGAGTCGTCCATATTGTTGTACCAGAAGGTCCCGCAGCGGCCGAGGCACAGCAGGTTGGCAAAGGGTGCAAGCCGGTTCACGAAGGTGGCCAACTGCCGGGGGTAGTCCATGCGGTAAACCGGATACGCCCCGGTGACCACCTCGCCGTGAACCCGCTCCACCCGCCCGCGATCCACCAGGCCCACCGTTTCCAGCTCCCCGACAACCTGGTCCTCGATACGCTTCAGCTCCTGTGCCGGCGGCGGTGCGCCGGGCCAGGTCACCTCCACGCACAGTCCGTCCCTGCCGGCCGGCACCAGTTCGGGATGAAAATTTCTCGGGAAGGAGATCCGCGAGATGGCCAGGTCATCATCGGAGAAATAGGTCCACTGGTTCGGCGTCTCCACCCGGCCCGCCACCTCGACGTTGAAGATCAGCAGGCTGAGAAAATCCAGTCGGGGCAGCTCAACGCCCAGACCGGTTGCCAGGTCATCGGGCGGGGCAGTCCAGACCACCCAGGCCGGCTCCACCCGCTGGTCCCGGTAACGCACCGCGGTGATGCCCTCCCCGTCGGTCTCCAGGGCCAGGTCCTCCACGCCGGTGACCAACCGGCCGCCATCTTTCAGGAAAGCGTCACGCACCCGGCCGGGGTAGAGGTCGATCCCTCCTTCGGGATAGATGAACTTGGTCACTTTCGGTTTGGGCAGCAGGGCGATACGCAGTACATCGAGCAGCGACCCCTGCTGGTAGCGGCGGTCGATGGTAGCCCGATGGATCGACTGGCTGGCCCAGCTGTGATGGAGCCGGTCGGGCGTGCAGTGGGCGAACTTGGTGGTGTAGCCCTTGAAGAAGACATCGTAGAGTGTCGGCCCGTAACGGCTGACGATGTACTCCTCGAAACTCTGGTCGCCTTGCGGAACTCCGCTGCCTTTACCACCCCGGCGCCCGCGCAACAGGTCACCGAGGCACCGCAGGAGCACCGTAGGCGGAAGCCGAAAAATAGAGGAGATTCCCAGGGGCCAGGTGTGGTAGCGGCCAAAGAGGTAGACGCTGCTGCAGCGGTCGATGAGCAGGTATTGCTCGCCCAGCGCTTCCCGGATCAAGCCGAGGGCCCGTTCGCTGTAGGTGTGGAAGCGGTGCGGCCCGATGTCGAAGGTGAAGTCGCCGTAGCGGAAACAGCGGGCCAGCCCGCCCACCTCGGGCAGGCGTTCAAGGAGCAGCACCGGCAGGCCGCGCCGAACCAGCTCACGTGCCGCGGTGAGACCGGCAATGCCGGCGCCCACCACCACCACCGGCCGGCCGGTATCGATCCGCCTCTTCTCACTGCGTTCCATCGTGGCTACCCTTTGCATCACACATCAGGGCCCGAAGGCCCTGTAATCGCCTCTGACAGTAAGTGGTTCTGAATCGGGGAGTGTCCGTCGACAAGCCGTCAGTGTATCGGGCAATTCCGGCCCGCGTCAACCTCCGGGACTGGATCCGCCGCAGCGGATCACCATGATGTCCTTTCTCTTACGAAGTATAGCCCGGACAGGCTATACTCAAAGGCTCCAAAGGATCATGAACAAACTGGCCCGGCAGGCCGATGAGGGGGATATGAAGCACACGGGATTCTCCAAACCAGCCATGGATTCCCCGGTCAGGGCCCTTGTCCTGCTGGCCGCCGTGCTCTACCTGGTAGCGGCATCGGCGGAACCGGCAGCCCTGGCAGGCGACATCACCTGCTCGGCGTGCGGCAAAACGATCCATGGCGAATACCTGGCCCTCGACTCCGACGCCTACTGCAGCCAGGCCTGCCTCGACACGGCACTCCCCCATTGCTCGATCTGCGGAGATGTGATCAGGGACAGCTACCTCACCCTGGGTGATAAAAAATACTGCAGCCGGGGCTGCCTGTCCCGCGACCTGCCGGCCTGCGACAACTGCGGACGGCCGGTGGAGGGCAACTACTATGAGAGCAAGGGCAAGACCTACTGCAGCGAGTCCTGTTACAACCTCTCGCTCCCCCACTGCGAGGCCTGCGGCAAGGGGATGAAAGCGTGGCTGGAAATAGAGGGCCACCGCTACTGCCATCCCTGCGCCAACGAGCAGCGCTGCGATGCCTGCGGCCACCCCGGGCCGTCGATCAGCCTGCGGGACGGGCGAAGAATTTGCACCGAGTGCTGGAAAACAGCGATTGTGGAGCAAAAGGATGCCGAACAGCTCTTCCGGATCGTCCGCAAACGTATGGCACGCGCCCTCGACCTGACCACCGATCACGACATCGAGTTCCTGTTGGTGAGCCGTGACGACCTCCAGCGGATCAGCAACGGCGCCTCCAGCGGCCGGGAGCTGGGCTACTACCAGTACCAGGCGGAGACCACCACCACGTACCTCACCACCCGGGACCGCCGGGGCCGGGAAGAACGCCGGGTGGCCGGTGAACGCACCGACCAGAAGTATCGAATCTACATCCTCTACGGGCTGCCCGAAAAGCGTTTGATGGAGGTGGCGGCCCACGAACTGGCCCACGACTGGATGCGGGTCAACCTGCCGAGTATAAAGGCCCCGATTTTCGAGGAAGGCTTTGCCGAATACGTGGCCTGGCTGGTCAACGACCGATTCGGCTACGAGGATCTGAAGAAACGGATCGAGGAAAATACCGACCCGATTTACGGCGACGGGTTCAAGATGATGCAGGGCCTGGCCCAGCGGCACGGAGGTCTGGACGGGTTGATCGAGTACCTGGAGAATCTCCCCTGACCGCCCCTTTCGCCGGATAATTCAGTTCGGCGGGGCTCTGCCGAGACGGATCACCCAGTAACAATTTCGTAAGTGTATATTTCTGTTTTGAACCTCGGCAGACGGCACCTGGCCACCGGCATCAATTCACTCAGGCGATGAAAAATATCTATCCTGTTGAAAGATTTACACTTAAATCATATCGAACAATCACCGGCGAGTCGCACTACATTGGCATAAAGATTGAACCATCTTATCCCGATAATATTTGTGGTATACAAAGGGTATGCGATGATTCGATCATTCGCTGACCCTGCCGCGCGATCCACCTGACCCGCGGCGATGCATTGAACCGATGCCGGCCTATTCGGGGCAGCACACACGGCACCCATTCAGGGACAGTTCTTCGGGACCGGACGCTCATGCTGGAAACCGCCATCTATGGAGCAACGGCGACAGCCGCCATCGGCATCCCCCTGCTCTACATCTACCTCGAGAAGCGAAGAACCCGGCGGGCCCGGGAACGCTGGCGGTCCGCCGAGGAGCGGGGGCTCACTGAACCGGTGAACCTGCACCCGGTGATCGACCCGACGCGCTGCATCGGCACCGCCGCCTGCATCCCGTCCTGCCCCGAGGGTGAAATCCTCGGCGTCCTCGACGGCCGGGCCAAACTGGTGTCGCCGAGCAAGTGCATCGGCCACGGCGCCTGCGAGGCCAACTGCCCGGTGGGAGCCATCTCCCTGGTTTTCGGCACCGAGCGCCGGGGCGTGGACATCCCCTACGTCAACGACCACTTCGAGACCAATGTCGAGGGGATCTACATCGCCGGCGAACTGGGGGGCATGGGGCTGATCCGCAACGCGGTGGCCCAGGGCCGGGAGGCGATGGAGTACATCCGCGGCTCGATCAGCCGGCCGCAGCCGGGAGTCCTCGACGTGGCCGTGGTCGGGGCCGGGCCGGCCGGCCTGTCGGCCAGCCTCCAGGCCCAGGCCGACAAACTGAATTGCGTCACCCTCGACCAGGACGATATCGGGGGGACGATCCTCAGCTACCCGCGCAAGAAACTGGTGATGACCCACCCGATGGATATCCCGCAATACGGCAAGGTCAAAGTCCGGGAGATCATCAAGGAGGACCTGCTCGACCTGTGGAACCAGATCATCGACCAGACCGGGCTGAAGGTGCGGACCGGCGAACGGGTGGAGACGATCACCAGGGTCAACGGCCATTTCCGGATCAGCACCGTCAGCGGCGAGCACCTGGCCCAGCGGGTGCTGCTGGCCATCGGCCGCCGGGGCACTCCGCGCAAGCTCGGCGTGCCCGGAGAGGTCTCGTCCAAGGTCACCTACCGGATGCTCGAGCCGGAGCAATACAAGGGCAACGACGTACTGGTAGTGGGCGGCGGGGACAGCGCGGTGGAGGCCGCCCTGTCCCTCTCCGAGCAGCCGGGGTGCCGGGTCACCCTCTCTTACCGAAAAAACGTCTTCGGCCGAATCAAGGAAATGAACGAGAAGCGGATCGAGGAAGCGATAGAGAGCGGCCGGGTCAAGGTCCTTTTCGAATCGGTGGTCACCTCGATCATGCCCGACAAGGTCCGCCTGGAACAGCACGGCAAACGGTTCTCCGTGACCAATGACTATGTCTTCATCTTCATCGGCGGCGTCCTGCCCACCAACTTCCTCCAGGGGATGGGCATCAGTATCGAGAAGAAATTCGGAACTAGGTAACGTGAAGATTCACCGCACATTGCTGGCCGTGCTCTATATCGCGGGCTTTCTCCTGGCCGCCCTGGTGGCCGCCGACGGCCTGGACTACTACATCACTCCGCTGGCCCAGCGGCCACACCAGGCAGAGCACGCCGAGCTGAAACCGGGCGGTACCATCGGCCACGGCCTGGGAATCCTGGGCAGCAGCATGATCATGCTGCTCTTTCTCTACTCGCTGCGCCGGCGCAACCTCGTCGGTCTGCGCTTCGGCGACATCGCCAAGTGGCTCGACCTGCACATCCTCCTCGGCATCCTCGGCCCGGTGTTCATCACCCTGCACACCTGCTTCAAGTTCGGCGGGATCGTCGCGGTGAGCTTCTGGTCCATGGTGGCGGTGGCGGCCAGCGGGGTGGCCGGCCGCTACCTCTACGTCCAGATCCCGCGAACCATCTCCGGCGACGAACTGACCCTGAAGGAGATGGAGGAGCGGAGCCGCGAACTGGGGCTGCTGCTGGAGGAATACGGCATGGACGAGAAAGTCCTCGCGGAGGTGCGCGCCGTTTCGGGGACAAGGCCGGACCGCCAGCGCGGGACGCTGATGGCGATCCCGGCGATCATTTTCAACGACCTGACCCGGCCGTTCAAGCTCTACGGGCTGAAAAAGAGGCTGCGCCGCAGCGGGATCGCCGACTCCACGCACGATACCGGGGACCTGATGGAGATCATCCGCAAGCACTCCCTGCTGGTGCGCAAGATCAGGATGCTCTCCACGATCCAGCGGCTGTTTCACCTCTGGCACGTGGTGCACAAACCTTTTGCCACAGTGATGGTGCTGATCATGCTGGTCCACGTGACCGTGGCCATCCTCTTCGGATACCGGTGGGTGTTTTAATGCGAATCAAACTGTCGACAGGTCTCGCCCTCTTGCCGCTGCTCACGATCCTGATGACCGTCGCCGGCGCGGTGCCCGCCCCGGCCCAGATCTCACCTGGGGAACTGGCTGAAATGCACGCCGATCTGGAGGGAGTGGCCAACTGCGTCAAGTGCCACAAACTCGGTGAAGGCCCCAATGACCGGCTCTGCCTCGACTGCCACAAAGAGATCGACCAGGACCTGAAGGACGGCCGGGGTTACCACAACCGGCTGATGCAGGATCAGGAGAATGCCTGTCCGAAATGCCACAGCGACCACAACGGCCGGGACTTTGAACTGGTGCACTGGCCGGAGGGGCAGGAGCGGTTCGACCACACGCTGACCGGCTACAAGCAGGAGGGGGCCCACGCCGGACTGAAGTGCCGCCAGTGCCACCAGCAGAAGTATATCGTCAGCGACCTCCAGGTGCTTCGGCAGAACATCGACCTTGATCGGACCTTTCTCGGTTTGGGCACCAGTTGTCTCGACTGCCACAAGGACCGGCACCAGGGGCAGTTGAAGGACGACTGCACCCGCTGCCACGATCAGCAGCAGTGGAAGCCGGCGCGGCTTTTCGACCACGAACGGGCCAAATACAACCTCACCGGACTCCACCGGGATGTGGCCTGCGAGAAGTGCCACCCGCCGCTGCCCGGCGAAACGCAGGGCGACGAGCCCCCGGCCGTCCGCTATACTGGCCTGGCCTTCGCCGCCTGCGCCGACTGCCACAAGGACGAAGTGCACAAGGGCCGTCTCGGCAACCGCTGCGAGGAGTGCCACCAGACCGCGGGCTGGCTGCGGGTGAGGGAGCGGGAGCGCTTCGATCACTCGAAGACCGTTTACCCCCTGGAGGCAAAGCACGTGGGGGTGGAGTGCCGCAAGTGCCACACCGGGCAAAAATACACCACACCGCTGCCCCACGGCGCCTGCGCCGACTGCCACAAGGACACGCACCAGGGCCAGTTCGCCAAGCGGGCCGACGGCGGCCGCTGCGAGAGCTGCCACGACCTGAACGGCTTTGTCCCGGCCCGCTTCGACCTGGCCGAACACCAGCAAAGTCCTTACCCGCTCACCGGATCCCACACCGCGGTGCCCTGCATCGACTGCCACAAGGTGGAGACGCTGCGGGGAGATGAGCCGATCCGGCAGTTCCGCATGGCCGACTCCGCCTGCCACGATTGCCACAAGGACGAGCACCGGGGCCAGTTCCCCGCGCGTCCCGGCGAGCCGTGGTGCGACTCGTGCCACAACACAACGGCCTGGAAGGAAGTGAAGATCGACCACTCGCTGACCCGTTACCCGCTGGAAGCGAGCCACGCCCGGGTGGCCTGCGGGAAGTGCCACCCGCGAACGGAACAGGGCACGGAAAACGAACACACCCTGTACAAGCCGCTGGAGATGACCTGCGCCGGCTGCCACACCGACATCCACCGGGGCCAGTTCGCCGCCGCCGTCCCCCCGAAGGACTGCCCGACCTGCCACGCACCCGAGACGTGGAAACAGGTCCGTTTCGACCATGACCGCGACGCGCTGTTCAGCCTGCGCGGGGCCCACGAGCGAGTGCCCTGCGCCAGTTGCCACACCCGTGAACCCGCCGGCGACGATGGTGAGGAATTCGTCCGCTACCGGCCGCTGAAGAGCGGGTGCGCCGACTGCCACCGGGGGGTGATTGACGACCGATGACCACGAGGCGCCAGCAGCAGAGCAGCCCATCTCTTCAGGTTCCCCATCCTCGCAATAAGCTACTTATTTTATCGACCATGCGCAGTTTCGTCACCAACAGATCTGTCATCGGATTTCGATTTCGAAAGCGTCTCTTCACCGGAGTCCCACCGCGTGACAATTCAGTTGATGACGAAGCATCCGGTGTCGATCTAATCCTTTGTTTAAGAAAGACTTACATTGACAATCACAGTAGACTCGAAGACTGTCCGCATGGCCCGTATCTTGTATCCTATAAAAACTATATTCACCGTGATATATCTGGCAATCACGCTGTAGTTAATGGTGTGAATCGATGAAGGAGAGCCACTTGCCAAATCATCCTGACTGCCAGCAATCGCATATCTACCACGATCGATCATTGCCGAACCCGAAGGGGCAGTTCCGAAAGCTCGGGGACAACCCGTGGCTCCGCAGCGGCCTCTTCCTGGCCCTGTTCGCGGCCCTCTTCGTCATCACCGCCGGGGTCACCGTGACGGACGACTTCCCCCACGGGGAATTCAACGGCGAATGTTCCCTCTGCCACACCAATGAGGCCTGGGCCCCGGCGGTGATCTCGCCGAAGTTCGACCACGACGAAGTGTCCGGTTTCATCATGCGCGGAGTGCACCTCGACCTGGGCTGCCCGGAGTGTCACAAGAGCCTCAACTTCGCCGCGGCGCCCCGTGAGTGCGCCGGCTGCCACCAGGATGTGCACCTCGGGGAGCTGGGTTCGGACTGCGGCCAGTGCCACGAGGAGATCAGCTTCATCGACTACGGACAGTGGCAGCGGCGGCACAACGACACCCGCATGCCGCTCACCGGCCGCCACCTCACCGCCGATTGCGAGGAATGCCACCTGCCCCAGCCCCAGGGGCGGATGATCTGGGTCAACCTGCCGCTGGACTGCTACGCCTGTCACATCGACGACTACCAGGGCACCCAGAATCCGGACCACCGCGACTCGGGGTTCTCCACCGGCTGTGACCAGTGCCACGGCACCTACGGCTGGACCCCGGCGCATTTCGCCCACAATTCATCCGGTTTCCCGCTCACCGGCGGGCATGCCGGCCTGGACTGCGAGGCCTGCCATATCAACGGCAACTACGAGAACACGTCGAGTGTGTGCTACTCGTGCCACCAGGATGACTACGACCGGACCGAAAACCCGGACCACCGGGCCGCCGGCTACGCCACCGACTGCACCCAGTGCCACTCCACCAGCGACTGGAGCGGGGCGGTGGACCATACGGGCTTCCCGCTCACCGGCGGGCACAACGGCCTGGACTGCAATGACTGCCACGCCAACGGGGTGTACCAGGGAACCCCCACTGACTGCTTCGCCTGCCACCAGGACGACTACAACCGGGAGCACGCCGGCAGCGGCTTCCCCACCGACTGCACCCAGTGCCACTCCACCAGCGACTGGAGCGGGGCGGTGGACCACTCGGCCTTCCCGCTCACCGGGGCCCACGGCACGCTGGACTGCGACGCCTGCCACGGCAACGGGGTCTACGAGGGAACACCGCACGACTGCTACGCCTGCCACCGGGACGACTACGACGGGACCACCGACCCGAACCACCAGGCTGCCGGCTACCCCACCGACTGCACCCAGTGCCACTCCACCTCCAACTGGGACTCGGAGGTGGATCACAGCGGCTTCCCGCTCACCGGCGGGCACAACGGCCGGGACTGCAACGACTGCCACGGCAACGGCGTCTACGCCGGGACGCCCACCGACTGCTACGCCTGTC
>JAQAZP010000223.1:0-4392 GCA_032127265.1 Acidobacteriota bacterium
CCAGGCCGGTGACCAGGGAGAGCGAGAGGAGGTAAAAGATGATCAGCAGCGGCAGCATGGCCCGGGCGAACAAGGGCTTGGGACGGTTGCGGCCGAGCAGCGAGAGCACGGCCGTGACCAGAAAGAGCCAGGCGATGGGCCTGCCGACGATATTGCCCAGGTACCCGAAATTGGTCCAGAGTCTGATCCCGGTCTGCCTGGGGACCTGCAGTTCCGGGATTGCTGCTGATGCGCCGCCAGCGTCCTCGTCCAGCAGCACATAGGCATACATCTCCGAACCGTCGGGGATCAGCCGCATCCAGCCCCGCCTCCGGTTGTAGAGCGTATTGTAGTCCGGCGCTTCGTAAGCCCTGATCTCCCGCACCTCTTCAGCCACCTCATCGTCCGGGGCGACGACCTCATACTGCCCCATTCGGAAACGCTGTTCAGTGGGCAACTGTCCGGTCTGGGCCTGGACCACCAGCAGGTAGGGCACCACCAGGGTGGCGGCGCCGGCAAGGACCAGCAGTCCGCGCAGCAGCACTTCCTTCAGCCGGTCGCGCATGGTGGTCAGCCCGTGGGCCAGGGTGAAGAGGATGAAAAAGACCACCAGCACCAGGCCGACCTGGTGTGAGAGGTGGGCCAGCCCGGTGGTGAGTCCCAGCAGCAGGCAGGTCAGCTTCCAGCGGTCGGGGCTGTTCAGCAGCCGCTGCCAGAGCAGCAGGGCGGTGAGGGCGAGGACGATGAACAGCGGCTCGGTGAGCGGGGTCAGTGCCATGGAGAGGTAGTGGTACTTGAGCTGGATCAGCAGTACGGCACAGACCGCCACTGCCCGGTGGCTCATGTTGCGCAGGAAGTAGAAACCGAGCACGCTGGAGCCGAGCATCAATAGCGTGCTCAGCAGCCGTGCTGTCACCAGCGCATCACCGCCGTTGAAGAGCTTGAAGAACCCGATGAGCAACGGGAACAGCGGGGGCAGTAGCAGCCCCACGTCAACGTGGCCCCAGGAGGGGAGATAGGAGAGCCCGTTGGAGAGGATGCTGGCCCCCATGGTGATGTAGGCTGCCGAGTCGGTACCGAGGTTTTCCGGTCCGTTGGTGATATACCAGGTGGCCGGGTTGAGCAGGAGCAGGATGACGATGCAGAGCAGATCGGCCTTGTTCCCCTTGGTGAGCTTCGCCATTACCGACTCCTTTACTCCAGTGCGGCGAGTCTGTTCCCCGCCGTGATGTTATCCGGGTCCTGTTCGAGGATCTTTTGGTATTCAACGGCCGCTTCCCGCGGCCAGCCCTGACGCTCCAGTAGGGCGGCAACCCGCAGACGGGTATCCACGGCTTCCGTCTCCACTTTCAGGTAGCGGCGGAAGTGGATGATCGCCCGGTCGTATTCCCCCCGCTTTTCGTATTGCACCGCCGAGTTGTAGTTGGCCAGGGCATCATCCGGATTGATGCGCAGCGCTTTTTCCCAGTGGGCCAGGGCCCGTTCCACGTCCCCCTGGTGGAAACGGATCCCGCCGAGGTTGGTGTGCGCCCGGGAAAGGTCGGGATCGATGCGCAGCGCTTCACCAAGGCTGCGCGCCGCCTCCTCCATCCGCCCCCCGCGAAGCAGGGCCGTGCCACGGTTGTAGTGGGCATCGGCGTTTTGCGGGTCGAGAGCAACGGCCCGCTCGGCGTGGTGCAAGGCCTCGCGCACCATGTTGCGGTCGATGTACAGCGCACTGAGGTTGTTCTGCGGACGGAGCTTGTCCGGTGACTTTTTGGCAATATCGGTCCAGAGCGAGAGCGGGTCGGACCAGACGGCGTTGCGCTGCAAGGTCCAGACCGAGAAGAGCAGGGTGATCACGGACAGCGCGATCACCGCGATCTTCGGTTGCTTGAACAGCGGCCAGGCCAGGGCCAGCAGGGCCAGGGGGATGAACATGGTGGGCAGGTAGGCCCGGTGCTCGAACATCAATTCCAGGGCAATCACCGAGGACTCGATGGCCAGGTTGCCCAAAAACCAGAAAATGGCGAAGGAGAGCAGCCGCCGGCGCCGGGCCAGAACAACTGCCGCCGCCAGGAGCCCGGCCAGGGCCAGTATTGCCGGCAGGGTAGTGGCCGGGTTGATCAGGGACCGGGAGACCGTCACGTTGCGGTCGAGGTTCAGCCGGCCGGGAGCAGGCAGGGCAAAGAGGCCGAGGTAGTCCAATACCACCCGCGGCTGGGTCAGCAGCCGCTGGGTCATGGTGTAGTCGCGGAACTCGTAGCTGTCCAGCACCCGCTGCACCGGGCTGGTTCCGATGAAGATGAATCCAATGACCAGAGCCACGGCCAGCAGGCCGGCGATCCAGGGCAGGGATCGTCTGAGCCAGCCGCGGTCCAGGTCCTGGATAAAGAAAAACTCGTAGAGCAGGATCATCAGCGGCAGGGTGGCGGCGATCTCCTTGGTCCCGCAGGCCAGCAGGCCGGCCGCAATACAACCGGCAAAACAGGGCCAGGCCGGCAGCCCTTCCTCCACACGCCGCCGGCCGTGGAGGTAGAGCAGCATGGCCAACAGGTAAAACATGGCCGCCATGCTGTTCATCCGCTGCACCACGTAGGTCACCGACTGGGTCTGCAGCGGGTTGGCGAACCAGAGCAGGGTGGCGAAGAGGGCCAGCAGGTCGGGACGGTGGAACCGGCCGTGAAACAGCGGTAGGGCCAGTGTCCCGCGGATCAGCAGGTAGAGGAAGAATCCGGCCAGGATGTGGATCGCCGTGTTCACCAGGTGATACCCGGGCAGCCGGTAGCCGTGGACCATGTGGTTGATGGCGAAACTGGCGTAGGCCAGCGGCCGGTGGGGCGCCGGGCTCGCTTTGGCAGCGTTGACCAGGTTGGCCACCGAGATGGAGGTCCAGCGGATGCTCGGGTTGTCACGGATGCTGGTTTCGTCGTCGAAGACAAAGGGCGACTGCAGGGTGTTGGCGTAGATCAGGGCGCCGAGGATGGTGAAGAGCAGCAGCACTGCCCAGTCGGGGAGAACCAGCGGCCTGGCGGAAGCCTTCCGCGCGGGATTGGTTGCGGGTTTCAGCTTTTTTTTCTTTTTCACCGTTGTCTGCACCGGTGGATGGCACGTGTCTGGGTTCGCCGGTTTCCGGCCGCACGAATAGCGTATCGATCCGGTCTATACCTGTCAAACCTCTCTGCCCGTCCGCTTCTATTGTATGTAGCCCAGGGCTTCGAGACGCTTGAGGTTCTCCTGGTCGGGCCGTGCGGCTCGCGGTCCCGCATTCTCCCTCCAGGCGGTCATTCGGCGGTGCAGGTCCCTGGCCCGGTCCGTTTCGCGGGCGGCGACATTCAGCCCCTCCAGCGGATCCTTCTCCAGGTTGTACAGCTCCACCTGCCGCCGCCAGTGGGTGACCACCAGTTTCCAGGGGTACTCGACGGCCATGGTGGCCTTGGGAATATTCTGATACCCCTCGGGAAAGCGGTCTTCCACATTCCAGGGCCGGCTGGCCTCGGCAAAGACGGTGCGCGGCGTGTTGCCGGCCGGTCGGGAGAGGTCCCGTCCCGCGGTTCCAGCCGCCGGCGGGATGCCTGCCGCACCGAGCAGCGTGGGAAAGAGATCGAGGGTCTGCACGGTTTCACTGGTCCTGCCGTGCGGCCGGCCATCCCCGGGAAAACGGATGATCAGCGGCACCTGGATGCTCGGCTGGTAGACATAGTTGCCGTGGTAGAACTTGATCGGGCGTTCAGTGAGGTGTTCGCCGTGGTCGGCGGTGACAGCCACCAGGGCCCCGGCCGTGTCCGGGCGATTCAGGCGATCGAGCAACGGGCCGAGATGGTGGTCGAGATAGGCGATCTCGCCGTCGTAGAGGTCCACCAGGCGCCGGAGGTCGGCCCGGGTGGGGGAGATTTCGTTCTGCCACAACTGTTCCAGGTAGGCCATGCTGCCGTCGGCCGGTCCCTGGTAGTCGTCGCCGTAGATGGTGTCGAACGGCGGCGGCGGGTCGTAGGGGAAGTGCGGATCGAAGTAGTGGACCCATAAGAAGAAGGGGCCGTCACTGTTGTCGTCCAGCCACCGCAGGGCGGCGGCGGTAGTGGCTTCGGCCCGCCGCTGGTCCTGGTCAACCGCTGAGAGTGCGAACTCTTCGTCGTAGAGATCGAAGCCCCGGGCCAGGCCCATATCGGAGCTCAGCGCGGAGCAACTGACAAAGGCGGCGGTGCGGTAGCCGTTGGCCGACAGCAGTTCGGCCAGGGTGGGGATATCCCCGGCGAGCGGAAAGCTGTTGCGGGGAATGCCCAGTTCCTGGGGATACCGGCCGGTCATCATCGCCGCGTGGGAGGCCAGGGTGGTGTTGATGGTGGACCAGGCGAGACCATAGCGCAGCGCAGTTTCGGCAAAGGCGTCGATATTGGGTGTGCGGGCGTTGTACCAGCCGTAGCAGCCCAGGTG
>JAQAZP010000224.1:0-17651 GCA_032127265.1 Acidobacteriota bacterium
TACAGCATGTCAGCGAACTCGGCGAATACCAGAAGTTCGTAGTCGGTGAGATGGTCGGTTTCATGCTCAGCGGCAAGGGCGACACCAGCTACTTCACCAGCAGGGAACTGGGCGATGAGACCTGATCCTGTTGTCTCGCCGCCAACAACTCTGAACGTATCCATACGGGCTCCATCCCGGATGCCCGTTCTTTCCTCCTTGCGCCGATTCCACGTTCCCTGAATATTCTTTCAAATGCTGGAATTCGTCTCCGCTCTTCCACCCTCGAGGTCAAATGCAGGACTCCTCCGGTACGCTTCCGCCCGGACCACCGAGCGATGCGCAGCGCGTCAGCGGGATCGCCCGGGTGGTGCTCAATGACCTCACCAACCTCCACCCCCGGTATCGCCACTGGATCATGACGACCCTGATCATGAGACTGCTCGAGCAATCCCCCCACGATATTCATGTCATCCATGACTTCATCCACAGCCTGGTGAACCCGCCCCATGATAATGAATACGATGGATTTAAAGATCTCTTGAGTTGAGGGTTGCGGTGTGCCCGGCGATTGCCGGAACCGTGAAGCTCCGGCAGAGTTGCGAGATCGGACCCCTATGATCCGCCCGGGGTAGGTGAAAGTCGAGGTCCTGGTTTCCCGGACAAAGACGCTGCCGGCTCTTTGTCCTTGCTCTTCATCAGTATGGCGGCGTCTCCATGCCGTATGCCGACCACTCCTCGCGCGCCGGCCCACACACGCCCGGCACGGCGATACCGGCCTGCCGCAGGAGCATGATCATCTGGGCCCGGTGGTGGATTTCGTGGTTGACCAGTACGGCCAGTGTCATCCCGCGGGCCCAGGTCTGGCCATACAGATTGTCGGTCTGGAGCAGGGTTTCGTCCGTCCATCCACTCTTCACCGCATCCACCAGCTCCAGGGACGCCTGTTTGTATGCCTCTCTGATTTCCGCGGCGGGGGCCGGCGGCAGCGACTCGGGATCCACCGAGTCGAGGCCCAGCCCGGTGCGATTCATCATCTCAGACAGTGAGGTGACGATATGCCAGGCAATCTGACCCGGTGACCGGTGATCCTGTCCGGAAACCTTGGGAAGGTGTTCATCGGTCAACAGGGCGAATACCTTTGTGGTGCTCCCGGACAAATTCTCGTAGGCCTTAATAAAATCATCAATCTGTCGATACATGGATAGCTCCCTTTCCAAACAAAATGTCCCGCCTCACTTCCCGGTGCCGGCAGCATCGGGCCCCAGCAGTGCCTTCAGTTGCTCGGCCTGTTCCCGGCTCAACCGTGCTTCAGAGCGGTCCACCATCCCCGATGTGCCGTACTGCTCCCGCCACTGGGTCAGCCGGTCGTCATACGGGCGAACCGCCTCGGGGTAGTAGTAGACCAGGTTGTCCAGTTCACCCGGGTCCTGGTAGAGGTCGTAGAGCTCCCGCCGGCCGGCGGTGGGCCAGGTGATCAGCTTGCGCCAGCGGGTGCGCACCGAATAGCAATCACTGCCGTATTGCACCACCAGGGCCGAATTGGCGGTGGAGCGGCTGGTGCCGAAGAGGTCCCGGCCCTTCATCAGTTCGGGGATGGGCAGTCCCGCCTGCATCAAAAGTGTGGGGGGGATGTCGGCGCTGCCGATCAGACTGTGGACCACGTTGCCTGCCGGGATGTTGTTCCCCCAGAGCACCAGCGGTACATGGATCAGTTCCTCATAGAGCTTGTCCCGGGCCAGCAGTGCGCCGTGCTCGCCAAAGGTTTCCCCGTGAGCGGCGGTGACCACCACGATGCAGGAGTCGAGGAACCCGGTGTGCCGTAACGCTGCGAACAGTTCCCGCAGCGCCAGGTCGGTGCGGTGGATCCCGGCGTCGTAACGATCCATTACCAACTGGAGGTCTACGGGCCCCAGATTGCCGCCGCAGGCCAGCAGGTTGGTGGCTGTCGGTTCAAAACTGCTGTCCGATGAGCCGAACAATTGCTCGTATTCTCCGTAAGCCGGCCAGGGCGGGTGGATCTCGTAGGTCTGCAGCCAGGCGAACACCGGGCGGCCGCGTCGCACACCGCTCTCAATCATCTCTGCCAGTTTGCGGGTACCGGACAGGGCGCCGCCCCCCTGGTCGTCGAAGTCGTCAAAGGCGCCGGAGAAACCAAAGGCCCGCGAGGCGTTGCCGCCGTCGGTCACCGCCACCGTGCGGTAGCCGTGTTGCTTCAGGGTGCCGGGGAGCAGCAGCAGGCCCCAGGGGACCTCGGTACGCGCCTTGTTCTCCGCCTGGGGGTCGAGAGCCACGCGGTGGGTCTCCTGGTAGAGGCCGCTGAGCAGGGTGGCATGGGAGGCGGTGGTGCCGGCGGTGTTGGTGTAGGCCTTGGTCCAGACCGTTCCCTCGCGGGCCAGTTCGTCGATAAACGACGAGGTGGGCCGGTGATAGCCGTAGGCGCCCAGGTGGTCCGGCCGGAGGCTGTCCAGGGTGATCAGCAAAATGTGGGGCAGTCCGGACGTGTCGGGCGGGGGGCCCCCGCAGCCGGCCAGGGCGGCAAGAGTGAGGATGATGAGGATACGGGCGATCACTCGGGGCTCCTTTGAGAAAGTAGGGACGGGTCCCACTTTTCAAAGAAAAGTGGGACCCGTCCCTACTTTCTGCACAGAAAAAGGGGGACAGGCTGTTGACCTGTCCCCCTCAAGCATACCTTAAGTTACGTCCGGTCGTCCTACTGCGGCGGCAGGGTGCCGATGCCGGCCTTGGGGTCCTTGGGCCGGGCAATACGGCGGAACTGGAACCCGCCGATGTTCAGTGTCGGCATGGTGCCGCAGACCAGCACACCCTGGCGCAGGAGCAGGCCGCCGATCAGGCCGAACAGCGCTGCGTTGGAGGCCACACACTTCACCGCCGAGGCGGAGGAGTCGGCCATCCCGAAAAGCAGCAGCAGTGCCAGCGCCAGCGGCAGGGCCAGACCGAGCACGAAGTAGCCCACCACGAAAGAGGTCTTCTTCAGGATCCGCTCAGCTGACTCGCGGGAGTCGGGTGTCCGGAATGACGCATGGAGGAAGAAAAAGATGGCCAGCACTTCCAGCACAACCAGAATCACCGCCTCCTTGGCCATCACCGTGGCCAGCAGTTCACGGATTCCCTCGCCGTCGCCGAAAAGGACCATGCCCAGCATGACGGTGAAGTGGCCGGTGACCAGTGCGGAGATGACGAAGACCACCGGGACCACCCCGGTGCGCCAGAAGGGGATGCCCTTGGAGGCGCTGAGCAGGATGCCGGTGTAGGCCATGGTGCCGATGGCGAAGACGATCCCCGCCGCGGCCACCAGGTTCATCGTACTCTGCGGCGTATTGGTGAAGTGGTGCAGAACCAGGTGGATAAAGGATAAGACCATGAACAGGGCGATGATCCAGGTGCCACGGGCGATCCAGGAAGAGCCCGGCTTCATCCCGGCCAGGATGGCCTTGGTCGGGCTGCCCAGGTCGAGAATCAGAAAAAATGTGCCGATGAGCAGCGCCGGGAACCCGATCCAGAGGCCCACCGTGGTGGAAAACTCGGCGCCCTTGCCGAGGAAGCTGTTGATGGCGGCGATGGTGTATGCGCCTCCGCCCACCCCCCCGAGAAACAGGTAGATCGCGATCAGCCAGCCCCACTCGTGCTGAAGCTGACCATTGACTTTCGGATCCATGATGCCTCCCTCACTCTATTTACTGTGTAATCAGCGTATAAATTGAAGCTGTTCTCCGAAAATCGCGGGAAGGGCTCCAGGCCCTCCCCACGGCGATCACCTTGGGGCCAGGTAGTAGACCTTGGGCTTGTTGCCCAGTTCCGGGTTGAGCACTTCACCGCGGTGTTTGCGGATCAGGATCGAGGGCTCGCTGTCCAGGTCGTCCAGATCGCCGAAGGTTCGTGCGTTGGCCGAGCAGGCTTCCACACAGGCCGGCAGCTTGCCCTCTTCCAGCAGGTCGCGGCAGAAATCACACTTGGTGGCCACGCCCACGCCGAACTTCTCTTCCCAGTATTTCTTGGCCCACTCTTCATACTCGGAGAGCGGGAGCCCGTCGGGGAAGTAGCTCTCCCACGTATCCACCGAGTAGCGCGCTCCGTAGGGGCAGCCCATCATGCAGTACTTGCAGCCCATGCACTTGTCCTTGTCCACGATCACGATGCCGTTGTCCAGCTGGATCGTGGCCCCGGTGGGGCAGACTTCCATGCACGAGGGTTCGTCGCACTGCATACAGAGCACCGGCAGGGCCTGCCGCACCGTGTTGGGGAATTTCCCCTGCTCGCTCTTCAGCAGGCGGGCCCAGAAGATCTTGGGGGGTGTGTGATTTTTTACCTTGCAGGCCATGACGCAGGCGTAACAGCCGTAGCACCGTTTGAGGTCGATGACCATTCCGTATTGTGGCATGTCGTTCTCTCCTGACGCTCAAGTCGTTGACGCGTGCTATTCAGCCTTGTAAACCTTCACCCGGCAGCAGATGTCCTGGTTGAAGGTCAGCGGGTCGGTGTGCCCGAGGTCCATCTCCACAAGATCGTTGAAGAAGACGCCCTTGCCCTCGGCCACCGGCAGGTGCTTGCCCCAGTGACCGGCCACCGCGGCGATGGCCAGGTGGTGCGGCTCGATCCCCTCGGAGAGGGAAACCCAGCCCTTGACCCGGTGTCCCTCGGGGTTCTCCAGCCAGATGTAGTCCCCGTCGGAGATGCCCTTCTCCGCCGCGGTGCCCTTGTGCATCTGCACCGCGTAGGTGTCTGGATCTTCCTGGGCGCACTCGTCGAGATAGGGGTTCTGCTGGGTCAGCGAGTTGCAGTGGATCACCGAGCGCCAGTAGAAGGTGTGCATGTCGTATTCGGGGTCTTCCTCGGTGTGGGTCGGGCAGGGGTACCAGTCGGCCAGCGCCTTGAACCTCGACCAGTCGAAATCGAAGAAGTCCTTGCCGCCGTAGTGGTCCCACAGCTTGGAGATCTTCTCCCCGGATTCAATGAAATACTCGAAGTAGACCGGCACCCGGGAGGGGTTGAACCACTTCCAGTAGACATCCTCTTTCCGCTTGGGCCAGGTGATCAGTCCCCGTTTCTTGAAGTACTCCAGGTCGTGTTCGTCGCCGAAGCGGTCGCGGACCAGCCGGTCGCAGACGTCGGGCCAGGTGTGCACCACGCTGCCGTCCTCGATCAGCTTGTTCTTCTCCTCCATCGGCCCGCCGTAACGCATGGGCACCGTATCGTTGAGCCCCTTGAAGTACTTGCCGTGGATGCCCAGGCGCTCGGAGATGTCGATCATCACCTGGTTGAAGTCCCGGCGCTCGTAGAGCGGCTGCACCACCGGCTGGCGGATGGTCCAGCCCCAGTCGTCCTCGCCCTGGGGGTGGGAGAACGTGGAGGGGAAGCTCACCGCCGGGGTGAACCGTTCGAGGTAGCAGGTGTCGGGCAGAATGATGTCAGCCACCGCTTCCTCGAACTCGGTGACGTAGAGCTGGAAGGAGAAGATGAATTTGAACTTCTTGAGAAAATTCTCGGTCACCGTCTCGGCGTTGCCCATGGTCATTACCGAGTTGGAGCCGAAGTTGATCATCACGTCCGGGCGGTAGGGGATCTCGAACCGTTCGAGCATCTCGAACCACTTGGGGCTGCAGATGGTGAAGGCGTTGTAGATCGAGGTCGGGAACATGTCGTGCAGGTCGAGACGGGTGGGCGGCTTGGGCTCGCGCAGCGGGTAGGGCACGTGGTCGTAGACCCAGGCCTTGGCCGTCAGCAGGCCGTCGGGGCAGGGGTAGGGGATCTGGTACGGCTTGCCTGTGGTCTTATTGCCGTTTTCGTCCTGGTAGCCGTCCATCACAGTGCCGCCCAGACCCAGGGCGCTGCCGTAGGTGTCGGCCGCGCCGACGATGTGGTTCACCATGTCGATGGAGAGGCAGGTCCAGCCGGAATTGGTGTGCCCCTGGGCCCCGCGGAAGAAGTGGGTGGCCACCGGGCGCCGGGGGATCTTTCTCGGCCCCTCGTCGGTCTGGATGGTCACCGTGGAGCCGATCTCCGCCGCTTCGCCGAACTCTTTGGCGATGCGGCTGATGGTCTTGGCCGGCACGTAAGTGATCTTCTCGACGTATTCCGGGGTGTATTTCTTGACGTGTTCCTTGAGCAGCTCGAAGGCCGGTGTGCACTCCACGCCGCCCACGGTGTAGCGGCCTTCCAGCGCCACCTCGTGGGCCTGGTCCTCATACTGCACCCGGGTCACCGACGGGTCGTTGTGCACCTTGGGCGCGTTGTCCACCAGGTCCCAGACCAGCGGCAGATTGGTCTCCGGGTTGCGCATGTACTTCCCGTCATCGGGCTTGATCAGATACGGGGAGTTGGTTTTGTAACTCAGATACTCGGCGTCGTAGATCCCGTGTTCGTTGATCAGCGAGTTGACCAGGCCGAGGGCCAGAGCGCCGTCGGTGCCCACCCGGATGGGTACCCACTCATGGGCCTTGGAGGCCTGGGCGCTCTGGAAGGGGTCGAAGACCACGTTCTTGAAGCCGCGGTACCGGGCGTCGGCCACCTGGGTGGCGTTCTGCACCGCGGTGTGGCCCGCGCCGTGGCCCTTGGAGCAGCCGAAGTTCAGCGCGTAGTTGCAGTGGGCGAAATCGGGGATGATGGACCACGACACGTGCATGATGCCGTTCATGAAGTGCGCGCCGTTGCCGCAGTGCAGGCCGCCGCCGGAGACCCAGTAGTTGGGGGTGCCGAAGCCGCGCATGAAACCGATGACGCCGAAGCGGATCTCCGAAGCCTGGGTGGTGGTGGCCTGGAAGAAGCAGCCCCGCGGGTCGCGGTCCTGGCACTCCTTCAGCTTTTCGGTGATGGTGTCCAGAGCCTCTTCCCAGGAGATGCGCACGAACTTCGGATCTTCGCCCAGACCCTTCTTGGGGTTGGTCCGCTTCATCGGGTAGTTGACCCGGTACGGATCGTAGAGCAGGTGCGGTGCGGCGAGACCCTTGACACAGATCGAGCCTCGTCCGGTCGGCGCATCGGGGTTCCCCTCGACCTGGGTCACGATGCCATCCTGCACGCGGGCCTTGATGCCACACATGCAGTAGCATTGACCACAGCAAGTGGGGACCCACTTATCCTGTTTCTGATTGGCGGCTGTTCCCATGTTTGACTCCTGCTCCCCTGGATTGTTGGTACACAACTGCGGAAAAATAAAAGGAGGGACTGGTCCCGAGGGCAAGGATCACCCCTCAAACCATACTGTATGACGAGGTCGCGGAGTTCCGGCCAGTCGGTCAGGTTGGAGCATCCAACTGTCGTGCCAAGACCCTGGATCGAAAGGCCGGCAGAGCCGCCCGTTTACGTGGCAAATCAGGTTCCGGGATACGCTCGAAAGTACGTCCACGACCGAACATCTGTTGAAAGATAAGGCTTTAGCAAAGAAATGTCAACGCGGCTCCCAGGTAACATCGACACTTCCGGGGGGTCATTGCGGGTGCTGTTTTTGGTGGCTTACGATTAGCGATGGCGAACTATCGCCGCTACTCCTGATGAATAGGGAGGATAGGGGTTTCCGGGAGCTGCCAGAGAATCGAGCGGCAGCCCGCGACAGGTTTCTCTGCCGGAGCCGAATCAGATGGCATTCAGTCCCTGCTCGATACCCCAGAGCAGGTCGTCGTAGTCTTCAACGCCCACCGAGAGACGGACCAATCCGTCGGTGATCCCGCCGGCCAGGCGCTCTTCGGGGCTCATGCAGGCGTGGGTCATGGAGGCCGGGTGCTGGATCAGCGTATCGATTGAACCGAGGCTCACGGCCAGGGTCGCCACTTCGACGCCCTCCATCATCCGCTTGCCGCCCTCGTAGCCGCCCTCCACGTCAAAGGCCATCAGGCTGGAGAAGCCGTCCATCTGCTTCTTCGCGATCTCGTGCCCCGGGTGTTCGGGCAGGCCGGGGTAGAAGATCTTGTTGACCTTGGGGTGCCCCTGGAGGAACCGGGCCATCTTCATCGCGTTCTCCTGGTGGCGGTCCATGCGCAGGGAGAGCGTCTTCAGTCCGCGAAGGATGAGGAAGGCGTCCTGGGGGCCGAGGATGGCGCCGGTGGAGGTGCGGTACTTGTAGAGCTTCTGCAGCAGCTCTGCGTCCTTCACCACCACGAAGCCGGCCACCACGTCACCGTGACCGTTGAGGAACTTGGTGGCCGAGTGAATGACGATGTCCATGCCCATGGTCAGCGGCCGCTGGCAGTAGGGCGTGGCGAATGTGTTGTCGATGATGGTCAGCAGCCCGTGTTTTCTGGCGATGGCCACCACCGCCTCGATGTCGATGATTTTCAGTGTGGGGTTGGACGGCGTCTCGAAGTAAAGCGCCTTTGTCTCGGGCCGGATGGCCGCTTCCAGCAGGTCGTGGCGGCTCATGTCGACAAAGGTCGACTCGATGCCGAACCGCTTGAGGCTGGTGCCGATCAGCGGCACCGTGGGCCCGTAGAGCGTCGGGTCGGAAACGAGGTGGTCGCCCTTGTCAAAGAGGGCGAGGAAGGTGGAGTTGATCGCCGCCATGCCGGCGCCGTAGGCCAGGGATCCCACGCCCTCCTCCAGCGAGGCCACCGTGGCCTCCACCCGCTGCACGGTGGGGTTGCCGATGCGGGAGTAGATGTTGCCCTTCTCCGTGCCGGCGAAGAAACGGGCGCCCTCGTCGGCGTCCTTGAAATAGAAGGTTGCCGTCTGGACGATGGGCATACAGTGGGCCTGCTCAGGTTTGTGGTGTCCATCGGCGTGAATCTGGCGCGTGGTGAATCCGAGTTTTTTCATCGTAGTATCTTCTCTTAAATATGGTTAAAGCAGAATTATATTTTGTGAATAACCTGTTTTGTGTGAACGATTAACCCTACAAATGCATATTAACAGAAACATCCTCTTCTTCCAAGTTGACATTCGGATTGGGTGATTTTCAGGATGGATTGTTTTGCCGGGAGAGCTGCCGGAGAAGGACGGTTATGGTCAGGCCGGAGGCCACCGCGGCCGCGGCTGCGCCCATGCCGCCGTAGAGCGGGATGAAAACGAGGTTGGCGGCCAGGTTCACCAGCAGGCCCGCCCCGGTGCGCCAGGCCACCTGGCGTTCACGCCCCTGGCTGTAGAGGCGGATGGCCAGGAAGTGGGCAAACATCATCAGCGGCAGCACCCAGGCCCGGAGGGCCATCGGCCCCCAGGCCGGGGCATATTCGGGGCCCAGCACCAGCCGGATCAGCGGCCGGCCCGCCAGCAGCACGGCCAGCGCGGCGACCGTGCCGTAGAGCACGGCGCCGGCCCGCAGCCGGTGGAAGGTGGCCGGGTCGCGGTCCGGGCGGCGGGAGAGGTAGGGGTAGAGCGCGGCCACCATGGTGCCGGGCAGGATGGAGAGCCAGGCGGTGAAGCGGGAGGCGATGCCGTAGTAGCCGGCTTCCTCGGCCCCGCTGATCAGCGAGACCAGGACGATGTCCAGCCGGTCGTGGAGGGTGAAAACCACCGAGGTGAGGAAGAAGATAGCCGCGGCCGGGGCCAGCGATCGGATCTCCGGGAAGAGCGGGCGGTCCGGAGCCGCTGCCGGTGTTTCCGCCGTGGCGCGGCGGAAGGCAAACCAGCCGCAGAGGGACCGCAAGGCGGCGGAAGCGGCCAGCGCACCCGCGGCGGCGGTCAGTGGCCAGGGGACGATGAAAACGCTCAGCGCCACCGCCGCCTGGATCGCCGCACCGGCCACATTGATCCGGGCCACCGGTCCCATGATTTCCAGGCCCTTGAGCGAGGCGGAGAAGATGCTCCAGATCCCCTCCAGGCCCAGCACCAGAAGACCCACCGAAAAGGCCATGCGCGTTTGAGTTTCATCGTAGCCCTGAAAACAGGGAAAGAGAACCAGCACCAGGGCTGCCGGCCAGAAGGTGAAGAGGGCCTTGGCCAGTCCGGCGGCCGCTGCCAGCCGGCGGACCCGCAGCCGGTCCCGGGCCGCCTGGCGGGTCAGGGTCATGTCACTGCCGAAGTCCACCAGGATGGCCAGGATACCGGTGAGCGCGGTGAGGGTGGCGTAGATGCCGAGGTAACGCGGACCCAGACCCCGGGCCAGAATGATGGTTACCGCCACGCCGAAGGCCAGGGTCAGGGCGGAGTTCACCGCCATGTAGCCGGTGTTGCGGTAGACTCGCCGTGAAGCCTGCCCTTCGGTCCCCGATGTTTCTTTCTGTGTCGGTTCTGCCATGGCGGGCAAGGATATCACAGCGGGCGGGAAGGGTGTCCGCTGACAAAAAAAGCCGCGCCCCCGGCCCGAAACCCTTGGGTGAGCTTCGGTCGCATTGCGGGGAGCGGCGAGCAGCAAGGCAGGAGGCAGTTCCTGCTTCCACCCCTACACGTCTTCGTCCCTGGTGGAATTTGCACAGACTTTTTTGCGATTGTCCTGTTTGGTCTTCCTGCGCCATGCCTCCGTCGGATGACATCCTGTAAACCCTTCTTCACAGCCCATGAGACAGATGATGCCGCTCTGCCCTGAATAAATCGGATCCTCCCGCTCTGGCAGGCGATTTGCAATCGGACAGGTCCGGGCAAAAGATCCAATGTGCATCGATTTTTCAGGGAGGACCAAGATGAGTTGTGTGAACAAGGTGATTCTGGTGGGCAACCTGGGCGCCGACCCCCAGCTGCGGGTGACCAGCTCCGGGCGGCCTCTGGCTACGTTTTCGGTGGCCACCAGCCGCAACTGGCAGGACGACAAGGGGGAGTGGCAGCAGCAGACCAGCTGGCACCGGGTGGTGGTCTGGGGCGAACGGGCCCAGACGGTGAGCGATCGGATGGCCAAGGGCCACCGGGTGTATGTCGAGGGCCGGCTGCAGAGCCGCTCCTGGGAGGATGAGCGTGGCCAGCGCCGCTATCTCACCGAGGTTCACGCCCGCCGGGTGTTCCAACTGAATGCACCCCTCTCTGCCGACCAGGCTGGTGAAGAGGTGGTCTCTCCGGACAACGGCGCCGTGCCGGACAACGGCGCAACCCCCGAGAATGGCAGCGAAGCGATGAACGATATCCCGTTCTGAGAACGGCGCGGTTTGCTCCGCGGGGGCTGGAGGCCTAGAATATCGTCTTCAGCGGTCTGATGCAGGGGGAGCGAACCTTGGACATATGCATTCTTTTTGATGTTGACGGCACCCTGATCGATGCCGGGCGGGCCGGTTCGAAGGCTATGGCCGAAGCGTTTCTCGAGCTGTATGGCATCGAGAACGCCTTTGAAGGTGTGGTCTTCGACGGGATGACCGACGTCTGGATCATCGATCGGGCGGCCGAGCTTCGCGGTCTGCCGCCATTCGGTGAAAACGGCAATGAGCGTGAGCGCTTCTTCGACCTCTACCTCGAGAAACTGCAGCAGCAGGTTCATGGGCCGGCCAGGAGCCTTGTGCACCCGGGGGTTCACGGCCTGCTCGACCTGCTGGTGGGGGCCGGGGCAGCCCTGGGGCTGGCCACCGGCAACATCACAGCCGGGGCCCGGGAGAAGCTCTCACCCCACGGTCTCAACGACTACTTCCCGGTGGGCGGGTTTGGTGACGATCACAGTGATCGGGGCAAACTGACACGGCTGGCCGCGGACCGGGCTTCAGAGCACTACCAGCGCTCCTTCGACCCTGGCCGGGTGGTGGTGGTCGGCGACTCGGTTCGTGATGTCATGGCGGCCCGGGACAATGGTTTCAAGAGCGTGGTGGTCTGCACCGGCTGGACCGAACGGGAACGGCTCCTCGAGATGGGCCCCGACCTGATCTTCCAGGATTTCTCCGAGGCCGATCCGGCGGCGGCCTCGATCCTCGGGTGCTGCGATGAGTAGGTGGCCTCGCCCCGGTGCCGCGATTCTCGGTCTGGCCCTGCTGACGGCGCCGCTCATGGCGTCCGCCGGCCCAGTGAAAAAGCCCACGGTTCTGCTGGTCACCATCGACACCATCCGTGCCGACCATTTGAGCTGCTACGGCCATGGCCGTCACACCACGCCGGTGATCGACCGGCTGACCAGCGAGGGCCTGCTCTTTCGCAACACGCTGGCCCTGGTGCCGCTCACCACGCCGTCCCATTCTTCGATCTTCACCGGGCTGAACCCCCGGTCCCACGCCGTGCTGGGCAACTCCTGGCACCTGGGAAAATCATTCAAAACCCTGGCCGAGCATTTCAGGGATGCGGGCTACGCCACGGCGGCCTTTGTCAGTGCCGTGGTCCTTGATCCCCGCTGCGGTCTGGACCGCGGTTTTGATCACTACAGTGCGATTGCACGTCCCGGTCCGGAGATGGCCCTGCACGTTCCGCGGCCCGGGAATCCCACAGGGGAGGGTGACGATGCGGACCGGACTCGCCGGATTTCCGGGCGTCAGCGCCGGGGCCAGGAAACGGTGGACGAGGCGCTGGCCTGGATGAAGGCCCAGGACAGTGGAAAGCCGCTCTTCGTCTGGGTCCACCTCTATGATCCCCACCAGCCCTACGATCCTCCCCAGCCGTATCGTGAACTGTTCGGCCCTGAACGGGGGGATCGGAATCTTTCCGCCATACTTCGGCCGGGGTTCGATGAACGGGAACATGAACGGGAATTCAATCAGACGGACCAGCGGGTCCGCGAGGAGTTGGAGCAGCGCCACGGCCGGTCCCGGCGGGGACTGGGGGGGGCCGGGCCCATAATTCCGGCCGCGTCGCTCAGCGACGACGAGCGGGAACGGGTCAACGAGCTGTATGACGGTGAAGTTGTCTACGCCGACTACCAGGTGGGTCGCCTGCTGGCCTGGCTCAAGGGCCGCGGTCTGTACGAAGAATCCGTGGTGGCGGTGATGGGGGATCACGGAGAAACCCTTGGTGAGCATCGTGACTATTATGGCCACCATCACGTACTCTTCGATTCCTCGCTCCTCATACCTCTGGTCATCCGGCTTCCCGGCACTTCCGGCGGCAAGGTCCTGCCGGTCACCGCAACCACCGCCGATGTGGTCCCCACCTTGCTGGGGGGGCTCGGCATGGCCAGTCCCGGCGGTCTTGACGGCCGCAATCTGCTGGGCGGGCCCGTATCCCGGCCGGTCTACTGCGAAACCTATCTCGGTGTCCGTCCGGGGCGGATGCCGGAAGAAATGGAACGGCGCTCCCCGTATGGTCCCATCGCCGCGGGTATCCACCAGCATGCGGTGCGGGACGGCCGCTGGAAGATGGTGATCGCCGGCGGGGTGGAAGATGCCCCGATGCTTTTCGATCTCCAAACCGACCCTGGTGAGCAGACCGATGTGGCCGGTTCCCACGAGGCCCTGGTCAAGGCGCTTTCCAGGCACTGGCAGCGCTGGTGCGAGGCCCATGCCCTGCCTGAACCAAGCAGGGAACGCCGATCGGCCCCCGGAGTGGACGAGGAGATGAAGGACAAGCTGCGGCAACTGGGGTACGTGGAGTAGCACTCCACCTGTCATTGCGAGCGTAGCGAAGCAATCTCCTGTTCACCTTCCCGCCAATGAGATCGCCACGTCGCAGGCGGCGCCTGCTCCTCGCGATGACAAAGAAAAAGGGGACTGGCAACCAGGCTGCCAGTCCCCTTATTTGTTCGTAGCCTGTTTATCCCGCTAGGGTGCAATACCTGTCACAGTGCAGTTCGCCGTGTCGGTGTCCCCGGAAGCGGGGTAGGGCGGCTGGTTGAACGGCGCCGGGGTCACGTCCTCGGCCACCAGGGTGAAGGTGTTCACCCCCACCAGTGACGGCAGGGCAGTCATGAGTTGCGGCCAGGTAGTGAAGTAGCTGTTACCGGGCAGGATATTCGAGAAACCGGCCCGCCAGTTGGGGTAATACTGGCCATTGGCCAGGTTTACGTCGAGTTGCGCGGCTATCCGGCGGCGGTCGCCGTTGTAGAGGTTGGTCATCAGCACCGAGATCCGGGTGGTGAACGGCACCGTGCCCGCAGACGGGTTGCAGGACATGTTCGCGTCCAGCGTCTCGATGGCGCCGGACCAGGGCTGACACTCGGCACCGGTTACCGTCACGTCGTCGATATACCAGCCGTCGTAGCTCACCGATGAATCGCAGCCGATGCGGAAGCGGATGTGCGCCTCGGTGCCGGCATAGGCCGCCAGGTCGGCGGTAACCCGGGTCATCGTAGTGCCGCTGTTTCCTGACCAGCCTCCCCGCCCGCTGAGAGGGTTGCTCGTAGTGTAGATGGTGGTGTTGTACTGCCCCTCGGTGATCACCGGGCCGAGGTCCGCCCAGCTGGTACCGCCGTCGGTGCTGATCTCGATCAAGCAGCCGTCGTAGCCACTCTCAAAGTAGTAGCGGTGCCAGAAGGTCAGTTCGGATAATGGGGTCAAGGTCACTGCCCGTGAGATGAGAAACTTGTCAACCACCGAACTGATATTGGCCGAGAACCAGACGTTGACCGGACTGTGGGCATAGGAACTGGTGATGATTCCCCAGTCGTCCGCTCCCTGATCGGCGGAGTGGGTCCACTCGCCCGGGCCGGCCTCGATGTCGTCCTCGAGGAAGACCGAGGTGCCGCCCACCTGGACGTAGAGCATGTCGTTGGCGCTGCCCTGGTCGGTGGAGATGTTGACGTTGAAGCTCAGCATCTGGCCGCAGGCCGCCGTGAGGTCAATGGCGAAACGGGGGTTCGGGCTGAGGCTCGTCCCGGTGGCGCCGGAGATGATGTCGGGGAAAGATGCCGTGTCGTCCAGCACTACGACAAAGGACGGGTCGTTGCTGGTGATGGTGGCGCTGACGCCGGTGGTGTTCACGGCGCCCACATTCTCGAGGGTCAGCTCGACGAAGACCGTCTCGCCCATGTCGGCATTGCCGTCCCCGTTGCCGTTGGGGAAGTCGGTGACCGCGGAGGAGTGGAGGGTCATCTGGCCGGCTTCGACCACGAAGAAAAAGGTGGAATACCAGGTGTCGGAACTGCTGGCGATCTCCACGTTAAACTGGATGATCTCACCGTGGGGGCACGAGGAGAGCACGTCGAAGACGATGGGATCGGGGTTCATCTTTGATTCATCGGGAGCGAAGCTGCCGTAGGTGGCATTGTCGTCGAGGAACGAGATGTGCCCGCCGGGGCTGCTCACCGTGGCCACCACGCCGCTGGCGACCTGTACACCGTAGTTCTTCAACATCAGGTCGAGCTCGATGGTCTCGCCCGGGGTGGCAATGCCGTCGCCGTTGCCGTTGGAGGAACCGACGGCGTCGTCATCGAGGCTGTGGCCCTCGTAAACCACGTAGGGCCCCGAGGGCGGGATCACCGGAATGGCCTCCTGGTAGGTCAGCATGTTGTGGGCCGTCACGGTAATGGTCAGCGCGCCGGGGACCACCGGCGGCGTGGCGAAGGTCAGGGTCACCGCGCCGGTGGCGTCGGTGTAGCCCACTTCGTAGACCTCGTCGTTCTGGGCGCAGACCATGGCGCCCTCGATGCCGGTGGAGACCTGCAGCGTGCTGGTGCCGATGATCATCGCCCCGGGGTGGGCCACCGTGGGCGTGGCCATGATGTCGGTCCAGGGGTCGATACAGGAGTCGCCCAGCCAGAGGTAGGTGCGGATGTTCGACTCGCCCAGCGAGCCGTGGTCGTTGTACACGGTGACGTTGGCGTAGTTGGAGGCGTAGCCGAGATTCCTGATCCCCAGGTCGAAGATCGCCTTGTAGAACTCCTTGTCGTAGTCGTGATTGGGGATGGTGTAGGAGGGGATGATCGCCCCGTTGATCGCCACTGCGCCGGCGGTGGTCTTCATCATCGTTTCGGCGAAGCAGTCCCCACTGTGGGCCGGGAAGTCCATGTTGTCGCAGCAGACGTCAAAGTGCACGAAGTAGCGGTCGACGTTGGTGAACTGGTTGACGTGGGAGGCGTTGAAGTCGCCGGTGGTGCCCCACTCCCACCAGGCTTCCGCGGAGCCGTGGCCGCGGTAGTTGAGAATCCCCGAGCTGTAGGTGTTGACGTAGTCGATCACGTCCTGGTTGCTGGCCCCGGCGCCGCCGTAGGCCGTGTCGAAGTTCGGTGTCTCCAGCGAGTAGGCGTAGGTCCGGATCTCCTCACTGCACTGGGTGTACTTGCCGGGGTACTCCTCCGAATGGGCCACCAGCAGGCTGTGCTTGGCCCAGTCCGAGACCTCGGGAGCGGTGAGGTAATCCACGGTCTTGGTGATCTGGTGCTGCAGCTCGGCCGCGGTGTCGTAGAGGATACGGCCGATGGCCATGTCGGCCAGATAGTCGCCGGAGCCGTCCATCATCGTGAACCAGGAATCGGAGTAGGAGTCGGTCCAGTAATACATCGGCACGTCGACGCCGCCCGAACCGCTGTAGTAGGCGTCACCCACCATCAGCACGTATTCCAGGCCGCTGTTGTTGTAGAGCTGGGTGATGTAGGCCTTGATCTCAGCCGCGGTTTCGAAGCCGGGTTCGAGGGTCCGCACTTCCACCGGGTAACCCTGGGCGTGGCGGAAGTCCACCAGGTCCTGGATGTAGGGGATGCAGGCCGGGGTGGTCACCACCAGGTACTTGGTGCCCGGGGTGACCGAGCCGCGCCCGGCCGCCGGGTAGCCCAACTGGTTATAGTTGATCACCGCCGAGCGGTAGAGGTTCTGGAACGGCTCGCTGATCGGGCTGCGCTGACGGGTGAAGGCGCGGAGCGGATTCATGCCGGTGTAGCTGATGGTCACCCGCATCCGGGTGGCCACGCTGATTTCACTTCTTGCCGGGTTGCAGGTGATCGGCCGCATCTCGAGCCGGGTCAAACGGACGTCACGCCAGATCTGCGGGTCGCCGGCTGATGCCAAGGCGGCGGGGTAGGTCTTGTCCTGATCGTAGGCCGCCCGGTCCACGGCAAAGGCCGCTGCCGGCTCACCGTCCTTCTGCGGCTGCTGGGCCGGCCAGACGTGATACCCGGTCAAGGTTATCGAATCAAGGATTTCGGCGCTGACGATGTATCCGGCCTGATCCGGGATGCCCACCAGCCGGGCTACCACCGGCAGCAGGGGCAGGCCCACCTGGCGCAGGGCCGCTTCGCTGCCCAGGCTCAACCGGTGGTACAGTGTACCGTCGGCCTTCTCCTGATCCACCTCGAACCCGTTGATCGACAGCTCGATCACGGTGGCGGCGGAGTCGTGGGCCACGAGACTCACCTGGGGCTGCGATGGTGCGCTGCCGTCCAGGGAGACCCACTCCGCGGCGGCCGGGGTCAGGCCGAGAAGCAGGCAGATGATGCTGGTACAGACGATCAGACTGGATCTACGCATGATGAACTCCTGAAGAATAAAGGGGACAAGGTACACTGCGCTCAAAGGCTGGAAGTAATACAATAACTCGTTTATCACTAGTGTCTTGGGGCGGCTGAGGGCTGAAGCCCGTATGGCCGGCCCGGTGTTCAGCGGAGCAATTCACTAACTGTTCATTAATAATAGTGATTTTTTACCTGAAATGCCAGCAGGTAGTGTTTACTGCGCCCCCGGCTTGCCGGAGACGGCCAATAAATTGCGGGTTCTGGGCTGTATCGAATGAGGTGTTAGTGCACCATGCCGTGGCCGGACTTCAGTACAGCCAGCTGGGTTTCGGCCTGACGGACCAGGGCTCCAGCTCGTTGCTCCCCGGCTTTCGCTGGTGACGAAGAGAGTCGCAGGGCGGTCCTGATCAGTTCTGCCCGGCCTCCCGATTCACCGACCGGTGCCGCGGGGGCAGGGGGAAGCGAATCCATTTCCACGTATCCCAGCGCGGCCAGCCGCTTCCGG
>JAQAZP010000225.1:0-8131 GCA_032127265.1 Acidobacteriota bacterium
GGCAGGGGGAAGCGAATCCATTTCCACGTATCCCAGCGCGGCCAGCCGCTTCCGGACCTCTTCGGAAACCTGGTTGGCCCGTTCCGCGCCTGCCGACTCTTTGTGCCGCTCGAGCCATCCGGTCAGTTGTTCGGACAACCGTATGCAGGCCAGGTCCGCCTCCAGTAAATAGTGTGCCGCATCCAGTGCATCTCCCTCGGCGGCGTCCAGCGCCATCCTTGCCAGGGTTTCTCCATCCAGGCCCAGCAGGTTCTGCTGCTCTCCTGGATCGAGAACCAGATCGTAGAGTTCCTGGCGGGCGATGGGATACCCCCGGTCGGGGAGGCAGGCGTAGGGCACCTTGCGCGAATGAAGTCCCGAAGGGTTGAGTACCAGCTTCCAGCGGGCGTCACGCACCGAGTAGGCCGCATCCATGGGCGGGTCGGCTTTCTGTCCCTCGGGAAGCAGGTGCAGCATTTCAGCAAAAGCGAAGCTCTCCGGAGCCTTTGATGGTGCTGCGATCAAGGGCAGCAGGCTGCGCCCGGGGAGCCCCACAGGCTGCGGCAGTCCGGCGCTGTCGAGAATGGTGGGCAGAAGATCGGTGATCTCCACCAGGCTGTCCACGGCCCTGTCGGGGGAGATTCGACCGGGCCAGCGCAGAACCAGTGGTATGTGCAGGACGCCCTGGTAAATCGACGAGCTGTGAAAGAAGTAGTGGTTGCGGTCGTAGAGTTCGTCGCCGTGATCCGAAGCGAGGATGACCAGCGTGCGGTCTTTCAGTCCCAGCTGGTCGACAGTTTCCAGCAGCCGGCCCACACAACTGTCCGCGGTCCGGATCTCGGCATCGTATCGCGAGAGGATATAGGCCAGGTCGGCGGCGGAGAGGTTCACCTGCTGCAGGATGATCAAATCCAGCAGCTGATCGAAAGTCAAGTGCCAGTCCTGCTTCTGCATCAGCCCGAGGTAGTCCTTGGCCAGCCACGGCTTCCAGTAAGTAGCGCGGACAAACTCGTCAAACATAGCTTCGGTCAGCGGGATGCGGCCGTCGCGGATTCCCTGGTTGAGGTCGGCCAGCGACAATCGGTCGTCGAGCCAGCCGTCATACGAATCGTCCGGAACAAAGAGTTTGCGCTCCGCGGCCGGCGGATCATAGGGGCGATGGGGGTTCATCAGGTGGACCCAGGTGAAGGTGGGCCGATCACGATTTTCCCTGATCCAGGTTACGGCCTGCTCGGTCATGCTGTCATCCCACTGGTTTTGGGGTGTGGCGCTGGAAACATCGGCCCGGGCCAGGCGGTCCAGGCCGAATGTCTTTTTTGAACGAATCGCGTCACCGAAGTTGGCCAGGAACGCGGCCGTGCCGTACCCGGCCTTTTTGAGGTGCGAGGGCAGCATCTCGAGATAGTCCGCGGGATAGTTCGAGTTGTCCCGGACACCATGTTCCAGCGGATAGCGGCCGGTGAGCAGGGAACTGAGCGATGGCCAGGTCTGGCCCCGGGGGACCTGGGCCTGGCTGAACAGGACCCCTTCGGCAGCCAGGCCGTCCATGGCCGGGCTGGTGGGACGGGCGTAGCCATAGCAGCCAAGATGGTCGGCCCGCAGTGCGTCGAGGGTGATCAGCAGGATGTGCTGCGGCGCCTCCGCAACCGGAGTCGACGTGGCCGTTCCGCCATCGTCCGGACCGCTGCGGCATCCCGTACCGGCAAGGAAGGGAAGCAGCAGGAGAATGGCCATGATGGCTGCCGGTGCATGTCCACGGAGGAGCCTACTGGCCCGCTGGTGATGCCTGAGGGTCATTATCCACACACTCAACATGTGATGAACTCGCCGAACCGTGAAATGGGCCAGCGTGGTCAGGATGAACTCGGAATAAAAGTATATACCGCTGTCCTGGCCTTGGCGAGGCATGCCCTTTCGTTGGAGACACCGCCACGGCATGTTCCACCGGGTCGTGGCATACTCAATGTGTCGGCGTTTTCACGCACTGAGCCCGGTGCGATCCCGGGTGCTGATGTCCGAGAGATGATGATAATAAAGAGACGCTTAAATCCCGGTGTTCCTTTTGTTGTACTGGCGGTTCTGGCCCTCCAGATCTGTTGTGCCGGCAGCCCGAAAAAGGTGATCTACACTCCGGACGAATTCCGGTCCGAAGTGCGGCGCCTGGTGGGCGGCGACCATCCCCCGTTGCAGATCCGTTTCGAAAAGCTCCTGGACAAAAGCCGGGACGGCTATACCCAGGAGGTGGACCTGCTCCGGCCGCCGTTCCAGATGGATGCTGCATCACGGAAGATGGTTCTGGATTGTGTTGGGTTTTCGGGCAGCGAGGCGGTGCGGTTGATGCAGCTCCGTGACTGCGTGATCAACCGGCCGACAAAAATCAGCTACAACGGTACCCTGACCCTTGACGCCTTTGGCTGTCTGGAGCTGCGGGAGGGCAACTGCTTCGCCCTGACCAACCTCTTCATCGGTGCGGCCAGGGACGCCGGGTTGCGTTCATACTACGTGATGGTGGAGGACGTGATCACCAACCGGTCCGCCGGCCGGCAGGTTTTTCACATCAACCACATCGTCAGCGGGGTGATCGTCAACAGCGGTCACCGGATGGTGGACTTCATCCCCGACCCCCGGGAATACCATGTGCGGACCACGTTGAGCGACATCGAAGCCGCCGGTCTCTACTACAACAACCTCGGGGCGAACCTGATGCTCGCCGACGATCTCGACGGGGCATTCTACCTGCTGGATGTGGCCCGGCGGCTCTATCCCGATTCCTATCAGGTCTGGAACAACCTCGGCCTGCTGCAGCGCCGCCGGGGAGACCTGGAGGCGGCCGGGAAGGCGTTCGAGAAGGCCTTCTCCCTCGCCCGGTTCCCCGACCTGATCCTGGGCAACCTGCTCAGTCTCTACCTGGAGACCGGCCAGTCCGACCGGGTTGCTGATCTCAGGCGCCAGCTGGACCGGGTCAGCCGCCGCAACCCCTATCTCTACATCGCCCTGGCCCGGGAGTCCTTCCGCGAGGAGGAGTACCAGCAGGCCCTCGAACATCTGTCCACGGCTCGGCGGATCAACCGCAGAATTCCGGCGATCTATGTCCTGGAGGGCGAGATCTGGGAGATTCTCGAGAACCCGCGGCTGCTGAAACGGGCCCGCAGGAAGCTGGCCCGCCTGCTGGAACTGGAGGGCGACGCCGGGGACAGGGTTATCCCAGCTGTTCCGGGTTGAGCGGCTGGAGGTCTTGCGGAACGAAGAGTCCGTCCCGGCGCACCAGTTCCCCGTCAAAGCGGATTTCCCCGCCTCCGTGGTCCGCGTCCTGCAGGCAGACCAGGTCCCAGTGCACCGCGCTGCGATTGCCGTTGTCGGTTTCTTTCAACTCGGCTAGCGAGTCACCCGGCGTGAAGTGGAACGACCCGGCGATCTTCTCGTCGAAGAGGATGTCGAGCATCGGCCGGGTGATCCGGGGATTGAGACCGAGGGCGAACTCGCCGATGAAGCGCGCCCCGGCGTCGCGGTCCAGCACCTGGTTGAAGTGGACGGTGTTGCTGCTGGTGGCTTCGACGATGCGGCCCTTCTCCAGGCGCAACCGGACGTTTTCGTGGACCACGCCGTCGTCGCTGATGGTGGGGGCGTTGTACTGCACCACGCCTTCCGCACTGTCCAGCACCGGGGCGGTGGCCACCTCGCCGTCGGGAATGTTGTTCCGGCCCTCGCAGCAGACCGCGCCCATCCCTTCCAGGGCGAAGCGCAGGTCGGTGCCCGGGCCGGTGATCTGCACTTCCTTTGCCGCTCTCATCCGCCGGCCCAGTGGTTCCATCGCCCGGGCCAGCTTTCCGTAGTCCAGGGTGCAGACATCGAAGAAGAAGTTCTCGAACGCTTCGGTGCTCATGCCGGCCTGCTGGGCCATGGAGGGGTGGGGCCAGCGCAGCACCACCCAGCGGGTATCGATACAGCGGATCCGCAGGTGGACCTTTTCCCAGACGTTTTCCAGGTAGTGCTGCTGCGCTTCATCGGGGATGTTGGACAGCTCGGTGATATTGCGCTGGCCCCTGATGCCGATGTAGGCATCGACGCTCTTCATCGCTAGCGTTTCCACCTCCCCCTGGAGACGCATCTGTTCGCCGGTGGCCTCCAGCCGCAGCGCCCGGTCCACCATGGTGTCCTTGAGCAGCACCAGCGGGTGGGCCCCGGCGGCCCGCACGGCGTGGACCAGTTGGCGGGTCATCGCGGAGGGTGTGTCGATGGCCTCGATCAGGATCTTTTCTCCCGGCTGCAATGCCGTGGACCAGGTGATCAGGGTGTCGGCCAGTTGTGAAAGGCGCGGGTCGTTCATGGGGTGCCTCCGTCGGTCCGGGTGGTGGTCCCCGGCAGGCTTCGTCGCGAAGTGGTCACCCTGGTATACGCCAGCCGCCCGGTCTGAATCAAGCGCGAACCTGGGCCGGGACGGACGGTGGGCTGGTTTGAGCCGTAAAAAGCATATAGAGTAGAGCTATCGGAGAGACGCTGCTCATGCCCATGCCCTGGTACAGGAAGCTGCACTGGAAGATCATCATCGGCCTGGTGCTCGGGGTGATCTATGGCGTGGTGGCGGCGGCTTTCGGCTGGGGGGCGTTTACCGCGGACTGGATTTCGCCCTTCGGCACCATCTTCATCAACCTGCTCAAGCTGATTGCGGTGCCGCTGATCCTCGCCTCGCTGGTCACCGGGGTGGCCTCCCTCTCTGATCTGAAGAAACTCTCGCGGATCGGCGGCAAGACCATCGGCATCTACCTCGGCACAACCGCCGTGGCGGTGACCATCGGCCTCCTGCTGGTCAACATGCTCGGTCCCGGCTATGCCATCCCCGACCAGCTACAGAACGAACTGGCCGAGCTCTACGACGAAGAGGTCAGCACCCGCACCGGCCATGCCGAAACGGTGAAGGGGCAGGGCCCGCTCCAGGCGCTGGTGGACGTTGTGCCGGACAACTTCTTTGGCGCGGCCTCGAACAACCGCAACATGCTGCAGGTTGTCTTCTTTGCCATCTTTCTGGGCATCGGGCTGATCCAGGTGCCGGCGGAGAAGGCCAAGCCGGTGCTCCGCTTTTTTGACGGGCTCAATGCGGTGGTGATCCGACTGGTGGATCTGATCATGCTGATGGCCCCGCTGGGCGTCTTCGCCCTGATGGCCGGGGTGATCACCACCGTGGCCGGCGATGACGTGCGTCAGATCCTCAGCCTGCTGGGTGCCCTCGGTTTCTACTGCTTCACCGTGATTGCCGGCCTGGCCCTGCACATGACCATCACCTTCAGCATACTGATCCGCTTCTTCACCCCGATGAAGCTGCGCACCTTTTACGCCGGAATCGCCCCGGCCCAGCTGCTGGCGTTTTCCACCAGCTCCAGCGCGGCCACCCTGCCGGTGACCATGGAGCGCTGCGAGGAGAAGCTCGGGGTCTCCGAGGAGATCTCCTCCTTTGTCCTGCCGCTGGGAGCCACGATCAACATGGACGGCACCGCCCTCTACCAGGGGGTGGCCACTGTCTTCATCGCCCAGGCCCTGGGCATCGATCTCGGTCTTGGCGCCCAGTTGACCATCGTGCTCACCGCGGTGCTGGCCTCCATCGGTACCGCCGCGGTGCCCAGCGCCGGGATCATCATGCTGCTGATCATTCTGGAGTCGGTGGGGGTGCCGGCCAGCGGAATCGCGCTGATCCTCGGCGTGGACCGCATCCTCGACATGCTGCGCACGGTGACCAACGTCACCGGCGACGCGGCAGTGGCCACGGTGGTGGCCGCTAGCGAGGGCCAACTGGGCACACCGTCTCTGGACGAGTCCGCCGACGCGGTGCGCACCACGGCCGAGAGGGATTTGCACGACGTCATCGAGGAAGACTAGCCGCTACGCTTCCTCTTGCAACAGTTTCTCCGCACTCACCGACAGGCTGACAACATAGTCGCCGGGGCCGGTGCCCTCGGGCAGGGCTTCGAGGATCTTGCGGTAGAGCGGGTCCTGCCACTCGGTCATCGAGTCGATGTAGCCGGATTTCTGATCCAGCTGGACCCCGATCAACCCGGCCTGTCTGATCATCCTCGTGGTCTCCTCGATCAGCACCGCGCCTGAGACGCAGCCCACCAGCGCTTCCACCATTTCACGCACCTCTTCGGGCAACGGCCGGAGCAGGGCCAGGTCGGAAACGGCCACCCGGCCCCCAGGTTTGAGAATTCTGGCAATCTCGTTCCAGACCTGCTGCTTGTCCGGCGAGAGGTTGATCACGCAGTTGGAGATCACCACGTCGGCGCTGTTGTCGGCCAGCGGCAGGTGCTCGATCTCGCCCAGGCGGAACTCTACGTTGTCCAGCCCGCTCTTCTCCCGGTACTGGGCCAGGTTGGTGCGGGCCTTGCCCAGCATCTCAGGGGTCATGTCCACGCCGATGGCCCGGCCGGTTGGGCCCACCGCCCGGCCGGCAATGAAGATGTCGAAGCCGCCGCCGCTGCCCAGATCCACCACCACCTCCCCGGGCTTGAGGGTGGCCAGAGCCACCGGGTTGCCGCAGGAGAGACCCATGTTGGCCCCTTCCGGGAGCTGGGCCAGCTGGTCGGGATCGTAGCCCACCGCCCGGGCCAGCTGTTCAGCGGCGTCCGGCCCGTCCGAACCGCAGCATGACGTCGGTCCGCAGCAGCTTGACGCGCTCTGGGTGGCGATCTTCGCATATCCGTCACGCACCGCGTTGCGGACGATTTCCTGCTCTTCGAGATTGGTGTGCTTGTCCATACTTATTACTCCGTGAAGTGGGGACGTACTTGCGTTATTGCGTTACTGATAACCATCAGGAAACCAATATCGCAATAACGCAAGTACGTCCCCGTTATCCCTCAGTTTCTGTAGTGGCAGCAGAGTTCCTCTTTCTCCTTCCTCAGTACGGCGGTGAGTTTCTTCGCGCCGCTGCGGGCCGGCTCGGTGGGGCTCACAGCGCGCTCCACCCATTCCAGCGCTTCCTGCACCACCGGGGGAGCATCCGTGCCGGCCAGCCGGTAGTAGTGCCAGCGGCCGGCCTTGCGACGCCGCACCAGCCCGGCCTGGTAGAGCACGGTCATGTGCTTCGAAACGGTGGAGGGGGCGAGGTCGAGCAACTCGATAATCTGGCAGACGCAAAGCTCGCCCCTGCGCAGGTGGAGCAGGGCCTGGACTCGGCTGCCGTCGGAGAGGGCCCGGGTGATGTCGAGGAATTGTTCCATTGCTTCACTCCTATACTTCGCCAAGTATCGAAGTGAATATAGCGTCTGAAAACGGTGCTGTCAACCGGGAGGAAAGGAAAGTAGTAACAGTCCCTACTTTCCCCGTCCCCGCTCCTTGACATCATCGGGGGAATGTGGGAACTTGGCTCCGGGTGGCCCCTGGGGCCTGAATAGGGAAGACGGTGCAATTCCGTCGCGGACCCGCCGCTGTAACCCGGGACGAAAGCTGCATGCTGCCACTGCCCCAAGAGGGTGGGAAGGCGCGGCCGGTAGGATGATCGGGAAGCCAGAAGACCTGCCCATTGATAAAATTGCACTGTCCGGCCCTCGTGGAACAGGGTCGCGGCTTCGCTACCGAGGATGAAAACGGATCCCCGGACTTGATGAACCAGGTCCGGGGATTTTTGTTTTCTGCCGCCGGCCGGTGGCCGGCGGATCGATGCTTTGGAACAAGGGAAGGGAGTGAGACGCTCCCGCCGCCCCGCGACTGTAATCGGGACGAAAGCCGCAACCATGCCACTGGCCACCGGCCGGGAAGGCGCGGCGAGTAGGACGAACGAGAGCCAGGAAACCTGTTCCGGAGTCACTTCCACTTCACTTGCCTCCGAGGGGAGGAAGGGAGAGACCTGATGAAGAGCAGAGGAAGGCGCGCCATTGTCTTGATGCTTGGTTTGTTGATGTTGTCCATTGGCCATCCGCCGGCCCTTGCCGAGGAAAACCCGGTGGTGCCGGAGCCGGGGGCGGAAACGCCGGAACGGATTGAACTGCCCGAGGTGGTGGTCACCGCCAACCGGCTGGAGACCCCGCCGGAGAAGGTGGGCAGCTCGCAGACCGTGATCACCCGTGAGCAGCTGGACCGGCTGCAGAAATCGACGCTCTACGACGTGCTGAGGAGCGTGCCGGGCCTCGACACCTCCAGCAGCGGCGGCCAGGGCGGCCCG
>JAQAZP010000226.1:0-4773 GCA_032127265.1 Acidobacteriota bacterium
GGCGTGCCAAAGGCTCCCTGGCAATAAACGATTGCGTTCCCTTCCGGTAAACTGTTCATCACTCCTACCTTCTTCCGGTGAGGACGACCACGTACCGGTCGCCGGGCAGCGCTTCCCGCTTGTGCCGTTCGATGAGCACCATCAGGCCGGCGGTGGATGCCGGAAGCACGTTGAGACCTTCCCGCTCGCGCAGCATGCGCGAGCAGGCGAGCATGGACTTGTCACTGGCGTCGGCGGCCCAACCGTCGGTGTCGCGGATTACGTCCAGGGCCAGGTCGCCGTCGATGGCGTGCCAGTTGATCAACGGTTCGTTTACCGCCGTCTCCCTGATCTGTCCAGGGTCGAGGTCTTCGCAACTGGCCAGGTTTTTCAAAAAGGCCCGGACGATGGGGTTTTTGCCGTGGGACGATCCGGCCACCAGCCGCGGGATCCGCGAGGTCTTGCCCCGGCGGTAGAGGCTGACGAACCCGCGGTGAATCCCGGTGAGGGTCGTGCCGTTGGAGACGGGGACCGCCACCACCGCCGGCGCGTCGCGCAGCTCGTCATATATCTCATAGGCGATCTCGCCATAGGCTTTGAGCTGGATCATGGTGTTGGCCCCGCCGGGGTTGGCGTCATAGATCTCGTCCTTCGCCGCCCGCTCCTGCGAGGCGACCACCGCCGTCTCGTAGTCGCCCTTGACCCGCACGATCTCGGCCCCCTGCTGCTCCATCTCCACCACCCGCCGGGTGTGGAACCCCTCGGGGAGAAAGACTACGCAGCGCAGGCCGGCCATGGCCGCGGCCAGGGAGAGGGCCGCCCCGAAGTTGCCGCAGGTGGCCACGGTGACCGCATCGTAGCCGCGGCGCAAGGCGTCCATGGCCTGGGCAAAGGCGATGCGGTCCTTTTGCGTGCCGGTGGGGTTGCCCCCCTCGAACTTGAGGTAGATCTGCCGCAGCCCCACCTCGCGCTCGATATTCCTCGAGCGGGTCAGGGTGGTGTCGCCCACCTCGCTGTCGAAAATATCCTCGTAGGCTTCCAGGCGCTCATCCAGCGGAGCTTCGATGTCCGCCGCCACCAGGGATTGCTGCTGGAACTCCGGGGCGATGGCCGGCGAGTGCGCCGTGGCCGCGTCGAGCATCAGGATCCCGGGTGCCGCTTCGGCGGAGCCGGGGTCTTCTTCCGTGTCGCCGGCTTCCCGGGAAGCCGATTCCGGGTTCGCCGGTTCCTTGAATTCTGTCATTGTGCTTCTCTTTCGATTCCGACTTAAAAGAGGTCGGTGTCGTCAGCCGGGTCCTCGTCACTTTCGGGCGGAGTTTCTTCCACCTCCTCTTCCCAGGTCTCCTCCTCCCAGCCTTCCGCAGTCTCTTCGTCCTGGTCCGACGGTTCCACCGCATCGTTCCAGTCTTCGCCTTCATCCTCCTCGATCCACTGGTCCTCCTCATCCTGCCGGGCCGCCAGAGAGAAGCTTTTAACCGTCATCCATACTTCTCCGCCTCTCTCGCTGACGGTTCCACTCACTTCCACCCACTCCCCGTCGAGCACTTTCCCCAGCTCGCGCCCGTTCTGGTCGAGAACCACATGATACAGCGAACCTCCTTCCTCCTCCAGCACGAGGCCCACAAGGTTCGACTCCTCGTCGAAATCGGCCGCTACATAGACCACGATGGCCGTCGTCCCCTTGGCCGGGGCCTGAGCCGGGGCCTGGGCCTGGACGAAGGCCGGGGCCAGCAGGAGCAGCGACAGCGCGATGAATACTGATGAAACAGGGTGCGATCTCATTCTCTTTTCTCCTTTTGATTTTACCGGCAGTGTCCGGCGGGTCATCCCTTGGGGTGCGCGGCCTGCGTTTTGGACTGAACCTGCTTGATTTTTTCCGGTTTGACCTTTTTGGTGGCCGCCGTCTTCACCGCCGTGACCTTCTTCTCCCCCTGAACTTTTTTCCTTGGCATCTGGTTCGCCTCCTTGCCTTGTTCCGATCTGTTTGCCGGCAGGACGGCATGCCGCCGACGAACTCGTCGCCCGAGTCACGTCAGCGGCACTCCCCGTCCCGCATCAGGAGAGAAGGCAATCGGCGTGCCAGCTTCCCTCCGAGTTTCCGATCCCGAGGACGGCAACCGTTAGTAAAGGAAATCGCACAGCTTAGACGGTGCACCGGACTGGCTCGACAACCGCGGTCCGGTTTTGATAGGATTTTTTAGTTCCGATGAACAGGAACTATTAATTCTGGTCTCGGCAGGCGCTGAAACGTCCGCCGGAGAAGGGGGGCTCAGATGCTGTCCAGGGTAATCCTGGTGGTCGACCGGCCGATATTGAAGAAGGAGCTGACCAAAGCCCTGGCCGCTCCCGATGTGATCGTGGAGAGCATCAGCAGCCGGCAGCGGCTCTGGGAGCGGGTCTCGCGGGAGAACGCCGACCTGATCATGGTCAGCATCGGGCTGGTGCCCGAGCCGGCGCTGGACTCCATCCGCCTTTTCCGCGAACTGCCGGACTCGCCGCTGGTGGCGCTACTGGTGGACGATGAGGACCCGGAACAGCGGGTCTCGCTGATGTCGGCCGGCTGCGACGCCGTGCTCTACACCGGCCTGCCGGCCGGACAGCACGCCCGGGTGGTGCAGTCGCTGCTCAGCAAGCGGCAGGAGAACACCGTTCAGGGGCTGATGATCCGGCACCCCCTCTCCCAGCCCACGCTCAACGATTTCATCTCCGCCAGCCCGGCGATGAGGGCGTTTATCGACGTGGTGCGCCGGGTGACGCCGAGCGAGGTGTCGCTGCTGATCCTCGGCGAGACCGGCGCCGGCAAGGAGCGGCTGGCCCGGGCGATGCACGCCGAAGGGCCGCGCTCGCGGGGGCCTTTCGTGGCGGTGAACTGCGGCGCGCTCCACGAGAGCCTGATGGAGAGCGAGCTGTTCGGCCACGAGGAGGGTTCCTTCACCGGGGCCACCCGGGCCCGCCGGGGCCTGTTCGAGATGGCCCACCGGGGCACCGTCTTTCTCGACGAGGTGGGGGAGATGCCCTTCCACCTGCAGGTCAAGCTGCTGCGGGTGCTCCAGGACCACGAGATCCAGCGGGTGGGGAGCGAGAAGCCGGTGAAGATCGACGTGCGGGTGGTGGCGGCCACCAACCGCGACCTGGAGGAGGACGTGCAGGCCAGGCGTTTCCGCAAGGACCTCTACTTCCGGCTCAGCGTGATCTCGTTGACCATTCCGCCGCTGCGCGAACGGAAGGAGGACATCCCCGAGCTGGCCGAGAGCTATCTCGAATACTTCCTGCCCCGGGTGGGACGGCGCATCGAGCGGATCGAGCCGGCTGCGCTGGAGGCGCTCAGCGAGTATGCCTGGCCGGGAAATGTCCGCGAGCTGATGAACATCATCGAACGGGCGATGCTGCTCTGCCCGGGGGACGAAATCCGGCTGGCCGACCTGCCGCAGTTGATCAGCGGCTTCGCCGGGGGGGGGGCGCGGCCGGACCTCAGCGGGTTGACCGCCTGCGGCGGAGAACCGCTTCCCGACGAGTGGCTGGACCGGCCGTTTCGCGAGGTGCGGCGGGAAGCGGTGAGCCGGCTGGAAGCGCGCTACATTGCCGGGCTGCTGCTCCGGACCCGCGGGCGGATCGGGGAAACGGCGAAGCTGGCCGGAATGGAGCCGCGGTCGGTCAACGAGAAGATGCGGCGCCACGGCCTGCGCAAGGAGGATTACCGTGACGGCCAGTGAGCCGCCCCGGTCTTCTGTCGCCTGAGGAGGGGGCTGGAAATCGAATTTCGGAACCATTGGTTCCGGTTACTGCCGTTGACAACTGAATTCCCGGATGCCTTACGGAGTGCCGACTCTGCAGCCGTCCGGGCAATCATATCATTCAAAAGAACTTGACGTGTTTTCTCTGGGTGTGCTTCGTCCATGGCACGCGCCTTGCTGATCCCGCATACCGGAAGCGGAGTCTGTCTCGCGAAGGAACGCGGGTGCGGTCCGCGGCAACGGGGTCATCCGGCGGTCCCGGTATGGAAGCCGGTCCCGCCGGAAGGGATATGGGGATATGTTCGAGTCCAACGCGATACAAGCGTTCACCGATTCCAATCTGTACAGCTGGTTCCTTCTGCCCCTGCTCATCGCCCTGGCCCGGGTGATCGATGTGAGCATCGGCACGGTCCGCCTGCTCTTCCTCTCCCGGGGGCTGCGCGGGATGGCCCCGTTGCTCGGGTTTTTCGAGGTGCTGATCTGGCTGCTGGCCATCGGGCAGATCATGCAGAACCTCGACAACTGGGCCTGCTATTTCGCCTACGCGGGCGGCTTTGCGCTGGGCACCTGGAGCGGTATGATACTGGAAGAGAAACTGGCCGTGGGCACGGTGGGGATCCGGATCATCACCCGCAAGGACGCCTCGGAGCTGATCGCCTATCTCAAGTCCTCGAAATTCAGCGTGACCAGCGTGGATGCCGAAGGGGGCCGGGGCAAGGTGCACGTGATCTACTCGGTGATCGACCGGGGCAGCCTGCCGAAGGTGGTGACCCAGATCAAGCGTTTCAACCCGCGGGCCTTCTACTCCATCGAAGACATTCGCTTTGTCAGCAGCGGAATCTCGCCGGTGCGAAGGCTCAAACAGCGCAGAAACCTCGCACACATACGGCGCCTGCTGGACAAGAAAAAATGACCTCAGCGGGCTGGGGGGAGCGGTGAGCAACATGGGAGCCGGAGCCGGACAGATCGACGCCTTCGACTTTCCGGCGGGCCGTGAGTTTCTCAACAAATACCGGGTGATCGCCAAACTCGGCGGCGGCTGGGAGGGCGAGGTCTACAA
>JAQAZP010000227.1:0-13528 GCA_032127265.1 Acidobacteriota bacterium
TGGAGGTATTCCTGGCGCAGGTGTGCGATCAGCGGCGGGGGCAGCTGGTCGGCCACACCCAGCTTCTTGATCGCCGTGTGAAGAAAGGAGACAGTCCGGTTGCGGGCAGCCAGGGCCATCATCAGGTTCCAGTTGAGCGCCCCGGATGCCGTCTCCCGTACCAGCGCGTCGCCCAGATGCTCCGGCAGCCGGATACCGCACATCTCAACCATTCTCTGCCTGGCCACGTTGAATTCACTGTGGGCCATGGCGGCGGCCTCCTCACACCAATCGGTCAATCAGGTCCCAGACCGTGGGATCCGGCAGAAAGTGCAGTTCGCAGGTTTCCAGGTCGGCCAGCAGGCCGCCGAACAGATCGAGCAGCCGCAACATCTGCGATGGTGTTCGGTCGAAGAACATCACCTGCCCCATGGCCCGGGTCACCGCCTGCCTGAGATTCAGGGGTTCGACCCTGTTCTCCGGCGCCTGGACCAGGTAGAAGAGGCGTTGCAGCGGCTTCTGAATGTTGAGTCCGGTCTCCAGGGAATCTCCGATGAAGGGGGTGCCGCAGGCCAGGATCCCGCCGTCCGCCGAGCGCCGCAGAATCATCAGCTCGTCGGTGATCAGCTGGTTCTTCGGGGAGAGCAGGGCGATGGTGGTCTTTCCCATGCCGCTGGGACCGGTGAAGGCATGGGCCTTGCCGTTCCGGACCAAGGCGCTGGCGTGCAGAATGACCCCCTCGCGGTCGAGGAGCAGCCGCGAGTAGAGCCCGCGGAGGAATGTGCCGAAGGCAAAGGTGTTGTCGGCAATCACTCCGGAGCCGGTTCCGCTGGACGGATCGATCAGGCAATTCAAGTCATGTCGGTCTACGCGGAACTCGGTGCCCTGTTCGGAGAGGGAGAGGGGCCGCCAGCGTTCCGACCGGTTTTCGTCCAGGGGTGCCAGTTCGAGAATCAGTTCCGCGGATTTCTCGGAGAGGAATGCCCCCATCTCGTGACGGACCATTTCGGCCAGTTGCTCGCTGCCCAGACGATACTCTACGCAGATGCCTGCGATTTCCAGAACGATGTTTTCCGACACGGTCTGTTTTCCCCCGGAAACAGGTCATTCATCGACCAGACAACAAGGAAACGGATGGTAGCACAGGCCTCAAGAGGGAGTCAAAACAGGGAGGTTGCGCCGATAAAGGAGCTGTGATCAGCTTTGACTCGGCCTGGGCGCTATGGTAAATTCTGGGTCGTTCCGGGCCTTTGAGGGTCCGGTCTTTTTATTGTTTGAACAATGACCAGCGGGAGATTCATCATGCAGGAAAAAGTAGCAAAAGTCATCGAAGAGATCCGGCCCATGCTGCAGGCCGACGGCGGCGATGTGGAATTGGTTGGAGTGGAAGATTCGGGCGTGGTCAAACTCCGGCTCCAGGGGGCGTGTGCCGGCTGTCCCGGGGCCCAGATGACGCTCAAGAACGGTATCGAGCGGATGCTGCGGGAAAAGGTTGACCCGGGCATCGTGGTGGAGCAGGCTTGAATCACCGGTCGGTTTCGGAGTAATGCTCTACCCTTGCACGGCAGCGGCCGGCCGGGGGGTGACCTCCCCGTCCGCCTTCGTTGACTTGCTCCGGGCAATTCTGCTATCTTCTTCACATCAGGCCCGGTTAGAGCTATCTCCGGCGGGTTGCGGCCTCGACCCGGCATTGAGACGCTTTCGGGCAGAGTTGTTCTGAAACGGATGATGCGCTAATCAGGAGAGTGGTGAATGCCATGGCAGCGCCCCAAAGCGCCCCCCCCCCTCGTTTCAAACAACTCAAGGACCTGGGCAAACGGAAGACGATTTTGACCCTCGGCTCACTGCTTGCACACTCCTCGGACAAGTCAATCATCCGGATGACCAGCGTTCTCGAACGCGTGGCGCCGAAAGACTACTACCGCAAGGCAATTCATGACATTCGGCTGAAGTTCGAGGCGGGTCATCCCAGTCTTGACTGGATCATGCGCATCGTGCGCGACCTCGATCCGGTCTACCGGCGCAAGCTGCTGGAGAACCTGGTGCTGAACCACCTGGTGTTCGGCACCGAAAAGCGGCAGCAGTGTTTCGAAGATCACGATGTCTACCCGCCCAGTGGCGTCCTGTTCAGCCCGTTGATGGACTGCAATCTCAAGTGCACAGGGTGCTACGCCGCCACCTATCAGAGCCGCGAGCGGTTGGACCTCGACCTGCTCAGCCGGGTGGTGAATGAAATCAAGGCAGTGGGAACGCACCTGATGTTCATCTCCGGTGGAGAGCCGTTACTCAGGAAAGACCTCTTCGAGCTGTTCGAGGAGCACGACGATTGCATGTTCGGAGTGTTCACCAACGGCACCCTGCTTGACGAAGCCACCTGCACGCGGATTCTCGAGCTGGGGAACGTGGTGCCCTTCATCAGCGTCGAGGGCCTGGAGCGCGAAACCGACACCCGGCGCGGCGAGGGTCACTTCGCCGTCATCCGCCGGGCCATGGCGATTCTCAAGGAAGCGCGGTCGCTGTTCGGTTTTTCGGTGACCGCCACCCGGCACAACGCCGAGCTGGTCTCCAGCGACGAGTTTGTCGACTATTACGAGGACAAGGGCTGTCTTTTGGGCTGGTACTTCAGTTACGTGCCGGTGGGGCGCGAACCCGATGTGAACCTGATGTGCACTCCCGAGCAGCGGCTCAAGCTGCGTGATGGCATCAAGCGAATCCGGCAATCCCGGGCCATGGGGGTGATCGATTTCTGGAACGACGGCCACCTCACCGGCGGCTGTATCTCGGCCGGCAGGAAATACCTGCACATCAATCACCGTGGTGACGTGGAACCGTGCGCCTTCGTCCACTTCTCCGACACCAACATCCACGATCACTCGTTTGTCGAAGCCCTGAAGTCGACCTATCTGCAGACGATCCGGTCCCACCAGCCCTTTGACGATAACTTGATGCGCCCCTGCCAGATCATCGACAGACCCGAAGTGCTCCGCGAGTGCGTGTCCTGCACCGATGCCAAATCTTCGGACGGAACTTCAGACCTGCTGCTGGGCGACATCGCCGGTGACCTGGACCGTTATTCCCGGGAGTTTGGCGAACTGGCCGACCGGGTCCTGGCCGAAGAGCGCGCTGCCGACGCTGACGGTTCCGTGGACTGATCCGGGAGCCCGTCCCTGCTCACCGCCCCACGTCGAGATTCGCGACCGTTCCCGTCCGCGTTAAATTCCGAGGTGCGTTTCGGTGAACAGCATTCTCTTCCTCCAGCCCTGGCTCGGCCGCCCGGAGAAGGTCATCTTCCCCATCGGTCTCCATGCCCTGTATTGCTATGTCGCCTGGAAACGGCCGGGCCTGGAGCTCAGCATCCTCGACCAGAACGCGTCGCCCGACCCCGAGGCCGCCCTTGCCGCTGCCCTGGAGCGCCGGCCGGACATGATCTGCATCTCCCTGCGAAATGTGGATACCACCAACCGCCTGGACCTGCACTATCACTACGCCTTTCTGCCGCCGCTGCTGCGGGCCATCACTCGCCAATCCCCGCGATCGGTGGTGGTCATCGGCGGCGCGGGTTTCTCGATGCACGCTGCGGCGATCATGAAGCGCAACCCCGAACTGCGTTACGGTGTCTTTCTCGAGGGCGAGGAAACCCTCTGCCAGCTGCTGGACGGGCCAACCGATCCGGCCGGGGTGCCCGGGCTCTACTACCGGGACGAGGCCGGTGCGGTGCAGTTCAGCGGGCAGCGGCCGCCGCTTGACCTCAGCGCCATCCCGGCGCGGACCCGGGCGCCGCTGGACCTCGGTCCCTACCACGACTACGGGGCCTTTGGAATCGAGTACAAGCGGGGCTGTGCCCTCAAGTGCGACTACTGTTCCTACCCCTTCCTCGGCGGGCGCACGGTGCGCAGCCGCCCTCCGGAGGTGGTGGTGCAGGAGATGGCCTGGTTCCACCGTGAGCACGGCGTTTCCCTCTTCCACCTCACCGACCCGATCTTCAACGTACCGCGGGAAAGCGCAGTGGAGTTCTGCCGGGCAGTGATCGAGGCCGGCCTGCCGGTGAAGTGGATCGGCTGGTTCAACGAGCGCCACCTGGACCAGGAACTGGTGGACCTGGCGCTGGAGGCCGGCTGCGCAGAGTTTGTTTTCTCGCCCGACGGCTATGGCCGCCGGTCCCTGGCGGAGCTGAAGAAAAACATACGGCCGGAGGATATCCGCAACAGTTACCGCCTGGCGAGGAAGAACCGGGGGATGCGGGTCTCCTGGAACTTTGTCGCCAACCCGCCGGGGGAGAGGGCGGTGGACGTTTTCGGCCTGCTCTTCTTCTACATCCGGGCCAAGCTGACCCTGGGCCGGAGGTTGGTCGCTTTTTTTATCAACCACATCCGTTTGGAACCGGACACCGGGCTCTACCGTCGCGCCCTCGACGAAGGGGTGGTTTCAGCGGAGCAGGATTTGCTGCCGGAGCACGCGGAGGACCTCCGCTCGCTCTTCTACTGCAATCCCGCAACCCGTTGGGGCATGGCCGTGTTCGGTCTGGCGGAGCGCCTCAAGGGGTTGCTCCGCACACTGCTGGGCCGCGGATGATCCGGCCGGCGGTTGTCATTCGCCGGTCTATTTCATAGAATTCAACCAGACGGGCCCCCGGAGGAGTTTCGGAGGCCGGAATGCAGATTTCGAGGAGGATTCATGGAGAAGAAGATTTCACTTGGCGACATGATCGATGACTTCTGTCCCCGTTGCCGGTTGATCCTGAACCATGGCGTGGTGGCCATGGTGGAGGAGGAGGTCAAGAAGACCCGCTGTCTGACCTGTAATAACGAGCACAATTACCGTAACGCCAAAGACACCCGGAGGAAAAAGGACACGAAAAGTTCACTCTTCGACCAGGTGCTTTCCAGTATGCCGGGGCACAAGTCCGGCGGATCGAAACAAAAAAAGTGAGTTTTCCACTGCCTCTGGCCAGCCTCTTCTTGACATCATGATTTCCGCATCTATACTTAGATCGTAGGCGATACGTATAACATAGATGTTTCTGAGAATAATCCTTGGATCTGACGATCTTTCACCGTGGTCGGGCCTGTGGTCCGAACCGTTTTTATCCAACCTCATACTTTAAGTGAAACAGTCCAATGATTCGTTTGTCCACCAAAGGCAGGTACGGAACGCGCAGCATGCTGGAATTGGCCCTCCGCCGCGGGAGCGGACCGGTGCTGATCAAGCAGGTGGCTGCAGCGCAGGAAATCCCGGTCAAGTATCTGGAGCACGTGCTGACCCTGCTTCGGGTGGCCGGCCTGGTCAAGGCCTACCGCGGCCCCCGCGGCGGCTATGTCCTGGCCCGCGATCCCGGGGCGATCACGCTGACCCAGATGCTCACCGCGCTCGAGGGGCCCGTTTCCCTGGTGCACTGCCAGGAGATGCCAGAGGAGTGCAGCCGTTCGGAGACCTGTGTGACCCAGGATATCTGGACCGATATCTCGGAGAGGATGGTCGATTTCATGAACGGCATCACCCTCGAGGATATCGTGGCGATGCACCACGAAAAGGTCAAGGCGGTCGGTGGCGCCGAGCCGAGCCCGGTGGAGGCCTGAACGAACCGTTCCGGCCGTGGATTTCGTACATAAAAAACGCCCCCCCGGGGAGGGGCGTTTTTTATGTACCGTTCGGCATTCAGGTCACGGTGCCGGGGGCGGCACAACCTCGTAGGTCAGGTTTCCCCGATCGGCCTCCGAGCCACCCACTTCGCCGATCACGTCCATCAGGTAGGTGCCGAAGGGCGCCAGGGTGTGGACTCGCAACTGGTAGACCTGGGAGTGGACCTCCAGCGGGCCGAGAACGATGTCCACCGGCCCGCGGGTCACTGAGTAGTCGCCGGGTGCATCGACTTCCGCCCGGGTGGCCACGGTGACCGGGCTGCCGGCCAGGTTGGTCACCGTGACCCGGAAGAGCAGTGTGTCGCCCCGCTCCAGCTGGGCCGGGCCCACCACCACGGCCTCCACGGTGATCGATTCGGCCAGCGGCAGTTCGGCCGAGTCCTGTTCCATCACCACGTCGGCAATGCCCCATTGCTTGACGTCCATATCCGCTTTCCAGCTCCGGCGATAGAGCAGCCTGGCATTCACGGTGATCGAACCGGCGGAAGAACCGGGGTCGACAAAGGTGTAGGTCGAACTGTCGGTGGTACCGGCAACGATCCGGTTGTCCGAAACCACCTCGGTGGCCTCGGTATAGAAGATCGGGGAGTTCCCCTTTCCGTCACCCAGCACCTTGGCGAATCCCCGTCCCGGCAGTCCGGCGTAATTTCCGTCCTGGGGATCACCAATGCCGCCCCAGTCCGGGACATATTCGGTGGAACCGGATACGGAGGTCAGAGGTGCGCCGCTGCTGTCGGTGGCTTCAACAAGCAATATCATGTTGCGGGTGTGGAACCCGGTGGGCACGGAATGTCCGGTGTCGGTATTTTCGATGTCCACCGTGGCAGTGACCTGGCCGCCATCGCGCACCGCGTCGAGGGTCAGGGTCACGGCGTTGGTCAAATCCGCTACGGTCTTGCCGTAGAAGTGATGGTTGTGCACCTGGCTCGGGTCGCGGTCGATGCCGCCGTCGATGATGGTGGTGTCGCCGTAGGGCTCCATGTGGCATTCGGGGCAACCCTCGCCCGCCGCCGGGTAGCTGCTGTTGAGCCACTCGGCGTAAGTCTCCTCGCTGGGCACGCCGGCGTGGTTGTTGTCCAGGTGGCAGAGGGCGCAGAGACTGCTGTTCTTCATCGCCGGCGAGTAGGTGGCGCCCATCCACTCGTAAACGATGTCATCGAGCGAGCCGAGCATTGGCCCGGCCCCGCCGTTGGGAATATAGTTCCGCGGCCGTTTCATCGCGTATTTCTGCATCAGGTAGGGGGGGGCCGTGGTGGTCTTGACGTCGGAGACCTTGTGGCACCAGTCGCAGTGGATGCCGGACATCACGTCGCCGACGGCGTTGTTCAGGTTCCAGGCTTCGCTGGTCACGTCGAGGGACTTGCTGGCCATGCCCGGTGCGTGGCAGCCGGCGCAGTCGCCGTAGCTCTCCGGATGTTCCACCCGGTAGCCGAACCCGGCGGGGTTGCCGAAGATGTCGGTGCCGTTGTAGTAGCTCTGCACGTAGACGTTGTCCACCGTGGTGGCCATCACCGAGACTGCCCACTGGTCGTAGAACCGGGTGTGGCACTGGCTGCAGCGCCACGCCGCCCCGGAGTCGGGACGGGGGTCGATCCACTCGTAGGCCAGGTAGTCGAGAAAGTTGAGGGCGTGCAGTTCGATTTCCACCCCGCTGCTCCCGCCGGTGGTGCTGACATAGCCGCAGGCGCTGAGATACTTCCCGGCGGTGACGATCACGTTTCCCGCCGGGGTCTCCAGGGTAAAATGGCCGCTGGCGTCGGTGAGCACGAAGTCCGGGTCGACGGCGGTCTGTACCCGCACCCGGGCGCCCTCCACCGGCCCGAACTGGTTGACCACGGTCCCGCTCACCGTGTCGGCGGAGAGGGGAGTGGCGGCGCAGAGGGCGAGGAGCATGATGAATGCCGCAAATGTTAGAATCGAATGGGCCTTGAACATAGAGTACTCCCTCCAGAGACAATGATAAGAATGGCGAAAAGGGGGAAGCGGAAATCCGCGAGAGCCGCTCCCGAGACCCGGAAACGGCCTGGGCGCGGGAAAACACGACCCGCTCCAAGACAAGGCAGGTCAGAGTATTGCACAGCACCGGGGGCCAGTCAATGCCGGCATCTGGGGCTGGAGAGAATGGTAGAATTCAGGCTTGTCATTGCGAGTGGAGGAAAGTAGGGACGGGTACTACTTATTGGAACAATAAGTAGTACCCGTCCCTACTTTCCGAGCCATCATAAGTAGCTGTCCCCATTTTCCGGCCGCCTGTTCCCGAGGAAGGAGGAATCGAGCACATGACATCACGAAGCCGAATTCTGGCCGGCCTGACCGCGGCCTTCCTGGTGGACCTGGTGATACCGCTGCCGATCCTCGGGGCGGTGCTGCTGCTGGTGGCCATTACCCGGCCGCCCTGGTTCATCGACATGGTTCACCAGGTTTACAGCGAACGCGGGTGAGCGGTTTGTGGACCGGTGCTGCAAAGGCTCAAGAACAAAGATATCTTAATAAACGACCGGGGTATCATCCTTTCGGCTTGATGACCTGGGCACTTGAACAGACTTGGTTGACTGCTCAAAAGCAGAAGCTTTATAGTATGTAAGTAATTTTGCTTGTTGGTGGGGCAGCTTACCTTTTCAGGAATTGCCGCCGGAAATCGGAGAACCGCAATGAAATGTCCGCAGGGATTCAACCGAAGTTGCTGGCTGGTACTGGGCCTGATGACCTTTTTCCTGTTTGCAGGTGGAGCCACGATTTTTGCTGAGGACAGGTCAGACCCTCAGCGAGACAACGTGGAGAGCAACGACTGGTGGCCGATGCTCCACCACGACCCGCTGAGCAGCGGGTATGTGAACTCCACCATTCCGGAGAGCCCCGACATTCTGTGGGCCGTCCCGTACGTGGAAGGAAACACTTATGAACCGGTGGTATTGGATGGCAAAGTGTATGCAGTTCACCTACGGGGGCTTTCATGCTTCGATGCCATCACCGGAGACGAGATTTGGCATTTCACCACTGAAGGCCATGCATATGATTCTCCAGCGGTAGCGGACGGTCTGGTCTACTTTTGCACAGGAGGCTATTGGTGGCATGCGGTGATGTATTGTCTCGATGGCGATACCGGAGAGGAAGTGTGGAGCATTACCCACTCGGGTTTTCTGAGCAATGATGTCCATGACTCGTTGATCTCGGGTGACCATTTGCTTTACATCTACCACAACTGGGATGACGCGGGATCCGAGGAAGATCATGTTTCTAAAATGATTCTTCGAAACAAGAATACTGGCGAACTGATTTGGAATAAGCAGTTGTATGAATACCATGACCCCCAACCCCTGTTTCATGACCCGGTAGAGCATCCGACTGTGGTGAGCGGCAAGGATATTTTCGTCGTCGTACGGGAAGAGCTGCGAAAATACGATGCCCGCAATGGGGACCTGCTCTGGGAACTCGACGGTATAACGGAATCACCGATCATCCATGGCGACCGGATCATTGGCCTGAACACTTATAGCAGTGGTGAATTTGTCCATTGCATCGATTCGGATGATGGTCAGATCATCTGGACAATTGAGGCGCCCGTCAGCGGCCTTCCCGCGGTGCATGATGGTCGGGTTTTCATCGGGATCGATGATGGCCGCTTTCTCTGTCTGGACATCGAAACAGGGGAAGAAATATGGAGCCGGCTTCTATCCTCAGTCTGGTATAGCGGTGTTACCGTAGGAATTGATCGGGCTCTGGTTGTGGCCAGGAATTCCACGACGTACGAATATCAACTGCTTTGCCTCGATACCGATGACGGGGAAATCATCTGGAGTCTGACACTGGATGGCTATGTCCGGCGGCGACCGGCCGTTGTTGCTGACGGCAGAATTTACATCTCCACCACTGAATACTCCGCGCTCTGCATCGGGGAAGCGCCGACCACGGTGAGCGGTTCATTGAACTGCAGCCCCATCAGCGGAACGCTGCCGTTCCAGACGAACATGTCGCTGACGCTGCACAACAGCTATCTCAACCAGTCCCGGCGGGGGGCGGTGGCCATCGATGTGACGCTGGGCGACGGGTCCCACTTCACCAATTGGCGGTCCGGGTACACGAACCTTCAGCCCGGGCAATCCCGGGTGCTGCTCTGGCAGACGACGATTCCCAACTACCCGCCGATGGTGGGGGACAACCGCTTCGAGATGTTCACCGAAGACGTGACGCCGGCACCCTACAACCAGCCGCCCTACCCGCCGGCGGGAGACACCTGCACGGACCTGGCGGTGGTGACCGGGATCAGCCCCTGAGGCCCCAGGACAAATCTTGATCTGTACAAAGAACACGGGTGAGAGAGCCGAAGTGTTCTTCGGATTTCCCACCCGTGTTCGCTGCCTTCCGATGTCGATCCCTACTTCAGTTTCCCGATCACCGCGCTGGCGATAGTGTTCTTCTGGATCTCCTTGGTCCCTTCGTAGATCTCGCAGATCTTGGCGTCGCGGTAGTAGCGCTCCACTTCGAACTCGGCCATGTAGCCGTACCCGCCCAGAAGCTGGATCGCCTCGTCCGCCACCTCGCAGGCGGTGCGGCCGGCATACCACTTGGCCATGGAGGTCAGCTTGGGGTCGATGCGTCCCTGGTCGAAGTTCCAGGCCGCCTTGTAGGTGATCAGCCGGGCCAGCTCGATCTTGGTCGCCATGTCGGCCAGCTTGTGCTGGGTGGCCTGGAACTGGGCGATCTTCTTGCCGAACTGCTCCCGGCCTTTGACGTAGGTCAGCGCCCGGTCGAAGGCGCCCTGGGCGGTGCCCAGGCCCTGGGCCGCGGTCTCGATGCGGCTCTCGTCGAAGAACTCGAGGATCTGGTAGAAGCCCTTGCCCTCCTTGCCCACCAGGTTGCCCAGCGGCACGCGGACGTTCTTGTAGGACAGCTCCCCCGTGGGGATCATGCGGATGCCCATCTTGTGGCCCACGTCGGCCGACTCCAGGCCCGCGGCGTCACCGGGGACGATGATCATCGACTGGCCCTTGTGGCCCGCCTCGAAGTCGGTCTGGCAGATGGTCACGTAGTAGGCCGCGATGCCGGCGTTGGTGATGAAGGTCTTCACGCCGTTGATCACCCACTCGTCACCGTCCTTCACCGCGGTGGTGTTCATGCGGGTGATGTCGCTGCCGTGGTCCGGTTCGGTGATCGCGCCGCCGGAGATCATCTCCCCCTCGGCCACCGGGGTGAGCCATTTCTCCTTCTGCTCGTCGGTGCCGAAGCGGAGGATGTTCTCCGAGGCGAAGTCGGAGAGCATCAGCGCGGCGCCGATGGAGGAGTCGGCGCGGCAGAACGCCTCCACCACCAGGACGTTTTCCAGACAGCCGTAGTCGCTGCCGCTGTACTTCTCCGGGAAGTGCAGACCGATGAACCCTTCTTCGCAGGCCTTCTTCCAGATCTTTTTCGGATACTCGTGGTTGATGTCCATCTCCAGGGCCTGCTCCTTGTCGAACTCGCCCTTGGCGAACTCGGCGGCGGCCTTCTGGATGTCCTTCTGTGCCTTGGTCAGTTCAAAATCCATGTCAATGCCTCCGGATGGTTATCCTTTCAGCTCCCGAATCTTTTCTTCGAGCAGCGGGATGATGTCGAACAGGTCTCCCACGATACCCACATCGGCCACGCCGAAGATCGGCGCCGCCGGGTCCTTGTTGATTGCCGCGATGAACGGGCCGCCCTTCAGGCCGCCCATGTGCTGGAACGAACCGCTGATGCCGGCGGCGATGTAGATGCGCGGTTTGACGGTGAGCCCGGACGTGCCCACCTGGTGGTTCTTGGGCAGCCAGTTCTTGTCCACCACCGGGCGCGAACAGGCCACCTCGGCGCCCAGGGCCTCGGCCAGGGATTTGATGATCTCGAGGTTCTCCTCCTCCTCGATCCCCCGGCCCACGGCCACCAGGACCTCGGCCTGGGTGATGTCCACCGCGCCGGCCTCGGGGATCAGCGTCTCCACGAAACGGCGGTGGGGCACCAGCAGTTCAGATACCGTCTCCGGAACCACCGTGCCGCCGGCGCCCGGCGCCGTGGGATCGGCGGCGCAACTGCCCGGCCGCACGGTGGCGATGAAGCCCTTGTCCGTGGCGCGGGCGGTGACCCTGGCGTGCACCTTGCCGCCATAGACCGTGCGCACGGCGCTGAGGCCCTCTTCGGTGGCGGCCAGGGAGAGGCAGTCGGCGATCAGCGGGCAGTCCGCTTTCACCGCCAGCACCGGGGCCAGGTCCATACCGTTGTTGGTGTGCGGGATCAGGGTGGCCCAGGGCCGTTCGCGGTCGATCAGGGCGAACAGCAGTTCGGCCGTTGCTTCGCCGTCCGGTTCATTGAGCTGCAGGTCGTCGAAGACGTGCACCTGGTCGAACCATTCGGTGAGCCGGCCGGGCAGGTCGCCCAGGCCGTTGCCGGTCACCGCCGCGTGCACCGGGCCGCCGCCGGAAAGCCGGCGGGCTTCGGAAGCCAGTTCCAGGGCGCTGTCCTCGAGCTGGCCTTTGGTCCGTTCCACCAGCACCAGTATCGTGCGTGTGCTCATGGCTACAGCCCTCCATGTTCACGAAGCCGCTCGATCAGCGTGTCCACCATTTCCTCGTCATCGCCTTCCAGCATTTCGGCGCCCTCGCCGCGGGGTGGGAGGAACAGCTCCTCGGTGATCACCCGTGCCCCCTCACGGCCGACCGTGGCCGGGTCGAGACCCAGGTCGGAGGCCGAGGCCACCGGAATCTCCATCCCCGACACCTTGCGGATACCGCGGATCGAAACGTAGCGCGGCTCGTTGATCCCGGTCTGGACGGTGACCAGGGCCGGCAGGTCAAGCTCCACCACCCGTTCCAGCCCGCCCTCCACCTCGTGGCGCACGGTGGCCCGGCTTCTTTCCACGGTGAGATCTGTGGCCAGGGCCACCTGGCGGATGCCCAGCTTGGCTGCCAGCATGCCGCCCACGTGGCCGCTGCCCACGTCCCCGGAGATGGCTCCGGTGAGCACCAGGTCGTGGGGCCGGGCGGTGATGGCCTTGTGCAGGATGGTGGCGATGCCGTAGCCGTCGGAGTTCTCGAAGGCGGGGTCCTTGAGGTGCAGGGCTTCGTCAGCGCCCATGGCCATGGCCCGGCGCAGCACCTCCTCGTCGTCCTCGCCGCCCACGGTGATCGCGGTGACCCGCCCGCCGTGGGTTTCCTTCAGCTGGACCGCGGCCTCGATGGCGAAGTTGTCCCACTCGTTGATGCCGTAGACCAGGTCGGTCTCCTCGATGCCCTGCCCGGTGCGGTCGATTTCCACCTCCACCTCGGACACGTCAGGCACCCGTTTGATGCAGACGATGATTTCCATATATCCTCCCCAGGTTTCATCCGGCGCGGTGCAATATCAGACCGTCTCCTCCCGGACCAGTGACTGCTCCACCAGTTCGGCCAGGTCGATGACCTCCATCCTGCCTTCGCGGCCGGTTGTTTTAATGGCGTCTTCAAGATTGATCAGGCAGAAGGGGCAGGCGGTGACCACCGTGTCGGCCCCGGCCTTTTCGGCCATGTCCAGCCGCAGCTCACCCATCCGCCGTTCGCACTCCCCCTCGTAGAAAAGGTTGAGCGAACCGCCGCCGCAGCAGAAACTGTGGCTGTGTGACCGCTCCATTTCCACGGTCTTCAGGCCGGGCAGTGCCTCCAGCACCTGCCGGGGCGCGTCGAACACACCGTTGTGCCGCCCGAGGTAGCACGGGTCGTGGAAGGTGACCGTTCGGCTCTTCGCTCCATTGCCCAGGGGAAGCTTCCCCTCCTTGACCAGCCGGGCCAGCAACTGGGAGTGGTGCAGCACCGGCCGGTCAAGTTCCGGGTAGTCGTGGGTCAGGGCGTTGAAGGCGTGGGGGTCGGCGGTAACGATGCGCTGGAAGGTCCGCTCTTCCAGCGCTTCCATGTTCTGGTCGCGCAGGG
>JAQAZP010000228.1:0-8969 GCA_032127265.1 Acidobacteriota bacterium
CCTGCAGCTTGGACGGCTGAAGGACAAGGGCCAGCTGAAGCATTACCAGGTTTCCCTGGCCAAATACAACAACGTGAGCCAGGCGCTGGAGATCGCCCGCACCGCGCGGACCATCCTCGGGGCCAACGGGATCAGCCTCGAATACCAGACCATGCGCCATGCCTGCAACCTGGAGTCGGTGCTGACCTACGAGGGGACCCACGACGTCCATTCGCTGGTTGTGGGAGCGCAGATCACCGGTATCGAGGCTTTCCGCTAACGCTGGAGTTGAAGGTGTCGCCATGAGCAGTATCGAGAACGACCGCCGGTTCATGCAGCTGGCCATCGACAAGGCCCGGGAGGGGATCGAGGCCGGCCAGTCCCCCTTTGGCGCCTGCATCTCCCGGGACGGCCGGATGATTTCGGTGGCCCACAACACGGTCTGGCGGGACGGGGACAGCACGGCCCACGCCGAGGTCAACGCCATCCGCGAGGCCTGCCGCGCCCTGGGCACCATCGATCTCAAGGGCTGTACGCTCTACACCACCTGCGAGCCGTGCCCGATGTGCTTCAGCGCATCACACTGGGCAGGGATCGGCCGCATCGTATTCGGGGCCGGGATCGCCGACGCGGCCGCGGCCGGTTTCAGCGAACTGCGTATCAGCGTCTTCCAGATGAAGGCCGTGGGGATCAGCACTGTCGAGCTGGTTCCCGACTTCATGCGCAGCGAGAACCGGCTCCTGTTCCACGACTGGCTGAGCCGGGACGACAGCCGCCCCTACTGACCAGGAAACAGGATGCCAGTGATGACGATTCTACGGGGAATGGCTGCGGCCCTCTTCCTGCTGTTCCTCGCCGCCGCTCCGGGCTGCGGCCCTGACCGGCCGGTGGTGAAAGACCGTCCAAACATCCTGCTCATCTCTCTCGACACCCTCCGTGCGGACCACCTGGGCTGCTACGGCTACGCCCGTGACACCTCTCCCTTCCTCGATTCCCTGGCCCGCCGGGGGACGTATTTCCCCTCTGCTTTTATCAATACCCTGGGCACCACCCCCTCGCATGTGACCATGCTCTCCTCGCTCTACCAGGAGACGCACAGGGTGGAATACCACCACCTGGAGGGGCAGACCGCCTTCGACGTCATCCCCGGCATGGTAGCGCTGCTGCCGGAGGTGCTGAAGGAGGAGGGCTACGTCACCCTGGGCGTCCACGGCGGAGGGCGCATGTCTCCCAAGTTCGGCTTCGATCGCGGTTTCGGCGAGTATGTCTGGCGCCGCAGCCTGGGCGGCCAGGTGGAGCTGATGCTTGAGCTGCTGGCTCAGCACCGCGCCGACGGCCGGCCTGTTTTCGCCTTCTTCCACACCTACGAGGTGCACGCCCCCTACCTGCCGCCGGATCACCATCGGGTCCACTTCGGCCTGGCCGCAGGCCGCTACGAGGCCACCGTCGAAAATCTGAGGAGTTTCAAGACAAGTGTCCAGGAACATCTCCAGGAGCAGGATATGGCCCGCTTTGTCGACTCGTATGACGCGGGCATCCGTTACGCCGACGAGGGGATGAAGGGGCTGTTCGTCAGGCTCAAACAGTTGGGCTTCCTGGACAACTGCCTGGTGGTGGTCACCGCCGACCACGGAGAAGAGTTTGGCGAACACGGCGGACTGCTCCACCGCGTGCTCAATTACGAGGAGTTGATCCACGTGCCGTTGATCATTAACGGGCCCGGAGTGCCGGCAGGGCTGACGGATTGGCGGATGGCCGAGGAGGTGGACATCACCCGTACCATTCTCAGCTATGCCGGCATCGAGCCCCGGCCGGAGATGGAGGGCTTTGACCTGCTGGCCCCGGCGCCGCCGGAGCGGGGCGGCCCTGACGCAGCCGTGGTGGCCCAGGCCGGGAACCTCCGCTACACGCTGCGCACCAGGGAGTGGAAACTGATTCAAAATATCCAGCAGGACCGGGTTGAGCTGTTTAACCTGACGAGGGACCCGGCCGAGCAACGCAACCTGGCCCACCACCGGCGCCATCGCTGGCAGCGCGACGCCATGCTGCGGACGCTTGAGCGCTGGAAATCGGAGCGGATGATCCTGCCCGATGAACGGCAGCAGGCTGAGTTGACCGGGGATGATATTGATATGCTGAAAGAGCTTGGCTACGTCTATGACGATGCGGGGAACTGATGGCCCGGCCACGGGCCCGGGAGGAGATGGGATGAGCACAAAGCGGCATTTTCGCTTGGGGACGGCCCTCTCCATTCTGCTCCTGCTCTCGCTGCTCAGCGGCTGCCGGACGGCGCCCCCCGCCCCCGCCCCCGCCCCCACCGGGCACATCGACCTGCTCCAGCTCTGTCCGCCTGTTCTGGATGCCGCCGGCCGCCAGTTTCCCCCGGCACAGCGCCGGGTCTTCGAGTTCGGCGAAGGGCTGCCGGATGGCATGACCGCCGGCCCCGAGGGTGTTCGGGTGACCCGCGTGGATGGCGGGATCCGCCTGGAGGCGGACCAGCCGCCCTGGATCGAGTTCCGGGAATCCGCCGACCCACTGCGCTACCAGATGCTTCGAGCCCTGCTTGGTCCTTCCGATGGGGAAAATGCCGAACTCTTCTTCGCCTTCACCGACCCGCCGCAGTTCAACCTCGGCAACCGGGTGGCCCGGCCGCTGAAGCCGGGCGAGGAGAGCTTTACCTGCGACTTTCAACTGCCGCACCCTGACGCGGTCCGGGTGCCGCTGCTGGTGTTCCGCTTCTACCCCGGCGGATACGGCAGCACCGGGGGCGAGATCCGCCGGCTGGAGCTGATCCCGCACGGCCCGGCGTACCTCGCGCAGAATATCCTCAACCGCGAGCGGGTGGACCTGGGTCAGGACTACCGGCACTGCTGGCGCTTTTGCGGGCCCGGTGAGCGCATGGTAGCGTTCCGTGTACCGGGTGAGAATGCCGAACTGCATTTCAGTTCGGGCACCCTGGTGGGGAACAAGCCCGGGCGGCTGAGGATTTTGCTGAGCGAGGCCGGGGGAGAGGAAACGGAACTGTGGCGTGGACGATTCGGTCCGGCGGGCCGGCCCTGGGCCGACCATCGTCTGGATCTTGGCCGGTGGGCCGGGAAAACGGTGACCCTGCGCTTTGTGGTGCGGACGGGGAGGAAGGGGATCTTCCTGGTGGGCAATCCGGTGGTGCGGCCCGCGGGGCGAGGGAGCAAGCCCAGTGTGCTGCTGGTGCTCATCGACACCGTTCGCGCCGACCGGACCTCGCTCCACGGGCACCGGCAGCGGACCACACCGCACCTCGATCGCCTGTCCCGCGGGGGGGTCCTTTTCAACCGGGTTTCGGCTCCGTCTTCGTGGACCCTGCCCTCCACCGCCGCCCTGCTCACCGGCCGCTACCCCGATGAGCTCGGGGTGAAGGAGACCGGCGGCCCGGCGGTGCCCGATTCCATCCCCACCCTGGCCGAGCGGCTGTCTGCCGCGGGATTCACCTGCGGCGCTTTTGTGGCCAACTTCGGTCTCAGCCCGTTCCGCTCCTTTGCCCGGGGCTTTGATGCGTATTACGTTGCCCCGTTCAGTGAAAAAATGATGCGGGCCGATCAGTTGAACCAGCTGACCCTGGAGTGGGTCGCCGAGCACCGGGAAGAGCGCCTGTTCTGCTATGTGCACTACATGGATCCCCATGCGCCCTATGACGCGCCCACCACGGCAACCCCCATTCGCGGGGCGGACAGGGAGTTCGACATCGGGCAGCGGCACCAGTGGCGGACCGGCGACATCGTTCCCCTGCTCATGGGCTGGCAGCAGGTGGATGACCCGCGGGATATCGACCTTCTCCGCGACTACTACGACGAGGAAATCGCCTGGGTCGACCAGCAGTTGGGGAACCTGCTGGCCCGGCTGGAAGCCATGGGGGTGCTGGAGAACATGGTGGTGGTGGTGACCTCGGACCATGGCGAGGAGTTCTTTGACCACGGCAACTGGTCGCACGGGTTGACCCTCTACGAGGAGATGCTCCACGTCCCGATGGTTCTTCTCGCTCCGGATCTGGCTCACCTCGCGGGAATGGTTGTCCATCGGCCGGTGACGCTGATCGACGTGGCTCCCACTATCGAGGAACTCTGCGGCCTGGCGCCGGCAGAAGGTGACTACGGCGGCAGGGACCTTTTCGATTCAGCGAGCGATCGTGTCCTCTTCAGCCAGACCACGGCGGGACAGGCGCCTCCGCGCTATGGCGTCATTCAGGGGCGCTATAAATATGCCTGGTTTGATCGTGCCGCCGGGGAGCGGAAACCGCCAACGTCCATCGTGGGCCGCTGGCTGATGGCCAACGGGCCCCCCGGGGAAATCCTCTTCGATCTTCGGGAGGACCCTCTGGAGCGAGAGAACATCATCCAGGGGCAGCCGGAGGTGGCCGATCGGCTGCGGCGCGAGATGTATCGCCGGTTCGAAGAGATCGAGGGCTCAGCCGGGACCCCTGACACGGAGGACGAAGTGGATGCTGACACCGCCGCCCGGCTCCGGGCCCTGGGTTACATGGAGTAATGCCGGTGCGAGCTGGATATTTTTATTGACCGATCAGAAGGAAGCTGCTAGGTTTATTATCAGGAAATTATATATTTTGATATAATCATGGTATTCCTTTCTTCTTGATCGCCGGAACCGCCGCGCAGCACCGGACCTGAAGTCATGCGTTTCAACATCCAGTTCAAGATGCTCGCCGGCTATATCCTGGTGGTGGTGCTCGTTTCGGTGGGCAGCTGGTGGAGCATCGACATCCTGGAACAGACCTGGGCCGATCAGGAAGCCCTGGCCGACGTCCGTGAGGCGGAGGAGAGCCTGGCGGTCTTCACCGACGTGTCCGGCCAGCTCCAGCAACTGGACGTCATGCGCATCAAGTCGCTGTTCACCGAACGGCTCAATGCCGGGCAGCTGGCCGACGACACGGTCCCCCGCCCATGGGACGACCCCCGAAGCTTTGCCTTGCTGTTCGAGCAGGAAGCGGACCAGATCGAGCAGCAGCTCATCGACCTGGGTTTGGTCCTCGACCGCTTGGACCGCTCGGAGGGGATGCGCGACGTGCGGACCCTGTTGGGGATCCGGGGCCTCCGGCCCGTGCTGAACAGCATCGAGGCTGATTTCGCCGAGTATCGCCGGCTGTTCCAGCGCAAGCTGAAATCGCCCCAGGACGAGTCCGCGGATGCGGAACCCGAGGATGACTTTCACCCGCTGGTGGAATCGATCGGCAAGCGGGTGCTCCGCGACCTGGTGATCCCGGTGCAGGCGGCCAGGGACAACCTCACCATGGCGGTGCGGGAGAACAGGCAGGTCGGCCAGCAGCTGGTGGTCATACTGCCCCTGGTGCCGGGCCTGTTCGCCATGCTCCTCTCCGTTTTGATCACCAGCCGCATCGCCAACCCGATCCGCGAGTTGCGCCGGGCCACCGAACGGATCGCCGGGGGAGATTTCACCCGGCCGATTCGAGTACAATCAAAAGATGAGGTCGGTGACCTGGCCCGGGCGATGAACCGGATGAGCCAGCGGCTGGCCGAGCTGGACGAGATGAAGTCCGGCTTTCTGTTCAACGTCTCCCACGAATTGAAGACGCCGCTGACGTCGATCAAGGAGGCGGCCGCCCTGCTGCAGGAGGAAGTGCCGGGAGCGGTCAACGAGAAGCAGCGGCGCCTGCTGCAGATCATCAGCGCCGAAACACGCATCCTGATCGGGATGATCGTCGATCTGCTGGACCTGGCGCGGATGGAAGCCGGCCGGATGGGCTACAAGCTCGAGCGGACTACTCCAGCGGCGATTGTCCGCCGGGCCGTGGAGCAATTGCAATTTACGGCCCAGCGCCGGGGCGTGTCCCTTACCGTGGACGAGTCGCCGTCGCTGGGCAATTTCATTCTCGACGGGGACAAGCTGGTCAATGCGATGAAAAACCTGGTGGGCAATGCGGTGAAATTCTCGCCCCGCGGCGGTGAAGTGGTGATCAGGATGAAGCTGGCACCGCCAGCAGTGGAGTCCCCGGCGGAGGGCGAGGCGTTCTGGTCCACCGCGGAGGCCGACCGGCTGGACCGGGTCCGGGCGCCGTCGGTGCTGATCTCGGTGGAAGACCAGGGCCCCGGGATCCCGGAGAAGGATTTGTCCCTTATTTTCGAGAAGTTCTTCCAGTCGGAGCGGCGGAGCGATTCCAAGGTCAAGGGCACCGGCCTGGGTCTGGCCATTGTCAGACACGTGGTGGAGGCCCATGGAGGATCGGTGGCCGTGCGCAGTGCCCTGGGCAGGGGCAGCACTTTCACCATCTCCCTGCCCCTGCCGGCCGGAACCGGGGAGCGGGGGCCGGTCCGGCTGCGGCCCGCCGTGACCCCGCTCGAGGTGAAGCACGATGCGGTGTGAGCACATGCAACGAGGAGGAGTGGTTGCGGTCCTGCTGGCGGCGGCCATGATCTGGCTCAATGGCTGTTCACTGCTGCACCGCAAGCCGGAACTGCCCCTGCCCCCCGCCTCGGAGCAGATGATGATCGAGGCGGACCAGGCCTGGCAGGCCCGGAATTACGATGAGGCCCGCCGGATCTACGGCATGGTTACCGAGGGTTTCCCCGGTGACCCCAATCGCGAGGAAGTCTGGCTTCGGCTGGCCCTGCTGGAGGTGATCCTGCCCGGAGAGGGGCCGGATGTGGAGGCGGCGCTCGAACTCCTGGCCGGCATGGATCAGGAAGAGATGTCGGTTGGACAGGCCGCGTACCGGGAGTCGCTGGTCCAACTCCTCGACCTCTACAAGGGGAATCGTGAGGCGATCCGGATCCTGCTGGAACAGAACCGGCGTCTGGAAGCCCAGCTGGCCGGCCGGGAGGTTGAGGCGATCCGCCAGAAAGCGAGCCTCTACCAGTTGCGTATCGACGTGGGCCGGGCCAATCAACGGGTGGAGCAGCTGGAGGCGGAACTGGGCAAGATCCGTCAGGAAATCAAGCTGCTCAAGGATATTGACATGATGCTGCAGACGGAGACCGCTGAACAGCCGGCCCCGCCCAGCGAGGTACCATAGCGAGAGAAACCGGAACGGCCCCACAGGGATAACAACCGATTGCGGCACAAGGTAGTACGATGCCCAGTAAAAATATTTTGGTGATTGACGACGACAGGAGCATTCTCGAGGTGGTGACCATGCGCCTCGAAGCCAGTGGTTTCAAGGTAACCGCCCACACCTCGGCCCGGGATGCGCTCTATGATTTCAAGCGGGCACTGTTCCGGGCGGCCCTGGTGGATCTCAAACTCGACCGGGAGGACGGGATCGAGGTGATGGAGAAGCTCCATGAGCACGACCCGACGCTTCCGGTGATCATCATGACCGCGTACGGCACCATCGAGTCCACGGTGGAGGCCATGAGGCGCGGCGCCATCGGGTACGTGACCAAGCCTTTCGAAATGGACGCGGTGCTGGAGGAAGTGGACCGGGCGGTGAAAACCCGCCGGCAGAAAATGCCCAGCACCTCGTATCTCGACGAGATCGTCGGTGTTTCCCCGGTCCTGGAGCGGGTCAAGCAGCAGATCCTCCAGGTCTCATCCAGCGATGCCACCGTGCTGATTCTTGGTGAGAGCGGCACCGGCAAGGAGCTGGCAGCCCGGGCGATCCACTCTTGCGGCCGCCGGGCCGACGGCCCGTTCATTGCTGTCAACTGCGGGGCCATCCCCGAGCCGCTGCAGGAGAGCGAACTCTTCGGCCACGTCAAGGGGGCGTTCACCGGGGCGATCCGCGACAAGCAGGGCCTCTTCCGCCGGGCCGATGGCGGCACCCTGCTCCTCGACGAGATCGCCGAGACCTCGCCGGCCTTCCAGGTGGGGCTGCTGCGGGTGCTTCAGGAGAAAGAGGTCCGGGCGGTGGGCGGCAACCGCTCGACCCGGGTCAATGTCCGGGTCCTGGCCGCCACCAACCGCAAGCTCGACGAGGAAGTGGCCAAGGGCAAGTTCCGCAAGGATCTCTTTTACCGTCTTCACGTCATCCCGCTGACCATCCCGCCGCTCCGCGAACGCAAGGAGGACATCCCGCTGCTGGTGGCCCACTTCATCAAGCGCCTGGCCCGCACCGCCCCTGCCGGGGTCAAGAAGTTCGGTCCGGCCACCATGGCGGCGCTGCAGCGCTATTCCTGGCCGGGCAACATCCGTGAACTGCAGAACGTTCTGGAGCGGGCGGTGATCACTTCGGTTGCGGATGAGATCGGGGCCACGGACCTCGCCCTCTCCCACATGGACTTCGAGCATGAGACCGGCGGCGAGCGGCTGCTCAACCTGCCCCCTGGCGGCACCACCCTGGAAGCCATCGAAAAGGAGGCGATCCTCCAGGCGCTGCGCTCCCAGGGCTGGGTGCAGAAGAAGGCCGGCGCCCTGCTCGGCATCAGCCCCCGGGTGATGACCTACAAGGTCAAGAAATACGGGATCACCAGAGAGATCTAGCAATTGTCATGACAAAAGGGGACAGTCATGTTCTTTTGACTGTCCCCTTTTCGTAATTTACGGCTTTCCCGAGTCGTTAGATGCATCAATAGGGCCGATTGTAAGAATCGGTGTTGCGTCAAGCGAGGAAGCCTCCATCATTGCTACGACACGCTGCAAAGACGACAACAGCAGTGATCGTTCCCAGTCCTGAAGACGTGTAAACTGCTCCAAAAACGATTCCTGGAGAAGCGGTGGTGCCGATTCAAGCAACCTGCTGCACGAAGTCGTTGTGCCGACAAGCACTACGCGCTTGTCCGTATCACTCCGTCTTCGAAAGATAAGGCCTTTCACCTCAAGGCGGGCCAGGATGCCGGTAACTGTTGCCTGCCCGAGCGAGATGGCTTTGGCCAATCCACTAATTGAGACTTCCCCCATATTCGACAGCGTATGCAGAATCACAAGCTGTGGGCCGGTAAGACCATGTTTCTGGATTAGAGAACGTGAATGAAGGTCAATCGCCCTGGTGATGCGGCGAAGCGCCAAGAGCACATCGTGGCATTCCGGCGATAATTCAGCGATGT
>JAQAZP010000229.1:0-3581 GCA_032127265.1 Acidobacteriota bacterium
TCCGGGGTCGGTGTCGGCGGTGAAGCTGTTCTCCAGCACCGCCAGGTGCGCGGCCAGCGGCTCGAGGGCCGCGTTGTGCACCATGCCGTCCACCTGGCCGTAGCCGGCGCTGAGCACCGCCGCCTGGGCGTCGACGATGCCCCAGCCGTAGTTGTTGTCCGGGGTTGCCGACTGGCTGGCCGTCTGACGCATGGCGAGCTGCACCTCGGCCGGCGTCCAGTCGGGGTGGGCCTCGACGAGCAGCGCGGCCACACCGCCCACCAGCGGCGTGGAGAGGCTGGTGCCGTCCACCGCGGTGTAGGAACCGGAGCTGCTGGCACAGTAGGTGGAGACGCCCCTGGCGCAGACGTCGGGCTTGGTCCGGCCGTCGTAGGTCGGGCCGGAGGAGCTGAAGTAGGCCAGTGAGCCGGAACTGCTCACCGCGCCGCAGGAGATCACCCCCTCGCTGTCCGCGGGGGCGATGAGGGCACCGGCATATTGCCCGTTGTTGCCCATGGCGTTGACCAGCACCACGCCCTGGGCCACCACCCAGTTGGCGGCGATGGTGGTGACGCAGGTCTGGCCGTCCATGTCGGCATAGACATACCAATCGGTGTAGCCCAGTGAGCTGGAGACCACGTCGGCCCCGTTCAGTTCGGCCCACTCCAGGCCCTCGACATACCAGTCCTCCTCGATGGGCACTTCCTGGGAGGTGTCCTCGGTCTTGGCCAGCAGGAAACTCGCCCCGTAGGCCGGTCCGTAGAGGGTCCCCGGCTTCAGACCGCCGAGGGTGGACCAGGTGTAGGTGCCGTGGTTGTGCTGGCTGCTGGGGTCACTGCCCTCGTTCTGGGTGTTGCCGTCGTCGTTGATAAAGTCCCACTCGGCCAGCACGGTGAGCCCGGCAAAGGCCTCGTGGACCTTGTAAAAACCGGTGTCCAGCATGCAGACGATGACGCCCGCGCCGCTGAGACCCATGTCGTGCACTGCCGGGACATTGATCTGGTCCAGTTGGGTGAAGGAACTGCCGTAGTCCAGCGCCCGCGAGCCGTCGGTTTCCGCGGCGGCGGGCGGCTCGGCGGGCGTGACCTCCCGGCGGGTGAAACCAGCTACCCTGCCGATGCCCGAAACACAGTCGAGTGCCGCGATGCGCCCCAACTGGTCACGGTCGGCCACGACGCTGATCGCGTTGAGCACCCGGCTGTCGGCCCGGTGTTTCAGCCCGATGGAGAGCACGGCCTCGCGGTAGGCCGGGTTCAGCGGCAGATCCTGCTGGTCCACCAGCAGATCACTGCGCACTTTGGCCCGCCGGTCGAGGGTCCGTCGGCCGATTTCGGCCCTGCGCGCTTCCAGCGCCTGATCAAGGGCGCCTGCGGCGAGGCCCTTGTCCCTGAAGTAGACCCAGACCTTCACCGTGTCCTGATCCGGGTTGGCCGCCAGCCATGCGGCCAGCCGGTTGTCGATCTTTGGCGAATCCGGCGCTGCCGCCGCCGGGACCGTGCCTGCGGCGACAATGAGGAGCAAGGTGAATAACAGGGTCAAAGCACGATTCATCGGTGGAGCCTCCGGGCAAGAGTGGGGGAAAACAGGGGCGCTGGAAGGGCGGCCTGCCGCCACACGGTGTTCAGATAGTCAAATATAGGTGGCATCCGGGGGGGGCGTCAAGCCAGCGGCGAGGCGGGACGCTGCGCAGCGTCCCGCCTCAGCATGGATTTACATGCCGTAGATGTGACCGGTGTTCACCGGCCGGCCCATCAGCTTGAGGTAGTAGTAAAGCTGGGTCTTGTGCTGCACCAGGTGCTGGACCATCTGGATCAGGTGCTTGCCGAGAGCAAACTCCATTCCCGAAGCCCAGGGGGCCGAGACGATCTTCGATCCCAGGTCCCCCTCGCCGGCCAGGGCCACCATCTCCAGGGCCACTACCTTGTCGGCGGCCAGCATTTTACGTGCCTGGGCCACGCTCTCCACGGTGGGCATCTTCTCGGCCGGGGGCAGCATCTCCTCGTGGGGCATGTCCTCGTAACTGACGCCCTCCGGCATACCCCAGTCGCCGGTGAGAAAGCCCTTGCTGCAGGCGCCGCAGGCCATGGTCAGGTGAAACAGCAGCTGGCCGGCTTCCCATCCAGTTCATGGCCTATCTCCTTTGCTCGATTCCGGGCGGGCGCCCGGTATGTTATCAGTGTTATTTTACTATATCAGGATTGTGATTAGTGATTAGGTGATTAGGGGACATACATGAATATATGAAATTATCACTTCGACATCAGGGACGTACTTGCATTGTTGCGTTATTGGTTCACGACCATGGAACACTGCATGAGGTCCTGATAACGCAACAATGCAAGTACGTCCCTGGTTCCGGAAAAATTCATATATTCATGTACGTCCCTGATCACTCGGGCAGGTCGCCGTGTTCCGTGCAGTATTCCTTGCGCCGGCACTTCTCGCAGTGGGCGCCAATCCAGAGCTGGTCGAACTGCTCCATGATCGGGGCCACCAGTTCGGGATCGGTGGTGACGATCCCGCCCTCGAAGTTGCGGCGGTGGGGCCCCTTGGCGCCCATGCCGGCGCCGGTGAGGTTGGCGCTGCCGGTGTAGGCGAAGCGGCCGTCCACCACCACGGTCTTGAAGTGGATTCTCGGACAGAGCATCCGCTCCAGCCCCTCGATGAGGTTGGGGTAGCGGTCGAAGTCCTCGCGGAAGGCCGGACCCGGTTCCTTGGCGTGGATCAGCCGAACCGCCACTCCCTGGTCCAGCAACTCGGAGAGGATCTCGAGGAAGGGCACCATCCGCTTGCCCTTTTCCACGTGGAGGTCCTTGAGGTCTGAAGTGCCGATCCAGAGGAACTGCCGTGCACGGGGCACTTCGGTCAGCAGGACCTCGTGGTATATCTCGTCATTGGTGATGAAACGGGTCTCGGTCATCGGGGCCTCCTGTGCTCATACTATGCCAGAAAGCCCGGGCATTGAACCAGCTGGTCAGGGGGATGATCCTCGAATCCGCTCCTGCAGCATGCGGTCGCGGGTGATGATCCAGGCCGGCAGGTGGGGCTGCCGCTCCTGGGCCAGCATGCCCAGGTTGATCAGCTCTTCGCGGGCGCCCTGGAAATCGCCGGTCCGCTCCAGGGTGTCCACCAGTTCGAGGCGCAGGGACAGGCTCTCCGGTGACTGCTCCAGTTCAGTGCGCAGCAGTTCGAGAATCCGTTCGTCCTCTCCCCGGGCGGCCATGATCTGCCGGGCGTAGTAGGCGATTTCGGCTGCGCTGGGCGGTTCCCCGGTGAGCCGCAGCAAGGCCGGCTTGACCCGCACCCGGTCGATATCCTGAGCGCTTTTCCCCAGGTCGGCTGGCGGCTCCATGTCGATATCGTACTCCCCGGGCGATAGCGCTTCGGCCAGTAGCCAGGTCAGGACGCTTACGCCGTTCGGTGACACCGATCGGGGTGCCGGGGTGATCAGTTCCAGCCCCGGATCGATATCCGTGCCCTGCTGGTCGCGGAACAGGGGCCGCAATCGCTCGGCCCCGATCAGGTCAAACGGACTGTCAACCAGCGGATTGGTGAATATGACCTTGACGTAGAGTAGAGCGGAGCCCCGCTGCCCAGGGTGC
>JAQAZP010000230.1:0-10323 GCA_032127265.1 Acidobacteriota bacterium
GAGAGACCAGCAACACGTACAGCAGAACGCCGAGAAGCAGCGCGCCGAATCTCCGTCGATCCGTCACCCGCCAGCGCCGCACACCGTCGAGGAAGAAGAGCAGCACCAGGATGTTGAACAGCGCCTGGGCCACGACCAGCATGGCTGTCCCCGGCCCGGCTCGGCCAAGATTCCCGGCCAGGCCGGCCGCGTCCCGCCGGCCGTCGGAGATGGTCCGCACCTCGTCCTCCCCGCCCGGGGCCCCCAGCAGCTTCAGCAGGTTTCGCCGCTCCCCGGCCAGCCCCATCTCAACGAAGGAAAAGAGCACTTCGGTTGCGGTCTGCCCCGGATAGCGCTCGAACACCGCCAACGCCCGGCCGAGGAACCAGCGGTTCAGTGCCGGGATGTCCTTGAGCGGCGCTTCGCACACCGCCTGCTCAACCAGTTGCTCCTCGGCCTGCCAGCGGGGGATGTCCGTGGACCGGGCCAGCACCTTGGCCGCGGCCACGCGGTAGAGGTTGTAGTGGAACGCGCTGCTCAGGGAGAAACTGCCGCAGGCCGCGAGATTCCTCGCACTCCAGGCAGCGGGGACGATCAGGGCCGCAAGACAGAACAGCGCCGCCTGCCGCCGGCCGGTTTTGCGGACCAGCAGCCAGACGGCAACCACAATGAACAGCCAGGCGCCCAGGGGGCGCACCGCGGCGGACAGGGTCAGGGTCAGCCCGGAGGCGACCAGCAGGAGGAGGTTCGGGCGGTCGCGATGGGCCAGCAGCAGAAGCATGGCCGCCATGACCAGCGCGGCAAAGAGGATGTCCGACATCACCATGTTGGCATAGACCGTGTGGCTGATATCGATGGCCAGCAGAAAGCCGCACAGTGCTCCGGCCCGGGGAGAAAAGAGCCGGCAGGCAATCCACGCTCCGCCAACGGCCAGCGCCGAACCGAGGAGAATCTGCAGCAGAATCAGCGGCACGAACCCGCCGCCGGGCAGAGCGCGGCAGAACATGATCAACAGCGGGTAGCCCGGTGTCCGGAAAACCTCCGGTTCCACCGGGTTTTCCAGGGAAAATTCCCCGCCCCTGGCAAATCGCCCCTCCCCGGCCAGGTGGCGCGCCAGCTCGAGATAGACCCGGGAATCGGGCGCGGAGATGCGGGACGGCTCGAACTGGTGGAACAGACAGAAGCAGAGACGGAACAGCAGCGCGGCGGCCAGGACGGCCAGCAGGACGTTTCCGGTTTGGCGGCGATCGCTCATGGGGTGCGCGACGGTCTCTCCTTCCCGCCTTCCTCTTCCCGCGCCAGATAGCCGAGGGCTCCCAGGCGTTCGAGCTCTTCCGCGGACAGCCGGGCCGGATCGCCGTCGTTCGGCGTGTTCAGTTCCCGCCCCTCGACGAAGGCTTCCAGACCGGCCCGCAGCAGATGAGCCGGGGGACCGTCGGCCCGGTTGGCCGCGGGATTCCGCTCCCCGGGGTCGCCGCCGACATTGAACTGCTCCCAGCGCACCCGCTGCTTCTCGTCCACGGTGCGGATCAGCTTGCGCCGCCCCAGCAGCACTCCGACATATTCCCGGTTGTCCAGCAGCAGCTCGCTGTAAACCGGCCGCTTGCGCAGCGCCTCGTCCCGGCCGTCGCGGATCGCCGGCCAGAGGGACACACCGTCGATGCCGTCCCGGAGCGGCAGGCCGAACATCTCCATCACGGTAGGATAGAGATCCACCAGGGAAACCGCCGGCTCCACCTCTCCCCGCAGCAACCCGCCCCGGCCATCGGGCACCCTTAGGAGCAGCGGGATGTTGACCTCCTCGCCATACAGCGAACGGTGATGACCCCAGGTGTGGTGCTCCATGAAGGCCTCCCCGTGATCCGAGGTGAAGACCACCACGCTGCGGGAAAGCAGCCCGCGGTTTTCCAGGCCGTCGAACAGGGCGGCGAGCTGCTGGTCCACCCAGGCCACCTCGCCGTCATAGAGCGAGGTGAGCACGTCGATCCGCCGCGCAAGATCCGGGTCGTCGGGACCGCTGAAACCCAGGTCCACCCTCTCTTCGAACTGCTCCATGTTCTCGAAGACGTAGCTGAACTCAGGGTCGTCGAGCTCCGGAAAATGCTGGCGGGCCCAGATCAGGTTGAACCGGTCGTAATTGAAGAGGAACGGCTTGCCGCCCGACCCGTCCAGCCACCAGCGGTACTGCTCAGACCACCAATCCATCTCGAAGGGCCAGCCGCGTTGGGAAAACGGGCCGCGCCCGGGGGGATCGGGATCGGCGAACCGCGAGCGGAACGGTTCAGGCGGCTCATAGGGTGTGTGCGGATCAAGAAGGTGCAGGTAGAGGAAGAAACGCCCACCCGCCTCCCGGCCATCCAGCCAGTCCAACGCCCTTGTGAGTAGTTCGTCGGCATGGCCCGCTGGCTGGACGAAATGGTCGAACCCCTGGTGGAAGTTGTTGTTTACGCTGATGTGAACATTGGTGACGAAGGCCGCCGTGGCGAGCCCTTCCTCGTGCAGCATTTCGGCCAAGGTGACCCGGCCGAGGGCCAGGGCCGGCGACCCGCTGTACCGTTCGAGCCCGCGGGTGATCCCCACCGCTCCGTGACGACTGGGGTAAAGCCCGGTCATCAGCGAGGCCACCGACGGCTTGGTCCAGGATGAGGGGGCCACGGCATGGCGGAAGCGGATGCAATCCCTGGACAACCGGTTGAGGAAGGGGGTGAGGCCGGCTGGGCCGCCGTAGACGCCCAGCCGGTGACGGCGGAGGGTGTCCACAACCACCAGGACGAGATTGGTGTCATCGGGGAGAGGTCGAACCTCCCGCCGGGAGCAGAAAAGCCCGGTGACCAGGACGGGAATCAGGAATAAAATTAGGGGAAGAGCCCGCCGCATGACCACCACCCTGAACCAGGAGGACGACCCGGTTCGCCTCCCCTCTCGTGCGGCCCGCCCGATGCGGGCCCGATCAGCCCCTCGCGGTCAGCCCCGGACCAGCGCCCGCCCCTGGTCGGCCACCGCCTCAGCGGTGATCTTGAAATGACGGAAGAGCTCGTCCGCGGGCGCGCTGGCGCCAAAGCCGTTCATCCCCACCGCGGCCCCGTCGAGGCCGATGTAGCGCTCCCAGCCGATGCGGCTTCCCGCCTCCACCGAGACCCGGGCCCGAACCGCGGGCGGAAGCAGCTCGTCACGATACGCCTGGTCCTGCCTGTCGAACAGCTCCCAGCTGGGCATGGAGACCACCCGCACCGCGATCCCCTCCCCGGCCAGGGTCTGCCCCGCCTCCAAAGCCAGGCTGGTCTCGGAGCCGGTGCCGATGAGGATCAGTTCCGGCTCGCCGGCCGACGATTGCCAGAGCAGGTAGGCCCCGTGCCGCACACCCTCCGCCGGTTGACACTTCTCGCGGTCGATCACCGGCACCTTCTGCCGGGTGAAGACCAGCACCGTGGGGCCGGTGGTATTCTCCAGCGCCAGGCGCCAGGCTTCCGCCGTTTCGGTGGCGTCGGCCGGCCGGATCAGGGTCATGTTGGGGATCGACCGCAGATTCATCAGCTGCTCGATGGGCTGGTGCGTGGGGCCGTCCTCCCCCACGCCGATGCTGTCGTGGGTGAAGACATAGATCACCCGGATGCCCATCAGCGCGGCCAGCCGCATCGGCGGCCGCATGTAGTCGGAGAAGGCGAGGAAGGTGGCGGTGTAGGGGATCACCCCGCCGTGGAGCGACATCCCATTGGCAATGGCGCCCATGGCGTGCTCGCGCACACCGAAATGCAGGTTGTGGCCAATGAACTGGCGCCAGCCGAAATCCCCGGCCCCCTCGATGGTGGTCTTGGTGCTCGGCGAGAGGTCGGCCGAACCGCCGATCAGCGCATGGACCATTGGCGCCAGCGTGCGCAGCACGGTGCCCGAAGCGATTCGGGTGGCCATGGACTTCGTGTCCGGCGGGAAGAGGTCCTTGAGGCCGATGTCCCACCCCCGGGCCAGCTTGCCCAGCAGCAGGGCCTCCAACTGGGCCGCGTCCTCAGGAAAATCGTCACGGTAGGCCTGCAGCCGGTTTTTCCACTCCTCTTCCTGATCCTGGCCCCGCTGCAGCGCCAGACCCATGTGCTCGCGCACGTTGTCGGGGACGTAAAAGTCCGGTGTGGTGGGCCAGCCGAGGTTCTCCTTGGCCCACTGCACCTCCTCCTCGCCCAACGGTTCGCCATGCACCCGGGCGGTGCCGCCGCGGCGGCTGCCGTAGCCGATCACCGTCTCGCAGATCACCAGCGAGGGCCGCATCTCGTCGTTTCGCGCCTCCTCGATCGCCGCTTCCACGGCGTCGGCATCGTGCCCGTTCACCGGCCCCACCACCTGCCAGCCGTAGGCCCGGAAGCGCCGGGCCACGTTCTCGCGGAAGGTGATGTCGATGGACCCCTCGATCTGGATGTGGTTGTCGTCATAGACCGCGATCAGCTTGCCCAGCCCCAGGGTCCCGGCGAGGCTGGCCGCCTCGGAGGTGATCCCTTCCTGCATCGCCCCGTCGGAAACGATGGAGTAGGTGAAATGGTCGATGATCGGGTTGCCCGGCCGGTTGTAGTGCGCGGCCAGCCAGCGCTCCACCACGGCCATGCCCACGGCGTGGGCGATGCCCTGACCCAGCGGCCCGGTGGTCATCTCCACCCCCGGAGTCAGTCCGTATTCCGGGTGGCCCGGCGTGCGGCTGCCCAGCTGGCGGAACTTCTTCAGCTCGGACAGGGGCAGGTCGTAGCCGGTGAGGTGCAACATGGCGTAGAGCATCATCGAGGCATGGCCCGGGGAGAGGACAAAGCGGTCGCGGTCCGCCCAGTGCGGGTTGGCCGGGTTGTGCTTGAGAAAACGGTCAAACAGGACATAGGCCAGGGTGGCCGCGCCCATGGGCGTGCCGGGATGGCCGGAGTTCGCTTTCTGGATCGCGTCCACCGCCAGAAAGCGGATGGTATTGACGCAGTCGTCGACCAGTTTCGCCCTAGTATTCGAGTCCATCGGTGCTGATTCCTTGTTGTTTCCACAACCGATCTGCTGTCGGGCGGCGGGCCGCAACGGCCCCCGTTCGCCCGGGCCTCAGGGGAGAAAGACATAATGTCATGATTTGCCTGCCGTGTAAATTCGGCCGCTTTTTCACCCCTGATATCTTGCACCCGCCAGGCCGATGGCATAGATTTGCCGTTCGGATCGTGATGCACCATGGGGCATCTTCCGGTGGCTATAGCCAATCCTGAAGAGGGAGAGCAGCATGAGTTCGGGGTCATTTTCGCAAACAGGCCGCCGGGTGGTGCACGTGCTGAGCCAGCGGCCCTCGCTCACCGGCAGCGGCATCACCCTCGACGCCCTGGTCCGCCTGGCCGGGGAAGCGGGCTGGGAGCAGCAGGCGGTGGTTGGCGTGCCGGCGGGCGGGCCCGATCCCGAAGTTGGCGGCCTGCCGGCCCAGTCCATCCACCCCCTCACCTTTTCCGGCACTGACTCCAGGGCAGCGTCAATGCTCCCCTTTCCCGTGCCCGGGATGAGCGACGTCATGCCCTACCGCAGCAGCCGCTGGTCCTCGCTCACCGAAGAAGAGGTGGATGCCTACTGCCGGGCCTGGAGTGAACACCTGTCCGCGATCATCAGCGAATTCCGCCCCCACGTGATCCATGCCCACCACGCCTGGCTGGTCAGCTCGCTGCTCAAGGAGCTGGCCCCGCACACGCCGGTGGCGGTCCACTGCCACGGCACCGGTCTGAGGCAGATGATACTCTGCCCCCGCCTGGCCGGCCCGGTGCGTGGGGGGTGCGCGGCGATTGATCGCTTCCTGGTCCTGCACCAAAAGCACGCCGAAGACTATGCCGGTGCCCTGGGGCTGGAGGCAGCACGCTTCACCGTGGTGGGCGCCGGATACCGCGAAGAACTGTTCCACGCCGGGGGGCGGTCCGGGGCGGGCGGGGACGCCGTGCTCTATGCCGGCAAGCTGAGCCGGGCCAAGGGCCTGCCCTGGCTGCTGGACGCCGTGGACTCATTGTCCGCCGAGATCCCGGGGCTGACCCTGCACGTGGCCGGCGGCGGCGACGGCCGGGAGGCCGACGAGCTGCGCCGGCGCATGGAACGGATGGCCGGGCTGGTGCGGTTTCACGGACGCCTGGAGCAGGAGAAGCTGGCCGCGCTGATGCGCCGCTCCGCCGTTTTCGTGCTCCCCTCCTTCTACGAAGGCCTGCCCCTGGTACTGGTGGAGGCCCTGGCCAGCGGCTGCCGGTTGGTGGCCACCGCTCTGCCCGGCGTAGTCCGTGAACTGGCCCGGCCCATGGGCGGCCTGCTGGCCCTGGTGCCCCTGCCGCGGCTGCGCGGGGTCGACGAACCGCTGGATGAGGACCTGCCGGCCTTTACCGCCGCCCTGGCCGCGGCGGTCCGGAAATCCCTCCGTGCTGCCCGGGAGGACGGCCCGGCGGCCGTGGATGCACTGGAGTCGTTCACCTGGCGTGCCGTCTTTGAACGGGTGGAGCGGGCCTGGCGCGAACTGACCGGTTGAAGGGTCCTCCCCCCTCCCCTATACTTCCCGGCAGACAGCAACCAAATGGAGTGAACCATGAAAATCAGCAAGTACATGTCCACCCGCCTGATCACCACCACACCGGGCACCACGGTGAAGGACGCCTTCCTGAGCATGAAAACAAACCGCGTCCGGCACCTGCCGGTGGTGGACGGAGACACTCTGGCGGGCATCATCAGTGACCGCGACCTCAGGCGGCCCCGCTGGGTGGACGCCATGGACGACTGGACGTCCTACTACCAGATCAGCGACGACACCACGGTGGAGTCGGTGATGACCAAGAACCCCGAGGTAGTGCACACTTACGAGGGCATCCATCGGGCAGTGGAGATCTTCCGCGAGCAGCGCTACGGCGCTCTTCCAGTGCTGAACAAGAACGAGGAACTGGCCGGCATCATATCGCCCCACGACCTGCTGGGCGCCCTCGAGGAACTGCTGGCCAAATCACGGGAGAAATTACCCGGCGGCCGGGGGATTTTCCCGGGCTGAAACTGATCCGATTCCCTGAATGACCACGGAGGAAGATATGCCCTGCACACTGATCCGACGCACTGTTCTGTCAGCCGCCGTATTGCTGATCGCCCTCACCATGGCGGCGCCGTTGACGGCGGATGATGACACCACCGGGTATCGCCTGCCCTCGCCGGCCCTGGTGGATATGGTGGATGCTCCGCCCACGCCGCTGGTCAGTGTGGGCCCGGGTGACGAGTGGATGCTGCTGCTCCAGTCGCCGAACCTGCCGCCCATTGCCGAGCTGGCTGAACGGGAACTGCGGCTGGCCGGCCTGCGCATCAAGCCGCAGACCAACGGACCGAGCCGCGCTGGTCACTACGTGGGTCTGGAACTGCGGCGCATCGCCGACCTGAAGAAGGTGCCGGTCACCGGCCTGCCCGAGACGCCGCGCATCGGAAACGTGCAGTGGTCCCCGGACGGGGCGCATTTCTGTTTCACCAACACCGGCCCCACGGGCATCGAACTCTGGGTGACGGAAACGGCCGGCGGCAAGGCCCGCCGACTCACCGGCCCGGTGCTCAACCTCGCCGCCGGCACGCCGCCGGACTGGATCGGCAACGACACCCTGGCCTGCACGGTGGTCCCGGCGGACCGCAAGGGCGAACCGGTGAAATCACCGGTGCCCGCCGGCCCGGTGACCCAGGAGAACCTGGGCGCCACCTCGCCGAACCGCACCTACCAGGACCTGCTGAAGAACCCGCACGACGAGGCGCTGTTCGAGTACTACTGTACATCCCGCCTGGCCCTGGTGGACCTGGACGGCAAACTCGAGTTCATCGGCGGCCCGGAAATCGTCTGGGACTTCGACCCCTCGCCCGACGGGAACTTCATCATCGTCGAGACGCTGCACCGGCCCTGGTCCTACCTGGTGCCCGCCAGCCGGTTTCCCAAGCGGATGGAAATCCGCGGCCGTGACGGAGCCCTGGTCCACACGGTGGCTGACCTGCCGTTGCAGGAGAGCATCCCCATCCCCTTCGGCAGCGTGGCCACCGGCCCGCGGGGGCTGGGCTGGCGCGGTGACACCCCGTCCACCGTTTCCTGGGTCGAGGCGCTGGACGGCGGCGATGCCGGTGCCGAAGCCGAATATCGCGACCGGGTGTTCACCCTGGCCGCCCCCTTTGACGGCGGCCCGCAACCGCTGATTACGACCACCCTCCGTTTCAGCAGCATCACCTGGGGCAACGACGGACTGGCCCTGGCCAGCGAGTGGTGGTGGAAGACCAGGATGCAGCGCCTTTGGAAGGTACAGCCGGGCAGCCCGGATGCCGCCCCGGTGATGATCTTCGAGAATTCCTTTGAGGACCGTTACAATGACCCCGGCAGACCGCTGACCAAGAGAAATCCGCTGGGCCGTTCGGTGCTGCTCACCGCGGAGGAAGGCAAGACGCTCTACCTGCTGGGCAGCGGCGCTTCGCCCGAGGGCGACCGGCCCTTCCTCGACATCCTCGACCTGGCCACCCTGGAGACGGAGCGCCGCTTCCACTCCGAAGCGCCGTACTACGAGCAGCCGGTGACCCTGCTGGGCGGCGACCTGGGCCGGATGCTGACCCGCCGGGAGTCGGTGGAGGAGCCGCCCAACTACTTCGTCCGCGACCTGGGCCAGGGGACCCTGCGGCAGCTGACCTCGTTCCCCCACCCCACGCCGCAGCTGGTGGGACTCCACAAGGAACAGATCCGCTATCCCCGTAAGGACGGCGTGATGCTCACCGCCACCCTCTATCTACCCCCGGGGTACGAGGCGGAGCAGGGCCCGCTGCCGCTGCTGATGTGGGCCTATCCCCAGGAGTTCAAGAGCGCCGACGCCGCCGGGCAGGTCACCGACTCGCCCTATCGCTTCGCCCGCGTGGGCTGGTGGTCCCCGCTGCTCTTTCTCGCCGCGGGTTACGCCGTGCTGGACGACCCGGCCATGCCCATCGTCGGCGAGGGGGACGAAGAGCCCAACGACACCTTCATCGATCAGCTGGTGGCCAGCGCCCAGGCGGCGGCTGACGAGGTGGTGGACCGCAAGGTGGCCTCTCCCCAACGCCTGGCCGTGGGCGGCCACTCCTACGGCGCCTTCATGACCGCCAACCTGCTTGCGCACAGCGACATCTTCGCCGCCGGCATCGCCCGCAGCGGGGCCTACAACCGCACCCTGACCCCCTTCGGCTTCCAGTCCGAGGAGCGGACCCTCTGGGAGGCCCCGGAGATCTATTTCACCATGTCCCCCTTCATGCACGCGGAGAAGGTCAACGAGCCGCTGCTGCTGATCCACGGCGAGGCGGACAACAACTCCGGCACCTTTCCCATGCAGAGCGAACGTTACTACAACGCGCTCAAGGGTCACGGCGCCACCGCGCGGCTCTGCTTCCTGCCCCACGAGAGCCACGGCTACCGGGCACGGGAGTCGGTGCTGCACATGCTGTGGGAGACCGAGCAGTGGCTGGACACCTACGTGAAGAACGCCGAGTCGCCGGTGGTTGAAGAGGAATCAGTGGCCGAGGCCCAATAGGTGGAGGCCCAATAGGTGACACCCACCTATTTATCCTCAAGTGAATCTTGACGGAATTTGTTTTTAAAACCAGTGACAGTCACCGGTTTCCATTTATTAGGTGGCGGTCACTGTTATTTTGGGGCAGAGTTCCGCATGAGTGTTGGCAAAAAATAGATGTCTGTCACCAATTGAGCTTGGCCGTGCAGACGAAGAGACGACCGCCGCGTCACCCGCTTCGCGGGCTCCTCGCCGAGGCAGGGAGCGACTACTGAGCGGAAACGCTGAACGGCACTTCCAACGGCGGCTTATCCCGCAGATTCTTGACCACCATGGTCAGGGTGCCGGTCATGCGCCGCCAGTCCTCTATCTCGTAGTAGAGGATATCGACAAAGCGGCTCACCGTATGCATGTCAAACTTGTCCACGATGATGCGGTCCGCATTGTTGGGATAGAAGTTGGCGCGCAAGTTTCCGCTCTGCCCCATGCCGCTGTTGAGCAGACCGATGAACTCGGTGGTGTTGGCCAGTTCGTAGTCGAAGTTGACCCGGTTGTAGATCGACTTGATCTCACCCGGCGGCACCGGCGGGTGCTCGATGCCGTATTCATCGCGGATGACGAAGTTGGCCGCGTCCACGTGGATCGTCTCGGATGAGTTGTTGCGCACCAGTATCTGCAGGGGGAGAACCGAGTCGGAGCGGCTGTGCCGGGCGATCTTGGTGCCCACCACCACGCTGACGTTTTCGTCGGTGCTGACGTAGGCAAAGGGGTTGAGTTTTCTCCCGTCAGCGGAGTGCTGGGGGTCGGAGGACAATTTGACCAGGCATCCCCCGCTGACCAG
>JAQAZP010000231.1:0-4008 GCA_032127265.1 Acidobacteriota bacterium
ACACACCACAAGAGTCTCCGGGCGGCGAGCTGGTTTTCTTCTGGAACAACGGGCTGGGCCCGGTAAAGGACGAATGGAGCGTCAACTTCTTCATCGTCAGGGGCCAGGGCGGCCTCGTGACCTTTGTCAACGAGGATCTGAAACTGGCCATCCCCTTCCCGCTGGGCGGGTCCGGTTCAGGGTCCACGGATCTCGGCGACCTGAAGTTCGTCCGGGTCGCCTTTCCCAAGTACCTGTCGCGCAAGCCCTATTACCGGACAGCCGCGCTGGAGGTCGGCGGCAAGACCTACCCGCTGGAGACCGGCCAGGACCTGAACGAAATCGCCTTCAAAACGCTTGAAGACCGGATGATCAGGGAGCTTTCCAAGTCGCTGCTCAGGTTGGCGGTAAAGCAGGCGGCAGAGCAGGCGGTGCGGAACAAGAACGAAAACCTCGGCGCTTTGCTCTCCATCGCCCAGGCCATCTCGGAGAAGGCCGACACCCGGAACTGGCAAACACTGCCCTACAGTATTTCCTATGCCCGCGTGCCGCTGCCCGCCGGCCAGAGTACGGTGAGTTTCAAGGCCTGGTCGCCGAAGGAAAGCCGGGTCTACACCTCCGACTTCCAGTTCGATGGGCAGCCCGGGGTCAATCAGTTCTACCTGTTCCACAACCTGGAAAGCCTGCCCCTGGGCCAGTAACGGATGCGTCAGAACCCGTAGGCAATGCCGACACCGAAATAATCGACGGTCAGGTCGTAGAACTGTCCGTGCGGCATGTGCCCGTCGTAGTACTCGAGCAGCAGCTCGATGGAGTGGGCGTCCGAGTTGGGGCTGCGGAAGCGCAGCCCGGCCTTGAGGTTCAAATCGAGGTCCCAGTCCGTTTCCTCCCAGCTCTTGAACCCCAAGCCGGCCACCACCCGCGCCGTGCGCCAGCCGATGGGCGACCCGCGAAAGTCGACACCCCACTGGAGCTGCTGCCGGCCCAGCGGCGTGTCGGAATGAAAGATGCCCGTGCCGCCGCCGTAGAACCGCAGGTAGCGGATCTCCCGCGAAACCAGCAGTTCCAGCGCCTCGAAACTGAGGTTGATCCGTTTCTCCGTTTTGCCCGGCTGGGGGTAGAGGAGATACTCGTCGCCGAGATGGGAAGACTGGTGAAAGACCCGGAGCCGGGCGGACCATTTCCCTTCCCGCCAGGAGAGCGGGAACCCGACCACATAGTCCGAATTGATCAGATCGGCTGACGGAGCGTCGAGGTTGAAGATCGAGAAAACCGCACCGCTGATGCCCAGTTGCACACCGTCCCCCTCCGTCCTCGCCGGCCGCCGCAGCAGACCGAAATCCATCCCGAAGCCCACCGAAGCCATGTTGAAATAGCCGTGTTCGCTGTCGTATCGCTGCCAGGTGGAGTGAAACCTCGGCTGTTTCTGGTCGGCCAGCGGCGGAAAGAACAGGTGCCCGGAGGGGAAGTGGACCGTCTTGCGGCCCGGCGGCGTCTCGGCCCACTCGAGCCAGGACTGCCACCGGCCCGGTCCTTTGCTGGAATCGCCCTCCGCCTCCGGCAGCGGATCCGGGGGAATGATGTCCAGCCGGTTCACCACCCGGGCCACGCCAGCGAAGGAGATCACCGTGGCGATGAGCCGATCGGCGAGTTCAACGCCCGGGACAGAACCGGTGAGGGTGACTTCGCCATCCCGCACGGTGACCTCGACCTGGTGCGCATCGAGGCCGTGAGCGAAGAGGAGCCAGCCCTCGATGAACCCGCGCAGGTGCTCGTCGGCCGGCGACGGCTGGCCTTCGCCGTTGAGCTGGGAGCTCGGCGGGCCGGCAATCAGCGGGACCGCGGCGGTGACGACCATCAACACCCAGGCCAGAATGGCGACGCTGACCGACCGCCTGAGGATCGCTCCGCCGCACATGGCCCGGCCGGAGCCGGACCAACAGATTTCCGGGATGCGGAATGACCGGTTCTCCAAAGCGTCGGGCATCAGTATATTTCCCAGTTCACAATGACGAACGATGGGGGCATATCGGAACCGCACCAGGCGGCACCGTCGATGCCGGGAGACCGTTCACCCCTGGACCGGCAGGCTCACCCTGACCTGGTTCCCTGGTGGAGTGAACTCGAGCGCCAGGGTCGCGGCGGCCATCAAGACCCCTCTGCCATGCGAATCGAACAACCTGGACTTGTCCAGTTTCATGTATCGCCGATAATCGAAACCAGGGCCTTCATCCGTAATTGTCACCTCCAGCAGACCTTTACGGCGATGGACATCGATCGAAACCTTTTTTCTACCGTGCGCCGGCGAGGCCAATCGTCTTTGACGTTCCTCATTGAGAATTCCTTCGGCCAGCAGGCGGCCCTTGACATCGTAACCGATCCCGAGATTGCCGTGCTCAATGGCGTTCACCAGAAGCTCCAGCAGCCCGACACAGGCATCCGGATTGCCGGCTGCCGAGGCGAGGTGGACGGCAATCAATTCGGCTTCCCTGATCGTTTTCAAGCAAAAGGACCCCGCCTCGAGAAGCCGAAAAGCGTCCTGCGTTTCTTCGACTTTCTCGACGAGCTTCCGCTTCAGTTCCAGGCTTCGGACCGCGGCCCGGATGATGGCCTCCAGCTGCGGTTCATCGAAAGGTTTGGTCAGGAAGTAATACGCGCCAAAGTCGATGGCCTTTTTGATGTTTTCCGGGGCGAACTCCGCCGAGTGCACCACGACCTCCACGTCGGCCAGCGCCGGCTGAGATTTGATCCATCCGAGCAGCTCGATGCCGTCGGTATCGGGCAGGGTCCAGTCCATCAGCACTGCAGCGATATCCGCACCCCGGCTGTAAACGATATCCCGGACCTGCCTTCCCGTCGACGCCGTTTCAAATCGATAGTCATCGTCTTCGAGCATTGTCCGAAGAATGTCGCCTTCAACAGGTACATCGTCCACGATAAGGATTGTCAGCACGGTCTGTTATCCCTCATTCAGCGAAGGATGACCGAATCGATCAGCCTGGCGTTGGGCACGCTCCATGACCCGCTGTCACCGGTAAATGTGGTCTCCACCGGGCCGACCTGCACCACCCTGCCGCGTCGCCCGTCGACCTCGACCTCGTCGCCCACCACCAGACTGCGCCGGAGATAGTGGCCGGCCAGCAGGCCCCGAACGATGTCCCGCGAACCGAAGGCGAAGGCCCAGCTCATCCCGATGCCCGCGGAGACAACGATCGCCGTGATCACCAGGGTGAGGATTTCAGTGTCTATTCCCAGCTGTTCGAGAGCCAGCACACCCACCATCAGAACGATCACGCCCTTGGTGGTCTTGCCCAGCTGTTTGGCAAAAGCCAGGTTGGCCGTGGCCGCGCCCGAAGCAACGAGATTGCCGGCGAACTGGGCCAGCATGACACCGATGACCGCCACCAGCACCGCACCGATCACGTTGGGCAGGAACCGGATCAGGCGGTCGATGGTCAGGGTCACCGCGGACAGGCCGAGGATCTCGGCGGCGGAGAGGAGAAAGGTCAGCATCAGGGTCCAGAACAGGAGACGCCCGATGATCGCGGAAGGCGTTTTACCGATGCCGGCGGCGCTGAGCATCTCCCCGATTCCGAGCCGCTTCGAAACCCCGTCGAATCCAAGGCGGTCGAGCAGGCTTCGTGAAGCCGATTCAACCAGCCTGGAAACAAACCAGCCGGTGATAAGAAGGAACACGGCACCGAGCAGGTGGGGCAGGAAGGCCGCGATGGTGCCGCCGAGTTCAGAGAGCCAGGAAATCAGGATTTCCTGCCAAGCGCTGATATTGAGCAGGTCATTCATCGTGATCCTCCTCGATTACGAAGGCGCCACCGAAAAGCATCCCCAGGAGCGGCAGGCAGCAGCCCAGAATGAAAACCGATGAGAATAATTCGACGATGTCCCGCGCGGTGATCTCCGCATGGACGCGTGCCATCGTCTGCCCGGACAGATCGGGATGAGGAGCGGGAATGTCGTCCCCGGTCATGACGAAGTAGCTTTCGACCTCGTCTTTCAAAGCTGCTTTTTCGT
>JAQAZP010000232.1:0-42239 GCA_032127265.1 Acidobacteriota bacterium
CGGACGGCCTTTTACCTCGCGGAGAAGGATAGTCCGGCCGATTCAGTTCAATACCAGCTTCATCGTACAGGGTGCGATGTGATCCCGGCCGGTGACCCGAGGGACCATCGGCTGGCCTGCAACGGCCAATGCCGGCAGATGATGTTCCCTCAGCGGAGCATAAGAGAAAATGGGTCCTCCCATTTTCAGCGAAGTCGAGGGAACATCATCTGCCGGCAATCGCAACATCCGGGATGTTTAGCTAGCGGAGACGGCTGAGTGGATCACCCGTCTCAGGCAGGGTTTCTACTGCGGTGAGGGCACCGCGCTGGAGGAAGACACGCATATCCTTTGAGGCCTTGAGATAGGCGGTGGTGGAGGGCTGCTGCTGCTCGAAGAGGGAGCAGATCTCGTCCACGGTACGTTTCCCGTCACACAGGTCCAGCAGCACCTTGCCCCGGGGGCTGATCAACCAGCTGCGCTCGGTGCGGCCGATATAGCAATAGTGGTGGCCGCCAACCTGGACCAGTTTTCGTTCCGCCACGTCCGGCCCGGCCGCCGGGCCGGATAGGGGCGCGGGAACCCCCTCCTCTTCGGGTATGAAGAACTTGAACTCCTGCACCGTCACCTCGTCGGCGAGTACCGGCACCAGGCCGAGGAGTTTCTGGAACGAAAGGTCCTTGAACTGGGCCACATTCTCCAGCGGTTCGGGAAACTCCCACCCGTAATGCACCAGGTAGAGCAGGTTGTGCGGCCCGTGAACCGGGTAATCCTTGAATGTCACTTCCTGCAGGATCCTGCCCCGCAGTTCGGCTACCTTGCGCTCCAGGGCTTCCGGCGGCATGCCCCGCTCCACCTGATAGCCGATGTAATGAAGGAACTGGTCCAGGTCCTCCGCCATCGGCTGTAGCGTCACCCCGTAACGCTCAGGGTTCATTCCCACTTTGGAATCGGTCTCCAGGCCAAAGTTGTGCACGTGATAGGTGAAGCCGGGAGACGACGTCAGCCCTTCCACCCCGAGAATGAAATCAACGCTGGCCTCCGCCTCCTCCTCCGTCTCCGTGGGAAACCCGCAGATGAGAAACACGTGGATCCCGATTTCCGCGTTCTGGCAGTCGGCAAGGATGCGGCGCGTGTCCTCCAGCCGGTTTCCCTTTTCCATCAGGTCGAGCACCCGCTGGTGACCCGACTCGAGGCCAAAGAGCATTTTCCGGCACCCGGACCGGTGCATTTGCTTGAGCAAAGGCAGGTCCAGCCGTCGCTCGAACCGGGCCTCGGCCTGCCAGAAATACTCCGCCCCGGAATCGATAAGCCCCTGGGAGATCCGCTTGAGAGAGGCCGGCGAGGTGGCCTGATCGACGAAGAAGAAAACGTTTGAACCGCACTCCCCGGAGAGTTTTTTCAGGTCTTCAAGCACCAGGTCGAGTCTCCGCTGGCGGTAGCCGCCCTTGTAGGTTTCAAAGCTGGTGCAGAAGGCGCACTTGCCCCAGTAACAGCCTCGGGAAGTGAGATAGGGGATGACCAGCCGCTGGTTCAGATACTGGTCCAGGGGGAAACCGTCGAACGTGGGCGTGGGCAGGTCGTCAATACGCTCGTGGTGAAACGGCTGGTTGACCCGCACCTGGCCGCCGTCGCGCCAGACCAGGTTCGGCACCCGGTCCATCCGGCCCTGACCCTCCAGTTCCTCGGCCAGCCGGAGCAGCGCGGTCTCTCCCTCGTAAACCACGATGCTGTCGATGACGTCGAACAGCGGCGCCAGCCGATCGGGATCGATGAGCATCCTCGTGTAATAGCCGCCCCCGATCACGATATGCAGGCCCGGCATGCGTTTCCTGGCCAGGGAGGCCAGGGTGAAGGCCGGAATGATCTGGTGCGGGGAACTGATGGAGAGGCCGAGAATCCCGGGGTCGTATTCCTCGATCTCGGGAACCACCTGTTCCTCGAAAAATTCAAGAAACATATTCTCCCCGCGGTCCTCCACCGACTGGAATATCTCGCGGGTGCTGGCGTAGCGGTAGCGGCTGCAGTACTCGGAAAAGGTGATCGAGCTGGGGTGGTACAGTGCCGAGGCCAGTTTCAGCCCGGCAAAGTGGATTCTGCCGGCCCGGTAATATTCGTTGAGGTCGAAAAACTTCTCCGGGTCATCGTAGTCCAGCATGCTCTGGTCCACGTGCTTCACCGCGTTTTCCGCCGGCAATAGCGCCTGGGTGTACACCTGGTAGAGGTCCTGTTCCTCCAGGGTCAGCGAATCCTTTGCTTCCAGTGCACGGAATCGCCGCTGCACCTCATCCCGGGCCCGCCGCAGATACGATTCCGAGAGAAGATGGCGGAAGAATTCGATGTTGGCGTCCTTCTGCCGGACTTCCTGGCCGTGCTGCCGCAAATAGGCGGTGAGAGTGGGACAGCTGAGATACGGCTCGGTGGCCGTCCAGTGGGGCGGGAATACCAAGTATGTCTTCATACCACCACCCCGCTGCGTATGGCATCCCAGCTTTTTCCGTCACTGAGCATCAACTCCTCCCATCGCTCCCACATTCTCGGGACCAGTTTCTTGACGAAGAGTACGTCGAGTTTCCCCAGGTGGTCGAGCTCGGTGTAGTCCCGCATTTCGATCCCCGCTCCCCCGGGCAGGGCGAACACCTTTTCCACCGCTATCATCCCCCGGGAAAACTGGTAGTAGTCGTCAAAGCTCAGTTCGGGGAAGCTGAAGGAGAAACGCGACCCCGACCCTTCCCCGGCATGGGAGTATGGAGAGCTGGGGTCCAGCGGCACGTCGCTGACAAAAATCGGCGGCACATCCTCGGGGAACATGCGGAACACTTCTGCCGCGCACTTGATGTTCACTTCCATGGTGCGGGCCGACTCCCAAGGGGCATTGAGCCGGAAGTAGACCATGATCGGCACACCGTGGCGTCTGAGGGTCCTCAGCCCTTCGAAAAACTCGGCGTTGGTGTAAAACGTGCAGTTGTGAATATGCCGGCGCATCTCCTCCACCGCGGTTTCGATGGAGACGTTGACGTAGGAGTTCTCCATCACAAAGGTCTCGGAAAATTCGCGGGTGAAGTCTTCGCCGGGCAGGGATTGCCAGAAGGGCTGCATGGCGCCGATCCGCACTCCGGAAGCCCGTACAGCGGCAAACAGGGTACGCCAGTAGTCCTCACCGATATGGACCAGGTCATGGGTAAAACTGACGTTCTGGATCCCGCGCCCGGCAAGGATCTCGATGTCCCGGGCCACCAGTTTCGGGTCGCGCACCATCAGCCCGGCACGGCCGAACAGTTTTTTCTGGGCCTGGCTCGATCCGTCACAGTGGTAGCAGGCGAACCGGCATCCCCGCCCCAGGGCCAGCCAGTGCGTGGCCAGGTCGGCCCACTTGAGAATCGAATTGTAATAGTAGTCCTTTTCGCTCTCCAGGAATCCGAGGTCACGGTAATTCCAGCGATCCATATCCCGGTCGACGTAGGACTGCGGGTTGAGTTGAATTCCGTCCTCGCCGCGCCAACCAAGGTTGGGGATATCCTCCATGCGGCGATCCGCCTTCCCGGCGCACTTTTCGGCCAGCATCAAAGCCGGCACTTCACCGTCACCGCGACAAACCGCGTCCACGGCCGGGAAGCGCTGAAGAATCTCCTCGGCAAAACGGGTTGCGGTAAGTCCGCCCACCAATACGGTGGCCCCGGGCCTCACCGACTTGACCAGGGCCGCGAGGTCCAGACCACCGGCCAGGTGAAGATACCAGTTGATATCGATCAGGGCGATGGAGAATTCGTGCGCCTCGATCCAGGGGCGGGGGTCGAACGCATCGTCTTTACGCAGTTCGAGGGGCACATTGAGCCCCCGGCCGGTCAATCCGCTGTCCAGCAGATGGTTGACAATGGCCACCGCACCCACCGGGATCAAGGGATACAATTTGTAGGCCTCGATGTTGTCGCCGTGGTAGGGGTGGAGGTAGATGAAATCGACGTTCTTCTTGCTCACGCGCTGACGCTCTTCTCTCGCCCGAAGCACCGGCAGGATCGGACGCCACCAACAGGCGAACCGGCCGCGCGGGGGGCCCGGGGCTAGTGTTGTCGATCACCCGGAATCGCCCGCGGGACGCCCGGGTAGGGATGATAATGATATCACAGCCCCAGAGCCTCGGCGAATACCCGGTATCGGGGAATGAATCTTTTTTCTTCCCGCCTTGCCTTCCAACTAACAGATAGATATAATGTAGGTTAATCGGACCGGAATGTGAACCCGGGCAGAGTCGTTCCACAATCCCACGAAGAGGAGGGTGGTTCGGGCAGCTTCGGTATGGTGGATGAGAAAAGGAGAAAGGCCGAATGATCAAAATCGACATCATCAATGAAGTTGCCAAGGTCGCAGACATCTCAAAGGGTCGGGCGGAAATTGCCGTGGAGACGATCTTCAGCACCATGAAAAACGCGCTGAAAAACGGCGAGAGAATCGAACTGCGCGGGTTCGGCGTGTTCGAAGTCAAGTCGAGAAAAACAGGGATCGGCAGAAATCCCCGCACCGGCGAAATCGTTCCCATCGCTCCCGGAAAAAAGGTCCGTTTCAAGCCGGGCAAAGAGATCAAAAATCTTTGACCCCGCCCCCCTGGCCCCCGCACCGGGGGCCCCTGCGACCGTGAGACTCACCAGCCCTCCCCGGCCTGCCTGATACACCTACAACCCATACCAGGAATCCGCGCATTGCCGGCTCTGTTGTGATAGCGGCGACTACTCGGCAGTCACCAGTTTGTCCAGCAGACGGACCAGATCTTTCCCCCGCTTGTCCTTGCCCACGATCACACCGTCGGCGTCAAGGAGGTAGGTGGCCGGGATGGACCGCACGCCGTAGAGCGCCGCCACCGCATTGCGCCACCCCTTCCCGTCGTAGGGGATCGGGTAGTCGAGCTTGTTCTCCTTGATCGCCTGGTGCATCCGGGCCTCGGTCTTTTCCATGTCGAGACTCACTCCGATGATCACGAACTTGTCCGCGGGATAGCGGTCCTTGATGGAGACGATCGTGGGCATCTCCCGCATGCAGGGGCCGCACCAGGATGCCCAGAAGTCCAGCAGCACGACTTTGCCGCGGTGATCGGTCAGGGTGACCTTGCCCCCGTGAACATTGTCAGCGGTGAAGTCCGGGGCCAGGTTTCCAACGGCTGTCCCGACGGTGGGAACCTTGACCTTCGGGGCCGCGTCGTCGGCGACGGCAGCGGCCGCCCCGAAAGCGAGCGCCAGTACCCCGAGGAGCGCGATGAGATATATCCCCCGCAACCGTGCCGGGGAGACCGTGTTCTTGCTGATGAATCGCATGGACCTTCCTTTTTTCATATCGGTGACATTTGTCCAGCCGGGCCGGCGGCGGCCCCGCTCATCCACTCTGAACTCCTATTATAACAGTACGTAGCGGGCGGAGCAGGATACCCCATCCGCTCCCGGCCTGCGGCCCGTGACCCGGACCAATCGACCCGGACGTGCCGAAGATGGTTCAGGGTTCTTCTTCCGGTGGATCAGGCACTAGCCTGTAGAGGATCGACCCGTTGTAGGCGTCCCCGCCGGAATGGGCCGCCGCAAGGACGCTCCGCACCCCCCAGCGGTGGAACGCCTCCTGGATCCCCCCCTCCCGGCCGCCCCGGGTGCTCCTTCCCCTGAGGACCTCGTCGAGATACCACAGGCCGCGGCCGGTGCGACGGCAGGAGACCACCAGGTCCCGAAGCATCGCCTCCTGTTCGGGGATGTCCAAACCGGGGTACAAGCACTGGACCTCGTATGGGCCAAAGGCGCGGACGTAGCCGTAAAACAACGGACCGCCGAAATTGGAGAGCACCTCCATACGGGGCGAGTTGAGCAACAGCAGATCCCCCTCGTCCATCTGCCCGGCCGCCAGCCGCAGCAACTGGTGGTCGTCCACCCTGGAAAACCTGCTGTCCGGCAGCACACCGCCAACCAGGTTGACGGTGAAGAGAGCCATGACGGACAGGCCGAGGGCCGCAATCCCGGCACGGCACATCCGGCCCCGGGGCAGGGAAGCCACGGCGCCCGCGATCACCAGCCAGAAGGGGATTCCGAGGGGCAGCCAGAAAAAGTAGCCGCCAGGATCCCAGAAGGTGAAAAAGAGGGCATAGGGGACGGTAAGCGCCGCCGCCAGCACCAGGCAGGGTCCGCAGGCGCGGGAAAACTGTCGCAAGCGAAATACCGTGGACAGCAGCAGGAGGCCCAGCAGCATGGCCGATGCCCATTTCAGGCCCAGCAGGAGCCATGACGGAACCAGGGGCGCCGCGGCAGCCATGGTATACGTGGAGGGAAGCAGCAGCATGCGGCCGAAGGAGACCACGGCATGGATGACAACCGACGGGCCGGTGCCCACGTAGGTCTCGGCCTGATGGCCGTACAGAAAGAGCCAGGTCAGTGCCTGCCCGGGAGCCCGGAATCCCAGGTGCAGCATCACGGCCAGGTAAGGCAACAGGGTCACCAGTGCATAGGCCGGGACAAAAAACCGGCAGAGCCGCCGCACCCCGGCCCGACGTCCCCCGGGATAGAGCAGTGCCGCGGCCAGGGGGACGGTGAGAAAGAGGACGTTACTCTGGTGAAAAAGCACCGACGCCCCGGCCGCAAGACCGAACAGGCCCCACAAGCCGGGTCCGGCCGCGGGGCGCCGGACCGCCCGCGCCGCGACGGAAAATCCCAACACCAGAAAAAAGACGCTGACCGGATACACCTCGACATTGATACAGTGCGACCAGTAGCCCCAGGAAAAAGCAAATCCCGCCGCGGTCAGGCCGGCCAGCCACTCCCGACGCCAGAGGGTCCGGATCAATTGGTGAAAAACAAGTACACCGCCGAGGCCGGCGAGGGTGTCCAGCAGGCGAAAGGAGATCATCGGCGACAACCCGGGCCGCAGCAGGGACAGCAGCTTGTGGACCAGGTATCCCAGAGGGTTGTACAGCAGGTGGTGCGGGTGAAAAAAGCGGAATAGCCCCCCGGTGAAGGCCGGTTCGCTGAGGGCCCACTTGAATCCCTCCCCGAAGTAGAGACGGGCCGGAAACACGAGATAGACGGCACCCACCAGCAGGGCGATAGTGGTGACGGATATCAGGGACACACCCCTTGGGAGGCGGTCCCTGTCTGTGGCAGCAGGTTCCATGGTGTATACCGTTCCGGGTGAGGCGGATGCCAGCCGTTCGCGGCCACAATATCTCGTTTGGCCCTACCCGTTCAAGGCGCCACCACTCCCCCGGTGGCGCGGCCGCCATTGCCCCGCCGCTTCGCTTCGGAGTAAAATCGTATGGTAATTACTGACGCCCGGCCAGTTCGGTGACACACCAGACCAACGGTGCCATGACCATGAATCTCATCGGTTTCATCAGGAAAGCTGTCAATTTTGTCGGTCCCGCTCCGGGTTCGGCGGTGAGCCTGTCCTGCCTGATCGTCGGCCTCTTCGCACTGTGCCAGTGTCAGAAGCCGCCGGAAGACGTCCATGCGGACCTGATCCTGACCAATGGGCAATTCCTGACCATGACCGAAGGGGCACCGCTGGCCGAGGCCCTGGCCATTCTCGACGGCGTGATCATCGCCGTTGGCCGCACCGAGGACCTGATGGGCCTCGAGGGGCCGGATACCCGGGTGGCGGATCTTCGGGGCGCCACGGTGACCCCGGGCCTGGTGGACGCCCACCTGCACCTCGGTTCCATCGGAGCGAACCTTTCCAGCCTCGACCTTGCCGGCACCACCAGCTTCGAGGAGGTGCTGGGCAAAACCGCGCAGTGGCTGGAAGACCGGCCCGGCAACGGCTGGCTGCTCGGCCGCGGGTGGGACCAGAACGACTGGATGGTGAAGCGGTTCCCCGACAACCGGGCCCTGAACCGCATCGCACCCGGGACCCCGGTCTGTCTGCGGCGGGTGGACGGCCACGCGGCCCTGGTCAACGACGCCGCCCTGGCTGCCGCAGGCATCGGGCCGGAGACACCTGACCCGGAGGGCGGGAAGATCTTCAGGGATCCGGGAACGGGCAAGCCCAGCGGCCTGCTGCTCGACCGTGCCGTGGACCTGGTGGACCGGGTGCTACCCCCGCCGTCCCCCGCGACAATCGAGAGCAATATCCTCAAAGCCTCGGCCCACTGCGCTTCGCTGGGGCTGACCGCGGTCCACGACGCGGGTGTCACCGAAGTTCAGCTGGAGGTCTACCAGCGCCTCGCCGCGGCGGGTTCGCTGCCGATCAGGATCTATGCCATGCTGGAGGGATCGGAGCCTGGTCTGCTGGAGCACTGGTTCGATACCGGACCCGACACGGAGATGTCCGATCACCTGGTGGTCCGCTGTGTGAAAATGTATGCCGATGGGGCTCTCGGTTCCCGGGGTGCGGCCCTGCTGGAACCCTATTCCGATGACCCGGACAACCGGGGCCTGCTGCTCACCCCGCCGGAGGAACTGCAGCGGGTCTACCGTGAGGCAACCCGACATGGATTCCAGGTGGCCACCCACGCCATCGGGGACCGGGCCAACCGGTTGGTTCTCGATACCGTGGAAACGGTCCTCCAACCCGGCGAGCGGGAACGATTGCGGCCGCGCATCGAACACGCCCAGATTCTGCACCCGGACGACTGGCCCCGATTCAACAAGCTGGGGGTGATCCCCTCGATGCAGCCCACCCATTGCACGTCCGACATGCCCTGGGCCGGCGAGCGCCTGGGCCGGCTGCGGGTGATCGGCGCCTATGCCTGGCGTTCGCTGCTGGAGACCGGTTGCCGGATACCTGGTGGTTCCGACGCACCGGTGGAGTCCCCTGCTCCGCTGGCCGGAATGTACGCCGCGGTCACCCGCCGGGACCTCTCGGGCGCACCCCAAGAGGGCTGGCACCCGGAGCAGCGGCTGTCGCCCGAGGAGGCGCTGTCCATGTTCACCAGGGACGCCGCGTACGCTTCGTTCAGCGAGGAGGTCACCGGGACCATCGAACCGGGGAAACGGGCGGACCTCACCATACTGGCGGTGAACCCGCTGATCTGCGCGCCGGCGGACATACCCGGGATCGAGGTCCTGGCCACCCTGGTGGACGGAAAGACGGTCTTCAAGGCGGACGGTTTAGACTGTGACTTCTAGTGTGGTGTCCAAGAAATAAGTTCTCAAAGGATTTGGTCTCCGCGCGCGGTCCGCAAGGCGCGAAGAGCGCGCATACCCTGAGGTATGCAAGCAATGAGCAACGCAGCGGACCGTGATGTGGAGGTCGAATCATGAGAAGGAATTTCCGGGACACCACACGAGCAGGGTTCACCGGTCTCATCCATCGTGGTAAAACCGTACAATCACCCGGCTACAGATAAAGAGGGGGCGCCGATGAAACGGCACGAAAAGCGTGTATTCAGAACGTCACTGGTGATCTGTTCCGTGGCGGTTCTGGCCTGCCTGGGACTGGCAGCCTGCATGGTCAACCCGGTGACCGGCAAAAAGGAACTCTCACTGATCTCGGAAGATCAGGAAGTGGCCATGGGGGTGCAGAACTACCCGGTGATGACCCAGATCAGCGGCGGCCTCTACCAGGACAAGTCGCTGCAGAACTACGTCACCCGGGTGGGGCAAAACCTGGTGGCGGTTTCGCACCGTCCCGACCTGCCCTTCCAGTTCAATGTGGTCAACAGCCCCGAAGTGAACGCCTATGCCCTTCCCGGCGGCAAGATCAGCATCACCCGCGGTTTGCTCTCGCAGATGGAGAGCGAGGCCCAGTTGGCGGCGGTGCTGGGCCATGAGGTCGGCCACGTGACGGCGCGGCACGTCAACGAGATGATCACCCGTCAGATCCTGACCCAGGGTGCGGCGTTGGGGCTGAGTATCTACCTGCAGCAGCAGGAAATGAAGAACGCCGATTACTATTCCGCCGCCGGACTGATGGCCGCCCAGTTGATGATGCTGCGGTTCTCCCGGGACAATGAGCGTCAGTCGGACGAACTGGGCATGGACTACGTGATGAAAGCCGGTTACCACCCGCAGGGAATGGTGGAACTGCAGGAAATCCTGCTCGCCGCGCACGAACGGGAACCCTCCCGCCTGGAGGCGCTGTTGCTGACCCACCCGCTCTCCTCCGAACGGATCGATACCGCCAGGCAGCGGATCGCCAGCCTGGACATACCGCCGAACCTGACCATGGGCCGGGAGGCGTTTCAGCAGAGCACGGCCCGAATGCACAGCATGGCCCCGGCCTATGAGGAATACGAGCGGGGTGAAGCGCTGCTGGCCGATGGGAAGGTGCAGCAGTCGATCAACGCCTTCGAAAATGCCATCCGCCTGGCCCCGGGCCAGGCCGTCTTTCACGCCGACCTGGGCGCGGCCTACGTCCAGGCTGAGCAATTCCGCAACGCCCGGCGCAACTTGAACAAGGCCCTGCAACTCTACCCCGAACTGTTCCAGAGCCGGTTTTACAGCGGCTACCACTTTGTCAACATCCAGCGCTGGGACCTGGCACTCGGCGAGTTCGACAAGTGCAACAAGCTGATCCCCGAACAGCCGGGTGTTCGTTACTACCAGGGGCTCTGCTACGAGAAACAGGGCAACCGTGACAAGGCCATCGCCTACTACCGCCAGGTGCTCACCATCGATCCGGAGAGCAGTTACGGAAAGCAGGCCCGCCAGCACTTGCAGGGGATGGGCCAGGCGATACAATGAAACCGGAGGGGCTGCAGTTCACACCGCTGGTCAAGCGCACGGCACTGGGGCTGTTTCTGGCCCTCTTCGGATGGTTTTGCGTCGAAACGGTCCTGCTCGAGCCAAACCGGCTGGAAGTGACCCGGGAGACATTCTACCTGCCCGGACTGGGCGGAGGCGAGGAGGGGGTGCGCCTGGCCTTTCTCTCCGACCTCCACGTGCGCCGGCCGGGCCGGCTGCACCAGCAGGTGATACGGGAGACCGCGGCCTTCAGCCCCGACCTGGTGCTCCTGGGCGGCGACTATTTCACCTGGCTCACCAGGACCGAATCGCTGGCCGAGTTTCTCGGCCGTTTTGCGGCGCCGGGCGGGGTCTACGCAATCCAGGGCAACTGGGAATACAAGGTGCGGATGACCGGCAGTCGCCTGGGTGGTCTGCTGGCGGAGCAGGGCATCCGGTTGCTGGTCAATGAACACCTGACCATCAGGACCCGGGGGGCCGCCTTCGTCCTCCTTGGTCTGGACGACCCCTACACCGGGCACTCCGATTTCTATGCCACCTTCCTCGATCTCCCCCAGGACCTTCCCCAGGTGCTCCTCGCTCATTCCCCGGAAATTTTCCGCAAGGCCCGGCGCTGGGGAGTGCACCTGGTGCTCTCCGGGCACACCCACGGAGGACAGTTGAACTTTCCGCTGATCGGACCGCTCTGGCTGCCCCCGGGCAGCCGGCAGACCATGGCCGGCCGTTTCAACCTGGACGGCACCTGGCTCTACGTCAGCCGCGGGGTGGGAACATCGATCATTCCGGCGCGGCTCAACTGTCCGCCGGAACTGGTGCTGATCACGCTGAAGGATGCGTCATTCGATCCGAATACCGATTCCCGGCGGGACCCTGAGCCCCTTGAGCAGCGGCAGGGAACCGGCGACTCCGCGGGAGAGGACCAGCACCCGGAAACTGCCGCCAATCCCCTCGGGTGAGAGAAGAGCCCGCAGGGCCATCCCCCGCCGCAGCCGATCCACCGCCCCGGTCCCGTCTCCGGCACCGGATACACGTTCCCAGGCCACCGGGTCGGCGGACAACTGCTCCGCCAGCCGCTGCAGCAGGCGATACTGGTCGGTGAGGCAGTGCACGGTGAACCCGGCCTCTGCGGCCCAGCGGGCCAGCGAGCTGAAATCCACCATGGCGGTGATGTCCTGCAGCCCCGGGTCCTCAAGCGGCCCACCGCCCTCCCGCCCGCCGCGGTACGTGCGCAGCGGGTCGGCCGCCGTCCCGGGAGCAAAGAGGACCGGCGCCGGGTATCCGTAGTCGATGATCACCAGGTGCCCCTGGTCCACACCCGAGGCCGCACGCCGAATCCACCTTTCCGCCTCGAGGTTCAGCGCGGCCTGCTGGCCCTCACACAGTTGAAAGCCCAGTCGATCAAAATAGGCCTCCAGCGCCGGACTGGTGGGCTCGGACCAGCACAGCGCCAGGCACCCTGAGCGCTCTGTCACCCGCGCCTCCTCCAACCGGCCCCCGGTTTTACGGACCAGGTGCACCGGCAGGGCATCCAGCAGTTCGTTGGCAAAGACACAGCAGGGACCGAGGGGGGGGCGACCAGCCGGCGGCGGAAATGTGATTCGGTCAAGGGTCAATGGCGCGCCGTTCCCGCCGGCTCCGCACCGGTCGGCAAGCGCCACACGCAGCGCCGATGAAAAGAGGCCGGGGCCGCTGCGGGCCAGTTCGTCACGGACAGAGCGGGCAAACCGGCCGTCCCCGCCCCCGGCATCCACCAGCAGGTAGTCACCCGGCTCACCCAGGGACTGCCAGAAAGCCCGGAACAGGGGCAGCAGGAGCGCGGGAAAAACCGGGCCGGCATCGATGCTGGTCACGTAGTCCCGGCGGGCACCCCACGGACCGCCCCCCGTTGCGTAAAAACCGTGGAGCGGATGGTAGAGCGCCAGCTCCATGTACCGGGCAAAGGTGATCGGCCCCTCTCCGCGGATCAACTCCACCAATACATCCTGAAGCACGCTGTGGCTCTGATCGTTCATTCGACGCTCCCCGGCTGCCGCAATTGTATCAGAAGAAGTGGCCTGCCCACCCCGTCTTTGACAACCGGGGGCGTTGACTGTCCCGGTGTTACGGGCTATAGTCCCCACGAGGGCACGATAGTGGTGCGATCTTGGCATCCCGATGAAATAAAAAGGCTTGCGAGCCAAGGTAGAAGGGCGTCAACGACCAATGCCGTTGAGAACCGGGGAATCGCCGCGCATGACCTTCACAGTGGTGATCCCGGTCAAGAACGGCGCCGCCACGCTGGACCAATGCCTCGAATCCATCTGGGAAAGCGCGGCCAGGGCCGGCCTTGACCACAGCCAGGTGGAGATCGTGGTTGTGGACAACGGATCGGCCGACCGGTCGGCCGAGATTGCGGAGGAACGGGGCTGCCGGGTGCTCTATGTGCCGGCCGCCCAGGGGGTCTCCGCATCGCGCAATACCGGCGCTCGGGCCGGTCGGGGCGAGATCCTGATCTTCACCGATTCGGATGTGGTTTTCCGCAAGGGGGCCTTCACCTCTCTTCATCTGGCCCTGTCCGATCCGCAATTGCTGGGAGTGGTGGGGCTCCAGGATCCGGATGCGGCTTACCGGGGCTTTTGCTCACGTTTCAAAAATCTCTGGATGGCGTACAGTTACCGTCGGCTCCGTGGCCCGATTTCACTGTTCTATACCACCGCGGCGGCGATCCGCCGACAGACCTTCCTTGACTTGAAAGGTTTTGACGAGGAATACCGGTCACCGGCGGTGGAGGACACCGAGTTCGGTCAGCGGCTGGGCGATGCAGGGGCAAGGATCGAGATTCGCCGGGGGTTCCTTGTGGACCACCGCAAGGAATACTCCCTGCTCTCCCTGCTGGCCACCGACTTCAGGCGATCGGCCGAACTGGCCAGGTTGCTGATCCGGCGCCGCGTGAAAGGCGCAGGGAAGCGGAAGAAAAGGAACGGTACCTCGGTACCCACCGCAGTGATGGCCGGTGTGGTTCTGGGCTCCCTCTCGCTTCCCGTTCTGGCCCTGGGGCTGGCCGCGGGTTGGCCAGGGGCCTCCCTGGCCGGTGCTGCCGGCCTGGTAACGGGCCTGCTGTTCCACGGCGTGTTCATCGGGTTCCTGGTTCGGCAAGCCGGAGTGTTGTTTGCCCTGCTCGGGATCCCACTGATTCTTCTCGACCTGGTCGGGATCAGCGCCGGTCTCTGCTGGGGAGCGTTTTCCTATGCGCTGGGCGGCAGGCGCTACTGACCAATTCGGGTGATAGAGGCGAATGAAGGGATATCTGCACTTTGCCGACCGGCTGCTGGGAAAGCGGGGCAAGGACCCGGTCTATGTGGTTCTCTTCGTCACCGAGCGCTGCACGGCCAGATGCCTCCACTGCCTGCTGGGGCCGGAAGAACGGCCAGGGCTGGAAGGCGAGATGTCGCTGGAAGAATACGAGACGATCAGCAAGGGAATGGGCGAGATCCTCTTCCTCCTCCCCACCGGCGGTGAGCCCTTTCTGCGCGAAGATCTGCCGGAGATCGTCGAGATCTTTCACCGCAACAACCGCGTCCGGAACACCGGTATCCCGACCAACGGCTCCATGCCCGACCGGGTGGTGGCGTCGGTGGAGCGGATCCTCGACCTCTGTCCCGGAATGGATCTGGGCCTCGACGTCTCCATTGACGGTGTGGGGCCGGAGCACGATCGTCTCCGTGGGGCCCCGGGGCTGTTCGAGAAAGCGGTGGAAACCTACCGCCGCCTGGAACAGCTGCTGGCCCGCCGGCCGGGTTTCAACCTCAACGTGGCGGTCACCGTCTCGGCGCTGAACCAGCATCGCCTCGAGGAGCTCTACCGGTTTCTCAGCGAGGAACTGAAGGTCCGCTGTATCAACCCGCTGCTGGTCCGCGGGATACCCCGCGACCCCTCGGCAGCGGGTGTCGACCCCGAGCGGTATGAGTGGTTCACCAGGCTGCTCGGCGAGGAGGTCCGGCTGGGTCGCCTGGAAGGCTACAGCCGGTTCGGCTTCGCCGGGCTGATCAACGCCATGAAAAACGTCCGCCAGCAGGTGATCGGTTCGATCATCAAAGAGAACGAGCAGCAGGTACCCTGCTATGCAGCCGGCCTGAGCTGCGTGATCACCAGCCGCGGCGGGGTCTACCCCTGCGAACTGCTGGACCGCAAGCTGGGCGATCTCCGCGAGGAAGAGCTGGACTTCCAGCGCATCTGGCACAGCGAACAGGCCGAGGAGGTCCGGCGCCACATCCATGACACGGGCTGTTTCTGCACCTACGAGTGTTTCCTGACCAACAGCATCATCTTCAACCCCCGGATGATCCCCCGCCTGCTGCGGGAGTGGATCAGGATCGGCCGTCCCGCAGCGGCAGCCGGGAAGGGCGCGGAGAAAGAACCGCCGGCGGCATCATGTTCCGAGACGAACGTATCTCGCTAGTCATCCCCTGTCTCGACGAGGAGAAGGGCATCGGTGCGGTGATCGGGACCGTGCCGCCTTTCGTCGACGAGGTGGTGGTGGTGGACAACGGCTCCACCGACCGGACGGCCGCGGTGGCCGCGGACCTCGGGGCCACGGTGGTGCCCGAACCGCAACGGGGCTATGGCCGGGCACTGAAGAGCGGATTCAACCAGGTGACCGACGGCATCATCATCACCCTGGATGGCGACGGGACCTATCCCTGCCGGTTGATCGAACCGGCCCTGGACCATTTTTTCGATGGATCCTTCGATTTCGTCTCCTGCCGGCGTTACCTGGAAAACCGCGAACTGAGCCTGAGCACGCTCAAGCGATTCCTGGGCAACCTCGCCCTGACCCTCTCGTTCAGGATGATTTACGGCATCGGCCTCCGGGACTCCCAGTCCGGGATGTGGATCTTTCGCCGAAAACTGCTGGAGGAAATCGAGCTGAAAAGCAATGGGATGGCCCTCTCCGAGGAGATCAAGATTGAAACCTTCTGCCGGTCGGGGTTCAGGGCCGGAGAGTACCCGGTACCGTACACACACAAAGCACGGGTCGGGCCAAGCAAGCTCCGCCCCTGGCGGGATGGCCTGGGAAACCTGGCCTACCTGCTTACAAAACGGAGAGACCTCAAGGATCGCTGGAACCGCTGATCGGGACACCGGGCCATAATCACGATTGACCCCGCCCCGCTTCTATAATAGATTTAGGCCGTCTCTTGACGATCCGGTCCCCATGAGACGTTCACAAGGCTGGACATACTTTGTATAGGAGCCAAGGTGCAATGGACAATCCAGATCTCGCCTCTTTCTTTCACCACGATCTTTACATACCGGATCTCGCCCCAAAGGACAAGGAGGACACCCTCAGACAAATGGTGGATCACCTGGTCAAGACCCGGGGTCTGGATTATGGCAACGTAATCCTCAACACCCTGATGGAACGAGAGAAACTGGGCAGCACCGGGATCGGAAAGCAGGTGGCCATTCCGCACAGCCGCTCACTGGGCTGTAACGAGTTGACGGTTATTTTTGCCAGAATTCCCAAGGGGATCAAGTTCGACGCGGTTGACAAAAAACCGGTGCACCTGGTCTTCATGATCCTCGCACCTTACCAGGACAAGGGGAATCGTTACCTTCCGCTCCTTGGAAAAATCGTGGAGACGGTCAAGGACGACAAGCGGCGAAAAATACTGATCAATACCGATTCCTTCGATGAATTTCTCAAGATCCTGGAGGGGTGAGATGAGGGAAGATGTGCTCAGGTTGATGGAACTCCACAACCTTGACCAGCTTATTCATGACACCGAAAACCAGCGCGCGGCCGAATTCGAGAAGAAACTCGGCTTCCAGATGGACGGTTTGAACAAGCTGAAGGAGAAGCGGGAGCAAGTGGCCCAGGACATCGATCCTGAAACGCTTTCGCTCTATGACAAGCTGAGAAAACGGTATCAGTGGCCCGTGGTTCCAATCACGGACAACATCTGTCTGGGCTGCTTCATCCGCCAGCCCACCAGCGGTTCCACCGATCACGAGAGCCTTCGGAACTGCGAGAACTGCAAACGGTTTCTCTACGAGTTGCAGGGCTGATCCGCCTCGACCGTTCCTCACCGGCCGCGGCCCTCCCCATGTCGAACAACTGTGCCCGGGCACAGAACGGGTCGGCCACGGCAGCCGGCACCACTCTTCTTCCCCGTCCCCGGTCGCGGCGACCTCCGCGGCCGCGGCCAGGCAGTGTACCCGACCGACGAGGACCGCTCCATGCTGCGAGCCAACGGGCTGAGTAAAAACTACGGCGAAAACGTCGTCCTCAGCGAGGTGAGCCTCTTCGTCGGCCCCGGCGAACGGATCGGCCTGGTGGGGGCCAACGGCGTGGGGAAGACGACCCTCCTTCGCCTGATGGCAGGCCAGGAATCGCCGGACAGCGGCGAGCTGTTGCTGGAGGGACGAAAAATCCGGGTGCGCCTTTTGCCCCAGGAGATCGAACCGCTGGAAGGCGGGACGGTCCTGGAAAACATCCTCGAGGTTCGGGCCGACCTGCCGGCCATGGAAACGGAGATGCGCCGGCTGGAAGAACAGATGGCCGGCGGCGTCACGGGGCATGATACCGGCGAACTGCCGAGGCAACAGCAACGATACGGCGAACTCCAGGAATGCTTCGAACGCGAGGGGGGGTTCAGCTACGAGGCGGACGCCAAGTCGATCCTCTCCGGCCTGGGATTCACCGATGAGGACCACCAGCGGCCGCTGAGCAGCCTCAGCGGCGGATGGCGCATGCGGCTGGCCCTGGCCCGGATCCTCTTCGACCGGCCCGACCTGTTGCTGCTGGACGAGCCCACCAACCATCTCGACCTCTCCTCCACCGTCTGGCTGGAAGAACACCTGCTGGACTACCCGGGAACCTACATTCTGATCTCCCACGACCGCTGGCTGCTCAACCGGTTGACCCAACGGACCATCGAACTGGCCAGGGGCAAGCTCGCGGTCTACACCGGGAACTACGACTTCTACCTCAAGGAGCATGCCCAGCGCCGCGAGATCCTGCTGGCCTCCAAAAAACGTCAGGACCAGCGGATCAAGCAGATCGAGGACTTCGTCGCCCGCAACCGGGTGCGCAAGGACCGGGCGCGCCAGGCTCAGAGCCGGATGAAGATGCTGGACAAGATCGAGCGAATCGAGGTTGAGGGAGAGGAGAAGAAGGTCCGCTTCAGCTTCCCGCAGCCTGGACGGAGCGGGCAGGATGTCATGCGGCTCAGCGGGTTGACCAAGCGATACGGTTCGAAGATCATCTACAGCGGTCTCGACCTGCTGCTCAGCCGGGGGGAAAAGATCGCCCTGGTGGGTGACAACGGCGCGGGAAAATCCACCCTGCTCAAGATCCTGGCCGGCGTGCTGCCCTTTGAAGCGGGAAAACGCCTGCCGGGCCACAACGTCGATCTCTACTACTACGCCCAGCACCAGCTGGAAGCGCTGGACCCTTCCCATACGGTTCTCGAAGAATTGCTGAGCCATGCCGACATCACCACGGCCCCGATGGTCCGCGATATCCTCGGGGCCTTCCGCTTCAGCGGCAACGACGTGGACGTGAAGGTGGCGGTGCTCAGCGGAGGCGAAAAGAGCCGGCTGGCCCTGGCCCGCATGCTGCTTCGGCCGGCCAGCCTGATCCTGATGGACGAGCCCACCAACCATCTGGACATGGCCTCCCGGGATGTCCTGGAGCAGGCATTGCGGCAGCATCAGGGCACCCTCTGCTTCATCTCCCACGACCGCTACTTCATCAACCGCGTGGCCACCAGGGTCATCCACGTAGAGCATGGCCGCCTGACCCACTTCCCCGGGAATTACGACTACTTCCTGGAGAAGAGCGGCCGGGGCGACATCGGCCAGTCGACCGCGCCGGCCGCGGCCCCGGCCGGCAGATACCCGGAAAAAAGCTCCCGGGAGGGGGGCGATATCCAGCGCAAGGCGCAACGGCGTTCGGAAGCGGAACGCCGAAACCGGCAGTATCGGGCCACCACCGAGCACCGCAAACGCGTGGATGCCTTCGAGGCGGAGATTGAAGCCATGGAACAGAAACGAGGGGAAATCGAGGCGCTGATGGCCGAACCGTCCGTTTTTGCCGACGGCGGCAGGATGAAAGAACTGACCGGCACGCTCAGCCGGATAACCGGGGAACTGGCCCGGCTCTACAAGAGTTGGGAGCAGGCCGGCGCCGACCTGGAAACCGCGGTGCAGGCGTTCTCCGCCTCAGACTCGGACAACCCGGGGACGCCATCCAGCTGAACACCCGCCAAACGGTAAAAATTCCCCTCAAGCCCGACCCCCGTTCGAACGATTCACTAAGAGACGTGTCAGTGACAGGATCTCGCGATCCCGCCGGAAGGTTTTTGTCCGGTCGACAGGGGAAGTGATGAGTACGACTCAGCAGTCGGGACAGCACATGGTTCTCTTCGTTGCGGCCGGAGACGGCAGTGATGCCGCCTGTGAAGCCGTGGCCCAAAGGCTGTCCGATAAATTCGGCATGCCCTACGAGAAGATGCTGGCCAGTGTCCGGCAGTCTCCCCGGATCTTCAAGCGGAACCTGAACCATGAGCAGGCCGAGTCCTATGCCGCCATGCTGCGCAGCATGGGTGCGGTGGCCGAAGTGAAAACAAACGGCACCGCCGACGAACAGAAACCGCCGCCACCCGAAATCACCGACCGAACCTGTCCCTTTTGTGGACGCGCCCTGCAGGCCGACGGTGTGTGCGTGATCTGCAAACCCCGGCAAGTTGCACCGTTGGCAGCGGAACCGCCGCCGCATCGGGAACCGGACGCGGTGGTCGAGGAGCCGGCTATCGAACCCGAACAGACCATACCCGCCGACTCGGTATGGGCCGCAACGGCAACGGCCGGAGGGCTCGGCCTCGCTGAAACTCTGGAAGGCCCGGGGCCGCCGGTGCAGGCCGGCTGCGCCAATTGCGGCGGCCTGCTGAACCAGGACGGCCAGTGCCCCGCCTGCGACCTGGGAACCGCCGTGCCGCTGGACGAATCCGCGGCCATCGAGAACGATCTGTCGGCGCTCCTCTCCCCCGAACAGCTGGGCGTCTGTCCCAACTGCTGCGGGCCGATGGAGCAGGACGGCACCTGCCTGATCTGTCCTCCGGCCGATCCGGCGGAGTGGCAACCAACCGAACCGACAGCATCCCCGGCACCGGCTTCTCCTGCAGAAGCCGCCGGTATTGTCGCAGCACCGCCTGAAGCTCCGGACGAATTTTCTCTGGACGGCCTGCTGGACACCGTGGATATGCCGGACACCGGGACGGCGATGCCCGGCCCGGCCATGGGACACGAAACATCCCCCTTCGAGCCGCTGGCTCCATTGAACGTGGAGCCGGAAGAAGACGGGACAAACGTCTGCCCGGAGTGCGGGGGTCCCAAGGGAACTGACGGGACCTGCCTGATTTGCGGAGATGACAACGCCGTGGACATCCCGGCATTCGCGGAGATGCCGGTGACCGGGAACGAGCCGCCGGCGGCGCAAATGTGTACGCCGGAAGAAGCCCCGTCCGAAGGGGTTGCCGCCGAAACACCACCGTCTGCCGAAAACGCCGATCCGCACAGCATGAAGATCCCCACCGCGAAAAGCAGCAGGCCTGGGCCTGCCGCGGGGAAGAAGCCGGCAGCACATCTCAACCTGTCCGGATTTCCCCGGGCCCTGGCCATACCGCTGCTGGCCACACTGCTCCTGCTCATCGGCGGAATCACCCTGGCCATGGCCGGGTCTTTCATCATGGCCAGCGGCATCTGGTTTCTGGCCCTGATTGCAGGGCTGGTGACGGTTTTCAACGGTATCCAACAGCTGGAACGGACCGTGAGCAGTTTCCCGAAACTGCCCAAACCGGTGATCTTCGCCTTTCTGGTGTTTCTCTTCTTGGTCGGAAGCGGCGGTATCGCCGGCTATGCCTTCAAACAGTCGGCGGCCTTGCTGCTGAACAAGGCTAACGAGGAATTCCAGGCCGAAATCAATCGCCGGTCCGGCGAAGAGGGCCTGCTCAGCGGGACCGACGCCGAAAGTGCGGGGAATCCGGAATCGCTGGACGGCGGCGGCCAGCTCATCATGGAAGCGGAGATGCTCGAGCGGGCGATCACCGCCGAAGGTGAAGGAGAAGAAAACCCCAGGGCCGCTCTGGAAAACTGGAGCGCCTACCTGGAGGGCTTCCCCGACGGCACCCGGGCCCCCGAGGCGCGCCGCAAGGTCAGTCACTGGCAGGCGGTGGTCAAACGGGAGGACGCTTTAGCCGCGATCATCGCCCGTGACCGCAAGGGCAACAACGATCCAACGGCACGGATCCGCGACTGGAGGAGCTGCATCGGCACCTACGGCAATACTCCGGCCATCCGCGCCCATGCCGAGGAACGGATTGACTTCTGGGAATCGATGCTCGAACAGAGCGCCACCCCCAATTTCCCGTACTGGGCCTCCCTGCGGCTGAACGACGGGCGGGAGTTCTCGGGCAAGGTTGTGGCCGAGAACGAGAATGAACTGAAGATGGAGCTTCCCAACCGCCTGAAGATGAACTTCAGCAAGAGCGAGTATGAGATCATCGATTCCGATCACATCAACGGCAAGCGCGTGGAATGCGAAAACATGCGGCTGGTCTCCGGTGTGACCACCGAACGTCCCACGTGGGGCCTGGAGGACGGCATCACCATTCTCGGCGAGGACCGGGCAGGGGTGGAGGCCATGGTTCCTTTCCGGGTAACCGGCTTCTACAACTTCGAAGTGATGGCCCGGGCCACCAGGGATCTCGGCGGCTTCCCCTCGGTCATTCTCTCGCTCAACGGCACGCAGCAGGAGCGGATCCGTTTCGACTCCGAAGAGTGGAAGCTGTACAGTGTCAGTTTTCCTTTCCGCATCCCCGCCGGCGAGAGACGGCTGGAGATCGTCTTCCCGCCGCAGTACCAGACCATGCAGGACAAGCGGATTGTGGCCCTCGACTACTTCACCACCGCCATGGTCGAGTAGCAACCTGCCCCCCCCGGGGACAACTCCCGCTGCCGTCTTGACTTGCTCAAATCCCTGTGTTACGAATTCCATTCCCTGATATCTCTCTGATTCATCAGCTTTTGCTTGCATGGCATTTCCTGACCGTTCCCGTGGTGTGCAATGAAGTCCCTGTTCTTCAGGATAGCGCGAAACAGCCTCTACCTGCTGGTCAACGGGTTGCTCCTGGTGACCGGGTCCGAACGCCGACGGGTGATCCGCCTGGCCCGGCTGCTGGGCGCGGTACGCAGCCGGGTCGGCTACGTGGGCCGCGGGCGGAACCGCGCCCTGTATTTGAAAACAATCCAACAGGCCCTGCCCGGCCTGCCGCCCGGGGAGAGGGAGAAGATTCTCCTCGATTTCTGGGTCAACCATCAGGCTTCCTTTCTCGAACTGTTCCTCTCCCCCCGGCTCACGACCCAGGCCCTCGAAGGGTGGGTGACCTTCGAAGGACTTGATCACCTCCAGCGGGCAGTGGATTCGGGACGGGGCGCCGTGCTGGCCACCATGCACCTGGGAGACGAGCGGTTGCTGCACATCCTGCTGGCCCTCAAGGGATTCCCCATCAGGGCCCTCTCGGCTGATTTTGCCGGCTATGGCTGGGCCGCGCGGAGAGCGCGGCTCAAGGCGGCCGGCGCCTTCCACCCGTTGGAAACCGGACACGCGCACCGCTGGATGTTTCGCAGCCTGGCTGCCGGTGAGGCGGTCTTCATGGCCCTCAGCGGTTTTGGCGGCCCCCGCGGGGCCTGGGTTGATCTGCTGGGTCGCGATGTGCTCTTTTCATCCGCACCGGCCCGGCTGGCCCTGCGCACCGGCGCTCCCCTGCTCACCACGGTCTGTATCAGACACCCGGACGGCAGCTGCCTGGTCCGCGTCGATCCTCCGTTGCCCCTGGACGGTGGTGCCGGCGGAAATCAGGCCATCCACCGGGTGACCTGCTCGCTGGTTGACCGTTTCCGACCGGTGATCAGCGCCATTCCGGGACAGTTCAACTGGATGTGGTATATAATCAGGCATCTGGAAACCGACCCACAGATTGGCGGCATTCACAGGGACCGGACATGAGCCTGGATCAGAACCTCAGGCGGCACGCCCGTGAGCGGGCCGGCAGGCAGGCCTTTCTCTCCGACAGCGGAAACATCACCTTCGGCGAACTGGATGAGCTGGCGCAACGCACGGCCTGCGGGCTGCGTGAAGCCGGGATCGGGCCCGGTCACCACGTGGGCCTGATGCTGCGCAAACGGCCCGAGGCCATGGTGGCCTTCTTCGGCATTATGCGCGCCGGCGCGGTGGCCGTACCGCTCAATGTCCGTCTCGAGGACGCCGGTCAGTCGGCGATCCTCGACCGATTGGATCTGCGCCTGGTGCTGGCCCACGAGGAATGCACACCCCAGCTCCAGCGGCTGGAGCGTCACTTTCCGCCCCGGTCCTCGATCCTGATCAGTGGCGGAGGTTCAGCGCCGGCCGCCGATTTCGGTTCTCTGGAGGCACTGCTGACCTCGCCCGCCGGTGCCCAATCGTTCGCCGGCCCCGAACCCGAAGACACTGCGTATATCGACTTTACCTCGGGCAGCACCGGGACCCCCAAGGGGGCGTTGACCACCCACCGGGCCATCACGGCCAATACCGAATCGGTGGTGGAGACCCTGGGCATCGCACCGCAGGACGTCCACCTGCCGCTGTTCGCCATCTCATCGCATCCCCATGAGATATTCGCCCGCTCGGTGACCCTGGGGGGCCCGGCGGTTCTGCTGGACTCGATCAACCCCAAAGCCATCGCCTCGGCCATCGAAAAGTGGCGGGTCACCTGCATCATGGGACTGCCGCCGATCTACGAGGTGCTGCTGAACACGCTCCGCGGAAACCGGTTTGACATCCACAGCCTGCGGCTGCTTGAATCCGGCGGGATGGTCACCCCCTGGGACCTGATCGATCGTTTCAACCGACAGGAGGGCAAACGGATCGTGCCGGTCTGGGGCAGCACTGAAACGGCCGGGGTGTGCCTGTGCCAGCTCCAGGCGCTGGAGCGCAGGGAAGAAGGGATGGGCCGCCCCTGCCAGGGTGTGGAGGTGCGGGTGCTGGATGGGGAGGGCCGCGAGGCGCCCGACGGCGAGGTGGGTGAAATGGCCATCCGCAGCGCCTCGGTCTTCCGGTCCTATCTGAACAACGGAGCGGAAACCTCCGCCGTGCTGGTGGACGGCGAGTATCGCTCCCGGGACATGGTGCGCCGGGATTCGCTGGGGTGCTTCCACTTTGCCGCCCGGCGGGACGAAATGATGAAAGTGGCGGGGCTCAAGGTCTACCCGGCGGAGATCGAGCAGGTGCTGAGGCAGCACCCCAATGTGGTCGACGTGGTGGTGGCCGCCGCCCGCAGCCGGGCCCGGGGAGTGATCCCCATGGCCCATGTGGTACTGTCAACCAGGACCTCGGTGACCGAGTTGAAACAGTTCTGCCGCCGGCACCTGGCATCATACAAAGTGCCGCGGATTTTCGAGTTTCTCGACGAACTGCCCCGCACCGGCAGCGGCAAACCGGATCGCCGGTCCCTGTCGCGGCTCTGAACCGGGCAGGCGCAAAGGAAATTGAAGCCCGGGCGCAGATTTTTTTACAGTCCGGAGGTTCAGCAAACGGCGGAGGCCTGATGCCCTGCGGGTAAGCTATTTTATTTCAATGTTTACCAGATACCGGGAAGGCTGGCACGGCACTTGCTACTTTCCAGTGCGAACGACGAAATAAATGACTCGCAAAGGGTAAGAACAACCGGAATCAATGGAGGGAAAGAAAATGACCAGCAAGAACACCAAGAGCAAACTGATGATCGCGGCGATGATCGCCGGAGTGATGATCCTCGCCATGGCCGGCAACGCCGTTGCCGGGGCAAAATTCCTTTACGTCAAGTCGAACGAGGCCAACATCCGCACCATCCCGTCGATCCAGAGCGACGTCCTGGCCACCGCGGTCTTTGGCGACCGCCTCTACGGCATGGACCACATTGGTGACTGGTACCAGGTGAAACTGGATGACGGCCGTGTGGGCTTCATCTATGACGAACTGGTCACCGACGACCACCCCGAAAAACTCTTCGTGGAAACGGCCATGGCCAACGTCCGCGAGCTGAACAACGTCTACTCCCCGGTCCTGGCCACGGTGTCGGGCGGCACGGAACTGAAGTCCCTGGGTAAGAAGGATGACTGGTACAGAGTGCAGCTGGCCGACGGCACCATCGGTTTCATCTACGAAGACCTGGTGGACGATGATCCTCCGGGCATCCTCTTCGTCAACGTGATGAGCGCCAATGTCCACACCTCCTGCTCCCCGGTGAGCGAGAGCCTCGGAACAGTGAGCGCCGGCGACGAACTTAAAAAACTGATGAAGCTCGACGACTTTTACCAGGTGAAGCTGGCCGACGGCCGCACCGGGTTTGTTCACGAGGACGCGGTCACCGACGACGCACCGGACAAGCTGTTCGTGGACGTTCCCCAGGCCGAAATCAAGACCGACCCCACCATCTACGGTGTGGTCAAGGCCACCGTGACCGGCGGAACCGAACTGACCGCCTTCGACAAGGAAGAGGATTTCTACCTGGTAAAGACTGCCGACGGAACCCTGGGCTGGATCTACGATGAGAACGTGATCAAGGTCAGCGACTGATCGCCCCACCGGGATCGCGATACATCGAAGCGCCGGGCCCTGACCCGGCGCTTTCGCTGTACGGAGGCTCAGCACACCGGCGGCTGGCCGTTGTTGTCCGCCGAGGTGGCCCACCGGCGGTGGAACCAGATCCACTGCTCCGGATATGCCCTGACGATACCCTCGATCACCCGGGTCCAGCGCTGGGTGTTCTCCAGGATATCCGCCTGCTTGTGGGCGGTGCGCACGAAATCGATTTCCGGCAGGACGTGCACATGATGGCGTGGGGAGGAGAAGGCGCCGGTGGAGCCGGGTTTCCAGCGGATGAAGATGGGAACCATTCCGGCCCCCGATGCCCTGGCCAGCGCCGCGGGTCCCACCGGCGTGTACGCCGGACGGCCGAAAAACTGGACAAAAGCGCCGTTGAGCCTGGGCATGTCCAGGTCGCCCAGGATCCCCACCGGCAAGTTCTGGCGCAACGCGGTGAGAATGGGCCGCGCACCGCTGTCCTGATAAATGACTTTCACCCCGGCGCCCTCGTAACGGATCGAGTGAAAGAGAGCATTGTAGGGCGAGTAGCGCTGACGCTGGACAATGGCGCTGAATGGCCGGTCCAGACACAGGACCAGATAAGAGGCAAGGATCTCCCAGGCGCCCAGGTGAGGGGTGATGATGATCAGCCCTTTCCCCCGGTCCAGGACCTGGTGAACGGGACCGAAAGAATCGGCATCGATCAGGGAGAGCAATTCGGGCTTAGACATTTTTGGAATTCGCAGTGTTTCGATCATCGACCGCCCGGCGTTTCGAAATGACCCTTTGGCCACACTGTTCAGTTCCCGGGATGACAAGCTGGATCCAAAGGCCCGGGACAAATCATCGATTGAACGATCAAGGGAGAGATCGATGAACGTGTGACGCTTTCTCTGAACCCGCTTCCTTCCGCCCATGCTGTTCATTCTGGCCAGAACATACATCAGACGGCCCAGTATCCCGCCGGCGGCCAGGGCCGGTTTCCGAGGCACCCAGCGTGAGATCTGGATCAGGCCGGCCAGGATACGAACGGCAATGGCACTGTAGATATATCGTGAACGCATGGGGGTAACCGGGAAATCGTATGGGCCGGGCCCAGAACAGATTCATTGCCAACAACTTCGGCGGCTCCAATTCGAACCGCACAGGGAATAATAGAATAGCCAAACCTTGTCGGAGGTTCAAGGGCGATGGAACCGGCGGGTGTGGTTCCGGCGGATCAGAAGGGCCGGACTAACTCATGCGGCAGAGGCGGAGCACCTCTTCGATGGTGGTCAGACCCTTCTCCACCAGGGAGAGACCGTGGATCATCAGAGTCTGCATCCCCTGCTGGATGCCGGCCAGTTCGATCTCGGTGGCGCTGGACTTGGCGATGATTTCCTTGCGAACCGGGTCACTGACTTCGAGAAATTCGAATACCGGTATCCGGCCGTAGTATCCGGTGCCGCCGCACTTGGCGCATCCGGCGCCGTGAAACGCCTTGCCGTGGCAGAACATGGCGCCCATGTCGTCCAGCAGCGCTGCGGTGGTCACCTCGTCCACCTCCTCCTTGCACTCATCGCAGATCCTGCGCGCCAGCCGCTGGGCCAGCACCGCCTGGAGCGAAGCGGAAACGAGAAAGGGCTCGATCCCCATGTCGATCAGCCGGGTCAGGCTCTGGGCGGCACTGTTGGTGTGCAGGGTGGAGAAAACCAGGTGCCCGGTGAGCGAGGCTTCCATGGCGATGCGGGCGGTCTCCTGGTCGCGGATCTCGCCCACCATGATCACATCCGGGTCCTGGCGCAGAATGGCCCGCAGGCCGCGGGCAAAGGTGAACCCCGCCTTGGGGTTGGCCTGCCCCTGGTTCACCGAGTCCATCCGGTATTCCACCGGGTCTTCGAGGGTGACCACGTTCTTCTCCGGCGTGCTCACCTCGTTCAGAAAGGCGTAGAGCGTGGTGCTTTTCCCGCTGCCGGTGGGTCCAGAGACGATGAAAATACCGTTGGGTGCGCTGATCGACTTTCGGATCCCCTTCAGAACTTCCGAATTAAAACCGAGTTCATCGAGGCTCACCTTGCCCCTTTCCCGGATCAGGAGACGCAGCACCACCTTCTCCCCGTTGACCGTGGGAAATGAACTGACCCGGAAGTCCACCTGACCCCGGTCGCGCAGACGGACAGTGAACTGGCCGTCCTGGGGAACCCTCCGCTCGGCAATGTCCATCGAAGCCAGAATCTTGAGCCGTGAGAGCACGGCGGGCATGATGTCCCTGGGAACCCTCATCTTCTCGCGCATCGAGCCGTCGATTCTGAACCTGACCCGCAGATCGGCTTCATTCGGTTCAAAGTGGATATCGCTGGCCCGCTCGAGGATCGCCTGCTTGAGCAGAAGGCCCACCAGGTGGACCACCTGCCCCGCCTCCTTGGAGTCCGAGCCCTCCTGCAGCAGGTCTTCCAGAGTCGGCTCACCCGAATGCCCGACCGTGCCATCTTCTTTGGAAGCAGCGCCGGTGGATTCCACCTGGGCCGCCGGTTCCTCCTCGTCCACGAGCTCATCGGTCTCCTCAGCGCCGAGGTGCTGGAGCAGGAGTAGGTCGAGATCCGCGGGCGCGATGAGAATCGGCTCGACGATCTTCCCGGTGAGGAACCCCAGATCGTCCATTTTTTCCACGTTCAGCGGGTCCTCGAGGACCACGAAGAGCTTGTTTTCCACGTAGAAGATCGGCAGGGCCCGATAGCGTCTCGCCATCTGGCCGGGGATCATCCGAATCACTGCGGGATCGACGAAGTGCCGGTTGGGATCCATCAGCGGGATATCGAGAACCAGGCTCTGGATTTCCAGCGATTCCCGTTCATCGATGCCCAGTTCCCCGCCCATCAGCGCCACCAGTTCATTCCAGCCGATGCGGTGCAAGTCCCTCGGCCCGCTCAGCAGAAAGATGGTCCTGGCCCACCAGGAGCCGCAAGGCTTCAGCCACGCGGATGTCCCGACTCTTCTTTTCTTCCTGGACTGGATTGGTCATTGCAGAGCCCTGTCCACATTCCGACCTGCTCAGCCAAACAAAAATATCATTTCCCGGTCGCTTCCGCGGAGGATACCTTTCATATCGGTCAGAATCGCCAGCAAACTGAAAAAATATATTCAACTCCCCTCATATTCCACTATAAGATTTCCCCTTCCGCGTCGATGAGAACAATGTCAATCAAAATTAATTTGTCATCGGGGGTAATGTTATGAGTTCGGATAATCAGACGGCCAGGGACAAAGAGGCCGCAGAATTCGTCTGCGCCTCCTGCGGTGCGCAATTCCCCAGAGGAAACATGGGCAAGCTGGACGAAGAGGGAAAACCCCTCTGTATCCCCTGTTCACTCAAAGTGACCAGCGCCACGGCAGCGACCACGACGAAGGAGAGCCACGCAGAACACCGGGCACGGGTGGAAGCATCGATGGAGATGCGTGAGAAGCAGAAGGGCAGCCAGCGATGGATTGCCGCCCTGCTGCTGATCGCCCTTCCGGTCATCGCCATTGAACTGTTCATGGTGCTCAAAAACAGGCCGGCCGGGCTGACCGCGGTGGAAGTGGCCGAGATCGAACTCTCCGAGTGCATGATCATGATGACCATCCTCGGCCAGTACTACGACGAGCACGGGGAATACCCATCGGACCTCGACTCCCTGGTGCCTGATTTCTGGCTTTCGGCCCAGGCGGATGAACTGCAGCGTTACCAGTACACACGAATCGGGGTGGACAACTTCCGTCTGGAGCGGAGCGGGTCTGCTCTTCCGGCGCCGCTGATCAGTGACGCGCTGGCCCGGGATCTGATGCCGGTCACCATGACCGCCGATACCGAAATGGACACCTACTTCGACCGGATCGACGACGCCGAATAATGGGGGATGCGATGAAGAACCAGTCACGGACAACGACACCCCGCAGGGACCGGGTCGGCAACACGGCCGGCTTCACCCTGATCGAGCTGCTCGTGGTGGTGGCGGTGATCGGGATCATCTCGGCCCTGGCCGTGCCCAATCTCCAGCGGGCGATGAACATCACCAAGGAAACACACAGCGAGACCGAGATCCTCAAGATGCTGGAGGTGGTCCGCCTCTGCCGGGCGGACACCGAGGATTGCATCACCGCACGCAATGCCTGGGACTTCAAGACCTGGGCCGTGACAGAGGGATACTACAAGGCCATCGACATCAATGACGGGTGGAACAACGATTACGAGATGACCATCCGCTGCAATGCCCGGCGCTTCCGGGTGTTCATCCGTTCGTTCGGTATGGACGGTAAGCGCGGGACACGGGACGACATCTATTACCGCTATGAGCCGCCGACCTACGACGAATGGCAGCGCACCGGCGCCTTCGACTGATCGGTCTGATTTTCACCAGCTGAACACCACGGCCGCCCTCCCGGGGGTGGCCGCTCCATGTACACAGAAAGTTGAGACCGGGTCTAGATATCAGGGCGGGCCGGTATCTCCGTCTTCGCTCACGGGTCTCGAGTTCACGTCAACCTGTCAAAGACCTCTCGACATTTCGCTTGGACGGAGAAACCGACCCGCCCTGTTTCCCACTGGCTTTGGGCGGTTCTGCATTCGGAGCAAGGACCAGGTGGGCTGGGTATCTATCCTCTCCGAACGCCTGTCGAGAGGATTGTGACAACCCTTACGTGAACTCGAGACCCGAAGCGAGGAGGGGATAGATACCCAGCCCACCGCATATCAAGATCCGAAGCGAGGACGGGAATGCTACCCCGCCCTGCACCTCGAGACCCGTGAGCGAAGACGGAGATATCGGCCTGCCCCGTCCCCATTTTCGACCACCCGGTGGATGTGTGATAATAGCGCCGCGCCATCGGGCCCGGGGAACCGGGTAACCAAGGACAGGACGAGGGGCGGAGCTGCCCCCGGGAGGTATGTGTGGGCAAGCACTGGGCGGACGAAACAGCCGACCGGCTGGTGGAGCAGGGCGGTGACGTGGTGATCAGCACCGGGATCTCCCCCTCCGGGCCGATCCACATCGGGAACATGCGCGAAGTGGTGACCGCGGACGCGGTGTACCGCGCCCTCAAGGGCCTGGGACTGAAGCCGAAGTTCTACTACATCGCCGACGATTTCGACAATCTTCGCCGGGTTTACCCATTCCTCGACCCCGGAGTCTACGAACAGCACGTGGGACGGCCGCTCTCCCGCATCCCCGGACCGGCCGGTGACGGCCGCAGCTACGCCGACCACTTCCTCGACCCGTTCCTCACCTCACTGGACACCTTGGGCATCGACACCGAACTGGTCCGGCTGCACCAGCTTTACGAATCGGGCCGCATGACCCCGATGATCAAGCTGGCCCTGGAGAACCGCGACCGGGTGGCGGAGATCATCGATCAGATGGCCGGCCGCGAAACACCGGATCACTGGAGCCCCTTCACACCGATCTGTAACAGCTGCGGCCGGCTCACCGGCACCAGGGTCACCGGGTTCGATTCGCCCGGAGAAACGGTGGCCTACACCTGCGGCTGCGGCGACGAGGGCGAAGTGAGCATGAACGGCGGGGGCAAGCTGGTCTGGCGAGTGGACTGGCCGGCCAAGTGGCGGGTGCTGGGCGTGATCTTCGAGCCCTTTGGCAAGGACCACGCCACCCGCGGAGGCTCCTATGCCACCGGGGAGCGGATCTGCAGGGAGATCTTCGGCCATCCGGCGCCGATGCCGCTGGTCTATGAGTGGATCCGGCTCGGTGGTGTGGGGGACATGTCCTCGAGCAAGGGCAACGTGGTGACGATCAGCGAAATGCTGGAGATCCTCCCGCCCGAGGTTTTGCGCTACCTGGTGATCCGTCGCGCGCCGAAGAAAACCATCTCCTTCGACCCCGGGATGCCGCTGCTCAACCTGATCAACGATTTTGACGACACCGAGGCCGCCGGCACCGACGAACGTTCATACCAGCTCTCGGCCCTGGGCAGCGTGCCGGCAGTGGGTGTGCCCTTCAAGCACGTGGTCACCGTGGTGCAGATTGCCGGCGCGCGGGGCGATGAAGCGGTGATCGATATCCTGCGCCGCGGCGGGTATGACGTGGAGAACGAAGAAGGCATCCGCGGCCGGGCGGCCTACGCCCGAAGATGGCTCGAAACCTATGCCCCGGAAACGGTGAAATTCAGCGTGCAGCCCACGCTGCCCGATGCAGCGAAGGACCTGCCTGCGGAAGCGGTCAAGGCCCTTGGTCTGCTGGCCGAGCGGCTGGAACCGGATCTGGACGCCGAGCAGATCCACGCCATGCTCTACGAGACCGCGGAAGCCGCGGGCGCCCAGCCCAAGGTTGTGTTTCGAGCGCTTTACCTCGCCTTGCTGGGCAAGGAGCGGGGCCCGCGGGCCGGCTGGTTTCTCTCCACCCTTGACACCGGCTTCCTCAAACAGCGGCTTGGCGAAGCATCCGGGCAATGAGACCCGGTCACAGGTTCCCCACTACGGCAAAGAGCCCTGATCCTCCTCGCTGAACCGCACCTTGAGCCGGCGATTCAGTTCGGTGAATCGGCTGAGAAAGGCGTTGGCCTCGGGATTGTACTGCCCGGTGGAGGTGATGGACTGGAGCAGGGATTCGTAGATGTATGTCTTGTGCGCATCCGTGGCCCGGCCAAAAACGTCCTTGAACCGCGGGGTGTTGTAGCGATACAGCCTGTAGCAGTCGGTGGAGTCGATCTCGGCCAGCAACCGGCTGACAAAGGCCGGCTGGCGGATCGGGGCGGCCAGCTTCAGCCGGGTGGCCGGCGTGCAGCGGGCCATCAGTTCTCCCAGCCGGCGGCGGTGCCTGCGCTCCGATCGGATCTTCAGCAGGTCGCGTAGTTCGTAGTAGCTCGCCGGGAAGAGGCTGCGCAACTGCTTGAGATAGTAGCGGCGCTGGACAAAGTGGAGCCGCAGCGGATTGAGATCCTGCTGGAGCAGGAGTTCATTTTCCATCTCCCGGATCCGCTGTTCGATCAGGTCGCTGCGCAGTTCGACAAATTCGTTCTGCTGCAGGTAGTCCAGCAACTCCGGATCCTGGTAGCGGTAACAGGGGAAGCAGGAGGAGACCAGCTTCCCGGGCGCCTTCTCCCCGTCGCCGTGGATCAGGCATGTCTCACTGTCGCGAAGCACGTAGCAGCCGCCAAAGAGGTCGCTGTGGAATGAGCCCACACCCATCCGCAGGTTGACCGGCCCGTCGAACTCAAGCGTCCGCAGGTCGCCCAGCCGTCGAACCAGTTCATCCCGCAGGTGGAGCATGGCATGGATTGAGGAGTCCCGGTTGAGTCCGTCCCCACGGAGCAGTTCGGCGGCCTGACGATGGAACAGGGCCAGTTTCTCCAGGTCCCGCTCCTGGGTATCGAGCCTGAGTTCAACCGTTTCCACCAGCAGCAGGTCGTCCGGCGTCTCCACCAGACCCACCCGATCATCCAGCTCCCCCCAGAGCAGGTGCTTGAAGGTCAGGAAACCGATGAGTTTCCGTCCATCCTGGTAAAGCCGCTCCAGGACCAGCCGCTCATAGGAACTGCCGCAGAGGTGCAGCGCAGCCTGTGACTGGTCCGGGGAAAGCACGATGATCAGCCGGGTGGTCTCCCCGGTGCGCAGGTAGTCGGGGCCCAGCTGACCAGCCACCTCGGGGCTGAAACCGCCGCGGTCCACCGAAAAGGATTCCAGCCGGCACTCCAGCCCCAGCACGTCCCGCAACAGGGTGCGGTAGCGGTCGGCCAGGGCCCCGTTCACCGGGAACAGGCCGGCCCTGGTGGAGAGCAGCTGGTGAAAAGCCCGGCTGCGCCCGAAGAGCCGTTTCAATCCGTCCACTGCGCCCTGGAAGGTCACCGGCAAGGTGCTACTCCTTCTGCAACTCGGCCTGGGCCAGGCGGCCGGCCCGAAGTTCGCTGAGCAGGCTTTCCTTGCGTGCTCGGATCCGTTCCTCACGCATCGCCTCCTCGTGGGCCAGGCTGTGGGTCCGGTAGCGCTCCACCTCGGCCAGCACCGTGGCGCCGTCGATGGGACGGTAGAGACCGCGAAGCCGCTCGACGCACTCGTCCCCCTCCAGGCCGTATACCTCTTCGGGCATGCGAAACTCCCCGGCCACGGTCATCAGCCGCTTGCAGATATTCTTCACCGGCCGGCCGGTGAAGCCGTATTCCAGACAAAGTTCGCCGATCTCGTGCCACCCCGGCTGGCGGCGGGAGCCTTTGTCCGGGACCCGGACGTAGCCGCCCACCCCGCCCTCGGCCATGGAGAGCCCGCGGCGCAGCTTGTAGCGGAACAGGGTGGCGAAGTCCTCCGCGGTCTCCGGCCCCCGGACCTCCATGGGGTTTTCCTGCAGCCGCTCGGCCAGCGCGCCCTCGATGCCCTTGATGTCGTTGGTGGTGGCCACGATCACCGCATTGCCCAGGTCCTGGGAGGCCACGCCCTCGAGGGTGTTCATCAGCTCGTGCAGCAGGTCCTTGTCCGCCGCATTGACATTGACGTCGTCCCGCGAGGCCAGCATCAGGTCGATGTCTTCGATGGCCACCAGGCAGATTCGGTCGCCGCGGTGCAGCTCGGCCAGCTTTCGCTTAAGGTTCTTCACCGACTCGCCAAAATACTTGTCCTTGACGTCACTGCCGATGAGCACGGCGCGAAAAGGCTTGCCCAGTTTCTTCGCCCTGGCGGTCAATTCGTGGATCAGGGCGCTGATCGCCATGGTCTTGCCGGTGCCCGGCCGGCCGTAGAGCAGGATGGTGCGGGCGAAATCGCCCAGTTCCTTGGCCGGATTGCGGCGGGTGCGCGGGTCATAGAGCAGGATCTTGTCCGCCACGCCCCACAACGAGGTCTTCAGCTCCCGATTGCCCACCATTTGGTCAAACGTGTCGCCGCTGAGCGCCACGCTCTCCGGGTCCTCAAGCTGGAGGGTAAAACCGGAGACCGACACCCCGTCAAAGAGGAAGTGACGGTTCTCCACCACCGGTTTCAGATCGAGGTAGGACTGACTGAGACGGGTGCAGCGCTCCGCCATCTCACGGAAGAAATCGTGGGTCAGGCAGACGAAGTCGGCGGTGCTGGTCACCACCCGCGACCGGTCGGGCTTCTTCTCGCAGAGGTCCACGAGAAAGCGGGAGACCACGTTGTTGAAGGTCCGGATTTCGTTGGCATCCAGCGCCACGCTTTCCAGGTTCAGCGGCCAGGTCCGGACCTCCTCCCGGGGCAGCGCCTCGCGGATGGTTGCGGTTTTCCCGGCGATGATCGAGGCCGCGGCAAAGAGGGCATAGAGCGCGGCAAAAGTCAGGCGGTGCTCCAGCAGCTTGCGGTCCCGCCCCGCGTCGGCCCGCAGCGCCGGGATCTCCAGCAGGTTCTCCAGGTGCCCGAAGAGGGCGAAAAATGCGGTGAGTCCCTCCTCCACGGCCAGCAGGGTCCGGGTCTCCTCCACGCTCATCAGGTCCGGGTCCTGGCCATCGATCTCGCGAACCAGGCGGTAGAGGTCGAGGGTCAGCGGGTCGATCCTGAAGTTTCGCAGACGTTCCTTGACCTTTTTCCGGTATTCGGCCAGGTCTCCGGGGAGTAGTTTTTCAGCGTCAATCAACGATCCGTCCTTCCTGGTCCACACCCACCACCCGGTAGCTCTCTTCACCGCCGTTGATGAACATTTCTCCCAGTTCCTGTCGAATGCGGTCCGGGCAGTAAGCGAAATTGTCCACCGTCTCCTCGGAGCAGAGCTCCATCCGGTCGGGTTTGCGGAACATCGATTTTTTGATCTCCAATGTTTTCTCGCTGACCACTGACTCGCAACGGTAGCGCAGCAGCCAGGGCTCGGCCGAACAACGAAAAACCTCCTCCAGCGGCCCGGCATTGTGTGTGTGGTCGCAGTAAAAAGGACCGATCACGTGGCGCTTCACCACCTTGGGGTGGATGGCGGAAAAAGCGTCGACACTCTTCAGCAGGTGCGCCGCCCCGAGGCCGAACTTCTGCTCCAGGGTGGTAAACAGCTCGAAGCTGCCGTGCTTGCGGCCCAGCGGCTCGTCAGTCGTGTCCTGTTCCAGCTCCAGGGCATAGGCCACGAAGAGATTCTTCGACTGGTCCAGCCCCCGCCAGTGAAGGTGGTAGCGGCGGCAGCCAGCGCCCGCCCCGTTCTCCCGCACCCGCACCACTTCGAAGTCCCGGACGATGGGGACATCACGCAGACGGCGGTAGTAGTCCAGGCGAATCTTGGACTGCTGTTCCTGGCGCGGGAATTCACCGGCCAGGATCTTCCGCATCGCGGCTGAGGCCAGATGCTCCTGGGTCGGAAGTTCGGCCAGCACTTCACCGGCGCGGTTCTTCTCCTGAAAAAGGCGGATGAATTCGAGGCTGTTGGGAAACCCGGAGGCGCTGGGATCGATGCGCAGCCGGGGATCGATACCCTCTTTCTGGTCCTCGTCGCTGTAGCGGTAAAAGACCAGGGTGTCGCCAATCTGCCGGCAGTAGTCGGCCACGTCCTCCTCCCCGGCCCCGCGCAGGCCCTTTTCCAGGGCCTGGAGCGCCGAAGTGAGCCGCTCGAGGTAGGGATTGATCTGGCGGCCTTCGATTGGCAGCACGTTTTCCATGGTTCATTCACCAGCGGCGGCAGCCGTCACCGGCAACCCCGCTCGATACCAGGCCCGGTGCGGATCAGGCGTCTCCCGACTCGCCGCCTCCGTTGGCGGCCTGGATGTTCCGCTCCTTTTCGATCAGGCGGTCGTAGTTGCGGATCAGCGCCTCCCGGAACTGCTGGGTGGCCTCCTCGATCTGACGCCGCTTGGCCTCCTGGGTTTCGGGATCGTTGAGCGGCTTGTCGAGGATCCGCGAGGTCTCCGCCGAAATCGCTTCCACCGCGTCACCGGTGATCTTGTGCAGCGAGTCGAGGGTCTGGCGGTAGGCGTCAAACATCGCTCCCGACCCCTTGACCGTCTCGGCTCTCTTAAAAACAGAGATGGTCTTCTGCAGGATCTCGGCAGTCTGATCCAGCGAATATTGCAGCTTCAGCTGGATCGCTTTCAGCGACTTGGTGGACGTGTCGAAAGCGGCCACGTAATTCTTGGCCGTCTCGTAATTTTCCAGGGCCAGGCGGCCGCTGATCGAAGCCTGCTGCCACTGGTCGTGCAGTTCCCGCCGTTCGTCCTGCAGGCGGTTGATCTCGGCCTCGATGATCCCCCGGTCCTCCACCAGGGCGTTCTCGCGGTCCTTCTCCTTTTCCTCCAGGCGGACGTCCAGCTCGTCCAGCCGGGCTTTGCGCTCCTGGGCCTCGCGGACCGAGGTGGTGTAATCCTGGTTCAAACGGTCCCGCAGTGTGACCAGTTCCTCCAACTCGCGCGTACCCTCCTCGATGAGCATTCCCAGCGACTGCTCGTAGTAGCGCGAAAAATCGATGGTGGTGTTGATGTTCTCGGATATGTTCTGTGATTTGACGCGGCGGAGGTGGTGACGCACGGCGGCGTTCTTGCCGCCGCCACCGAAAATGGAGAGGAATTTTTCCCAGGCGCTGAGCCCCTTGATCTCGATGATTTTGCGCGTGGCCTCATCAAGGTTCTGGACGATCTTCTCCACCGAGGCCTGAATCTCCATGCCGATCTGGGTTTTCTGGGCGATCACGTGGTCGAGGTTGATCTTGACCTTGGCCTCTTTCTCGGTCTTGCTGTACTCCTCCTTGAACTTCTCCACGTCGCCCTTGAACATCCCGGTGACCACCTGGCCCTTTTCCTGGATTTCCCGGGCCTCTCTGGACGCCGTTTCCCTGGTCTGTTTCATCGACTCCCCCCGTCACTTCCTGATCAAGGCCGGTTTTTCCATCTGCAGCTCCCTCTCGGTTTCGGCGAGCCACCCCCTCAGTTCGCCGGAGATGTGCCGCCAGCGGCGGTGATCCCGGTTCACCGTGTATCCCAAAAGACCGGCAAGCACTGCCGCGACCAGGGCGCCGACAAAGACTTCCATGATGGCCACCCCGAAAAAGGCGAGGGCCACGGTGGCCATCACGGCGGCGGCGGTGACGGTGTAGGACCAGAAGACAACCTTGCGCTTACCGATGCGGCACAATTCCACGTAGCCCAATAGTGCCTGGATCTTTTCCTTCGTCCTGATGGTTTCCATGCTTGTAACACCTCCTTGGGGTGTTCTGGTCGCCCTGATTGCGGCGACACCAGTGGCCGGGGGGGCCTTCACGGCCCTGGCAGGGGATCTGAACTGCACGTCTGTTTTACGGCTGAACCGCCAAAAATGTTCGTTGCCCGGGCCGACGGCAGAATCCACCCGCCAGATCAGGGCACTGATCGGGGGACCGCCACCAGGCTGCCGTCTCCCCGGTTCGACCGGTGAATCAACAGCAGCGCCGCCTTGTTCATTGCCGCCGCATCACTTCCCGAGGGTTCTATTTTCTTCGGGTCGGACCAGCGCGCATCGCTCTGCTCGGCATGCCAGAGGGTTCCAGCCGCATCGGACCAGAGCAGCAGGAATCGGCCGTCAGCCAGCAGGGTCAGTTTCGGGGGACGGGAAAAAGAACCCTGCCCCAGGCGGACCTCCTCCGACCAGGTCTCACCATCTCTGGAGAACGCCGCGGTGACCCGGTAATCACGGGTTGCCCTGTCATAGCCGAGCCAGACCGCGCAGGCCAGACCGTCGGGTGAGATGGCGAGGTCGGGCAGCACATCCGGGGTGTCGTCCTCACGACTGACCGGTTGTTCCCTGACCCACTGCTTCCCCTTCAGCCGGCTGAGAAAAATCTCGTCCCGGCCGCCGTCACGGGCGCCGGCCCACACCACCCAGGGAGCTCCGGAGGGATGCAGGGCCACACGGGGGGACAGATCCTCGCTATCGTCGCCCAGGCTTACCGCCACCGGCGGCTCCCAGCCGCCCGGGCCGCGGCGGCAGGCGACAATGTCATCATCATATGTGTGAGACTCGACCCAGACCAGCCAGGGACCGGCGCCGTCGAGGAATCGGATCAGGTCAACCGGCCGGGGAATGACCGGTTCCGGCTCGGACCAGTGGCCTTCCTCGGCGGCGGGCCGGGAGAGAAACAGCCGGCACCCGCCGTCCTGCCGTTCTACCCAGGCGGCAGAGGGACGCGTGTCACCGGGCAGCAGCAGGGCCGCCGGGCCGTACGCCCGTGCCTCCCCCGCTCGCCCCGGTGGAAGCAGGCCGCCCGCGGTGCCCGCGGTGCCGCTGTTGGAGAGTCCGGTGATCCAGGCCACCCGCCCGGGGCCGGCAGCCGTCCCCGGTCCGGCATAGAACACCGTGAGGTGACCGTCCGTCCCGGTGAAACAGGCCAGGTCCTTCCCGGCGGGACCGGGCAGGGACGCCAGCAACTGCTCTGCAGCGCTAAGCGGCAGGGACGGCAAGGCCCCGGCGGCCAGCACACACAGCAGGACCGTCGCCCTGATCAGCTGGTGCCGTGATCGCTTCATCTCCCAATCCCCTTTCGGCCGCTGAAGAATCAGTAGTAAAAGTGCCCGGCGGCCACACGAGCCCCGTAGGCATACACGAACTGGTCGTAGGCAAAGAACTCCATCCCCGGGAGCTGAGTCACCGCACCGTGATCCAGCTTCCAACCACGCACCTGGGCGGCGAAGCCGGGACCCGGGCCCGGGCCGGTGATGATCTCGTCCCGCCGGTCGCCGTCCAGATCGCCGCACCCCACATTGACCCCGTACTTGGGCGTGTTGTAGGCAAAGAAACTGATCCCTGATATGGGGGCCACCGCCCCGCCGTCACAGTTGAAGCCCCGCACGTGGGCACCGAAGACCTCTCCGGGGCCCGCGCCGGTGATGATCTCGTCGAACCCGTCACCGTCCACGTCACCGCAACTCACGTTGACGCCGTATTTCAATGTGCCGTAGGCAAAGAAGCTGACCCCCGGCACCGGGCTCACGCTGCTGCCGTCATACTGGAAAGCACGAACATGGGGGCCGAACACCGCCCCCGGACCGGCACCGGTGACGATCTCATCGATCCCGTCGCCGTCCAGGTCGCCACAGGCCACGTTGGCCCCGTATTTCAGCGTACCGTAGGCAAAAAAACTGATCCCCGGAACCTGTTGCACTGTCCCGCCGTTGACATTGAACGCGCGGACGTGCGGTCCGAACACCACCCCGGGTCCGGCGCCGGTGACAATCTCGTCGATCCCGTCGCCGTCCACGTCGCCGGCGGTCACCCGCACCCCGTAGCGGTTGGTGCCGTAGGCAAAAAAGTTGACCCCCGGAACCTGGACGCCTTCGGCCTCGAAGCCGCGAACCTGGGGCCCGTACACCTCACCGGGTCCGGGACCGGTGATCACCTCGTCGCGGCCGTCGCCGTCGATGTCGCCGGCCGCCACATCAGCCCCCCAGTCCCCGGCCCCGTAGGCCACCCACTCCACGCCGCCCAGTTGAACGCCGCTGGTGTCCCAGATCCTGATCAGCGGACGGTTGCCGCGCCCGGGGCCCGGTCCGGTCAGCGTCTGGGAGGGCGAAGTGGGATCGGTGCCCCCGTTGTATTCGGCAAGGTTGGTCAGCAGATCCCGGTCAGGGTCTCCCGCCCCGCCTTCATCACCCAACGGGGTGTCGGGATCGAGGTAGTTCGCCACCTCCCAGCCGTCGGGCAGATTGTCCAGGTCGCCGTCGGCTGAACCGGTGACGGTGAAGGTGTAGAGCACGTTCATGTGATTGGGCACCGGCTGATTGAAATCACTGACCCCCACCGACACGGAAATCGTCTGCCCCCAGGCCAGCGGGGCCGGCGGCTGATACTGGACGAAGTAGTCACCCGGCGTACCGCTGTATGCGGGGATCACCGTATTGCCGTTGACCGCCAGGCCCAGCGAAGCGATGTTGACTCCCGAACCGCTGTCACGGAGGTTGAACCGTATCGCGGTGTGCCTCGACGCACCGCTGGAGCCGGGCTCCGGATAGCGGTTGCCGATCGCCGGCGTGCCGGTGTCCACCACGGCCAAGGCGTTCTCCAGCAGATCCCATTGCCCGTCGGGGTTGGTCAGCCGGACATCGTAAAGGCCCACCGGGATGCCGTCGGGGGTCAGGGCGCGGAGGCTCGAATCGCCAACCACGTTCACCGGGTCGAACCCGAACACACCGGCACTGAGCTGGGCCCCCCACTCGATGAACCGCCCCTGCACGGTGACCCAGGTCCGCTGGCCGGCCTCCAGTGTGCCGGGGGAAATGGAGGTGATCTCGGGCGGAGAGTTGGTGATGGTGAAGCCGTTGGCCAGGGTGGCCGCCACCCCCCCGGGGTTGACCACCACCACGTCATAGACTCCGGGACTCAACTCCGCGGGTACCGTGGCGGCGATCGAGTTGCTGGAAACCACATTGAACAGCTGCATCGGGATCTCGTCCAGCCGGGGCACGGCCCCGGGCAGGAAGTTGCTGCCGGTTATGCTCACCGTCCGGGGTTCGCCGTTCAACATGCCCGTGGGCGAGATGGCCTGGACCGAAGGCGGCGGCTTGAGGCGGGCCAGAGCCCCGAACCATGTCTCGGCCATCAGCTGGTAGCCCAGAGCATTGGGGTGCAGTTGGTCGGAATAGAGAAAACGGTACCCGGGCAGGTATGTATAAAAAGTCTCCCAGTTGTCGCAGAACTCCACACCGTCCCGCTGGGCCAGGACGGCGATACCGGCATTGAGCTGCTGGGCCAGGGCGTTGTCAGGGTCACGAGGGTCATTGACCCGCGGAATGATGGTGGAGATCATGGGAGCGGTCTCGTCCTCGAGGCACAGTCCGAGCATCTGTTCCAGGTTGAACAGCGCGGTGTTGATGGAAACCCCATGGCTGATGTCGTTGGTCCCGAACATGATCAGGATCCGGTCCCCGATAAAGGTGAGGACGAAGGGCAGCCGGGTCAGGGCATGGTCGGTGGTTTCGCCGCCATACCCGAAGTCGTAGATCACCGACGGCTCCACCTGGGTGTCGAGCAGCTCTTCGAGGATCAGCCGGTAGCCGCCGGCTTCATCGGAGTGGGTGTCCGAGTTCCACCCCTGGGTGATGCTGTCGCCAAAGGCAAAGATCACGGTCTCGTCCCCCCGCACCGGAAGGATGAAGATCAGACTGTAAAGAAGAAGCATCAACGGAAGGAGAAGGGCCTTTCCCGGCCGTGATAACATGATGACCCGGCGGGCCGGACATCGGACGGCGGGAAGCGAGGCAGGCCGGCGAGAGGACGCGTGAATCATCAGCAAAACGCCACATATAACAGTTGGCAGTTATTCTGCTAACTGTAAGTAAAAAAATACGATACCAAAATATTATAGTTCACGACGGATCAAAGATCAATAAATAATCGCCAGGTGTTCACCCGGTTCGGGCCGTGACGACCCGGCAGTATCTGCGGGTGACTCTCCCCGGAAAATATGCTACCATCAATTGTTTCGATCAGTTCCGGAGAGCATGGCACCGGCAGGAGTCATAGACGATCATTCCCCTGTGGACGTATCACTGATCCGAAGCCTGCTTCCGGTTCAAGGCGATATTGCAGGCCTCCACCGAATTTGACGGTCTGACCGGTGACTGCTGCAGGTCGGCATTTTGTTCGTTCATTCGATAATATTACTCGGCCTTCTGGCAACCTTCACGGTGAAGACGATGAAAAAACGACTGGCACTGATCGCCTGGCCGCTGCTGGCCATCCTGCCCTGCCTGGTTTTGATGCAGTGCGACCTGGTGGACCCGGTGGCGCCTGAAGGGTCCGCCATGACCCTCTTCGCCAACCCCACCACCATCTCGATCATCGGCGGGGTTTCCGATATTACGGCCATTATCACCGAATCCGACGGCTACCCGGTGTCCAACGGCACGGTGATCGAAATGGTGTCCGACCTGGGCCGGCTGGAAAGCACCCGGATGACGACCCAGAACGGCAGAGTGTACAACAAGCTGTACAGCGAGGGCGTTGGCGGCACGGCATTGATCACGGCCTATTCCGGCGTCCTGGAAGCGGTGACCACCGAAGTGGTGATCGGCATCTCCCCCGGGTCGGTGGCGGTGAACGCAGATCCACCGTTCCTCCCCCC